>NZ_VMSH01000004.1:321902-518496 GCF_007713445.1 Pseudomonas sp. RGB | reverse complement strand
GCTCCCACCTTTGACCGAGTACAACCGACACACCTCTGAATGATGCACAGAGATCAACTGTGGGAGCGGGCTTGCCCGCGAGGGCGGTGGTTCAGTCAGCTCATGTGTCACTGACATACTGCTTTCGCGAGCAAGCCAGCTCCCACATTTGACCGAGTACAAACGAGCAGCACACCTATCTACCTGATGCACTTCGAATGCTAGGGCTGCGCGGGCCAACAATCTTTGGGCGCTTTGTCGGGAAACGGTCAAAGACTGTTAACGGGTCAACCCGAGGCGCTCATGCCATTGGGCGATGGATTCTTCGGGGTATTCGTCGAACTGCAGGTCGCCTTTGCGCACGCTGACTTCAACCCAGGGCGCCCTGGAGCCGAGCATCAAGTGCGTGTGTTCCGGCGGCACCGGCAACGGCGTGTCGATGGCTGAGGCGAACGGATGAATCAGCTCCGGCCACTGCGGGCTGAACAGCCACAGTGCGCTGCCGCATTGCGAGCAGAAATGCCGTTCGGCGGTGCTCGCATGTGCACGGCTGGCGCCCTCGGGCTTGAGCCTGGCGTGGTAGATCGAAATCTGTTTGCGCCCCTGGACCTTCAGGCTTTGCGTATCGCCGGCAAGGTTGATCGCATAACCGCCGCCGCCTTGGGTTTTGCGGCAGATCGAGCAGTAGCAACGCTGGTAGGGGTACGGGTGCTGGCTGGTCAGACTGAACGTTACGGCACCGCAATGGCAGGATCCTTCGAGTTGCATGGCAGTCTCCTCTGGCAAGGTGACTGTTCAGCTTAGGCGCTTTGCGGCATCAGGGTAGCAATCAGCGCCCGAATGGTGCCCGGCAGTGCTTCCAGTTCGCGCACCAGAATACTGCGCTCGCGAATGGCCCAGGGTTCATCCAGTTTGACCGCCACCAACTGCATGGTCCGGCTGTGCCGCACAGCCGCAGACTCGGGAATGATGCCGATGCCCACGCCAGCCTCGACCATCCGGCAGATCGCCTCAAAGCTCGACACCTGGATACGCAGCGACAAATGCTTGCCGAGCCGTTCCACGTGCTCGCGCAAAAAGGTTAACAACGTGCTGCCTTCGTGCAGGCCGATATGTTGGTACGCGAGGGTTTGTTCCAGCGTCACCGACGGCTGGTCGGCCAAGGGGTGGCCGACGGGCACCATCAGCACCAGTTCATCGGTGCTGAAATGCAGCACCTGCAAACCTGCCGCTTCAACCGGCCCGGCGATGATGCCCATGTCGCTGGTGCCATCGAGCACACCGCGCACGATATCGCGGGACAGGCGCTCTTGCAGGTCGACGGTCACGCCGGGGCGCTGGGACAGGAAGCCCGCCAGCACCTCCGGCAAAAACTCGGTGACCGCCGTGGTGTTGGCGAAGATGCGGATATGCCCGGCCGAATCCACGCCGTATTGGGTGAACTCGCTCTTGAGGTAATCAACTTGGCGCATGATCAGCCGCGCATGGTGCAGCAAGCGTTCGCCCGCCGGGGTGATCTCCACGCCCCGACTGTCGCGGTACAGCAGGCGCGTGTCGAGTTGGCCTTCCAGCGCCTTGATCCGCGCACTGGCGGCGGCGGGCGAGAGAAACGCGCGTTTCGCGCCTTGGGTCAGGCTGGGGGATTCGGCGATATGGATAAACAGGCGCAGGTCGGCGAGATCGAAGTGCATGCAAAACACCTATTCGGCAACGGTGAAGATCAATTGTGGGAGCTGGCTTGCCTGCGATGGCGGTGGATCAGGCGATGCATGTGCAACCTGACGCAACGCCATCGCAGGCAAGCCAGCTCCCACAGCGGATTGGAGGTGTGACAAGCGGCGTTCAGCATAACCGAACGCTGGTTTATTGAAATGCAAATTCTCAGAACGGGCAGGCGCTTGCATGATCCGGGGCAGACCACCACTGCCAGAGGATGTGTACCCGATGAGCGCCACCGATTGGATCGGCCGAAGTGAAACCGCCCACGACCACCTGAGCCATAACCTGCTCAAGCGTATTGCCGCGACCTTCGGCGAAGCGGTGCCCCAGGATGGCGAGGCCGTTCCACCGTTGTGGCAGTGGTGTTTTTTTCAAGACCCGTTGCCCGAATCGGCCCTGGGCACCGACGGCCACCCGGCGCGTGGCGGCTTCCTGCCGCCGGCGGACAATCGCAATCGCATGTGGGCCGGTGGGCGCATCGAGTTCCTGCACGCTTTGCGCGCCGGTGAGGCGGCCACCCGCGAATCGACCATCACTCAGGTCGAAGAAAAGACCGGCCGCACCGGTTCGCTGCTGTTTGTCACCGTGCGCCATGACTATTCCCAAGGCGGTCGCCTGGCGATTCGCGAAGAACAGGACATTGTCTACCGCGAACCCACGCCACCCAAGCAGGGCAGCGGCGAGGCACTGGCCCAGGGTGAATGGCAGGAGACGGTCGACCCCACGCCAACCCTGCTGTTTCGCTACAGCGCCGTGACCTTCAACGGCCACCGCATCCATTACGACTACCCCTACGTCACCGGCACCGAAGGCTATTCGGGCCTGGTGGTGCATGGGCCGTTGATCGCCACCTTGAGCCTGCGCGCGTTTTGCCGTGCCCATCCGCAAGCCACCCTGCGCCGGTTGGGCTATCGCGGCGTGCGCCCGTTGATCGCGCCGCAACCGTTTGCACTGAGCGGGCGCGTGACGGCACCCGGCGTGGCGCAGTTGTGGGCCGGCAATGCCGAGGGCGTGGCGCAAACAGCCGAACTGCATTTCGAATAACACCAGAACAACAGGCGGAGAGCCGTTAATGAACCCCAATGACAACGAAGAACTCAATGCCATCCGCGAAGGCGTGCGCGCCCTGTGCGCCGAATTCGATGCCGCTTACTGGCGCAAGGTCGACGAACAAAAAGGCTTCCCCGAAGCCTTCGTCAAAGTCCTGACCGACGCCGGCTGGCTGTCGGCGATGATCCCGGAAGAATACGGCGGCTCCGGCCTGGGCCTGGCTGAAGCCTCGGTGATTCTTGAAGAAGTGAACCGCTGCGGCGGCAATTCCGGCACGGTTCACGGCCAGATGTACAACATGTTCACCTTGCTGCGCCATGGCAGCGACGCGCAGAAAAGCTTCTACCTGCCCAAGCTCGCCAGCGGCGAACTGCGCCTGCAATCGATGGGGGTTACCGAGCCCACCACCGGCACCGACACCACCAAGATCAAGACCACCGCGATTCAGCGCGGCGACAAATACGTGATCAATGGCCAGAAAGTCTGGATCTCGCGGGTGCAGCATTCCGACCTGATGATCCTGCTGGCGCGCACCACGCCACTGGCCGAGGTGAAGAAAAAGTCCGAGGGCATGTCGATCTTCCTGGTGGACCTGCGCGAAGCCATCGGCAACGGCCTGACCGTGCAGCCCATCGCCAACATGGTCAACCACGAAACCAACGAGCTGTTCTTCGACAACCTGGAGCTGCCCAAGGGCAGCCTGATCGGCGAGGAGGGCAAGGGCTTCAAATACATCCTCGACGGCCTGAATGCCGAGCGCACGCTGATTGCCGCCGAATGCATCGGCGACGGCCGCTGGTTTATCGAAAAGGCCAGCGCTTATGCCCGCGACCGCGTGGTATTTGGCCGGCCTATCGGGCAGAACCAGGGCGTGCAGTTCCCGATTGCCGAAGCGCACATCGAGATTGAGGCAGCGGACCTGATGCGCTGGCGCGCATGCGCGGAGTACGACAGCGGCCAGAATGCCGGGGCCAGCGCCAACATGGCCAAGTACCTGGCAGCCAAGGCATCGTGGGAAGCGGCCAACGCCTGCCTGCAAACCCACGGCGGTTTCGGGTTTGCCTGCGAGTACGACGTGGAGCGCAAATTCCGCGAAACCCGTCTGTACCAGGTGGCGCCGATCTCCACCAACCTGATCCTGTCCTACGTGGCCGAGCATTTGCTCGAACTGCCACGCAGCTTCTGAGGGCCTGACCATGAGCCATACCCAAGCCCTGTGTCGGTTTCTCGCCGAGTTGAACTACGAACAGTTGCCCGACAACGTGCTGGCGCGCACCGAAGACCTTTACCTGGATTGGCTCGCCTCTGCATTGGCGAGCAAGGGCGCGCACCCGATTCCTTTGTTCGAGCGCTACGCACAAAAGATGGGCCCGAGCAGCGGCCCGGCGCAGATCATCGTCAGTGGCGCCAGCAGCAGCGCGTATTTCGCCGCGCTGGTCAACGGCGCCGCGTCCCATCTGGTGGAGCAGGATGACCTGCACAACAGCTCGGTGCTGCACCCGGCCACCGTGGTGTTTCCGGCTGCCTTGGCTGCCGCGCAAGACCTCGGTAAGTCTGGCCGTGAGCTGTTGCTGGCGTCGGTGGCGGGCTATGAAGCCGGGATTCGCATCGGCGAATTCATGGGGCGTTCTCACTACCGTATCTTCCACACCACGGCGACTGTCGGCACCCTGGCGGCGGCCGTTGCGGTGGGCAAGCTGCTGGATTTCAACGAAGAACAATTCATCAACCTGCTCGGCAGCGCCGGCACCCAGGCCGCCGGCCTTTGGGAGTTCCTGCGCGATGCCGCCGACTCCAAGCAACTGCACACCGCCAAGGCCGCCGCCGATGGCTTGCTCGCCGCGTACCTGACCGCAGACGGACTGACCGGCGCGCGCAATATTCTTGAAGGCGACCAAGGGTTGGCCGCGGGCATGTCCAGTGATGCGCAGCCGAGCAAATTGTCGGCCGACCTGGGCACGCGCTGGGCGCTGCTGGAAACCTCGTTCAAGTTTCACGCGTCGTGCCGCCACACCCATCCTGCCGCCGATGCGCTGTTGGATTTGATGCAGCGCGAAGGGCTGGGCGCTGAACAGATCGCCCGCGTGCAAACCCGTGTGCACCAGGGCGCCATCGATGTCCTGGGCCGCGTGGCAGTGCCCGCGACCGTGCACCAGGCCAAGTTTTCCATGGGCACGGTGCTCGGCCTGATCGCCGTGCATGGCAAGGCCGGGCTCACCGAGTTTCACCAACTGGCGCTGACCGATCCCGCCGTTGCGAGCTTTCGCGACAAGGTCAGCATGACGCTGGACCCTGAAGTGGACGGCGCCTACCCGCAACGCTGGCTGGGCCGCGTCACCGTCACCACGGTCGACGGCCGCACGCTGCACGGCGCCATTGATGAGCCCAAGGGCGACCCGGGCAACACCTTGAGCCGTGAGGCGCTGGCGGACAAGTTCCAGTGCCTGACCCACTTCAGCGGCGCCCGCTCACCGGCCCAGGCCGATGCACTGATCGACAAGGCCTGGAACCTGCGTAACGCCGCGTCCATGGCCCACTGGCTTTGAGGATTTGTGATGAATAATCAACGACCGCTGGACGGCGTCACTGTCGTCAGCCTGGAACACGCGATTGCCGCGCCATTCTGCACGCGGCAACTGGCCGATTTGGGCGCCCGCGTCATCAAGATCGAACGCCCTGGCGCCGGTGATTTTGCGCGTGGTTACGACGAGCGCGTGCGCGGCCTGGCCTCGCATTTCGTGTGGACCAACCGCTCCAAGGAAAGCCTGACCCTGGACCTCAAGCAGGACGAGGCGGGCGCCATCCTCGACACCCTGCTGGCCGACGCCGATGTACTGGTGCAGAACCTCGCACCCGGCGCGGCGGCGCGCATGGGCTTGTCGTTTGAAGCGCTGCACGCGCGTTTCCCACGGCTGATCGTCTGCGATATTTCCGGCTATGGCGAAGGTGGGCCTTACGAGAAGAAAAAGGCCTATGACTTGCTGATCCAGAGCGAGGGCGGCTTTCTGTCGGTGACCGGCGGCCCCGGTGACGACCAGATGGCCAAGGCCGGTTGCTCCATCGCCGATATCTCTGCGGGCATGTACGCCTACAGCGGCATCCTCTCGGCGCTGCTGCTGCGCGGCAAAACGGGCAAGGGCAGCCGCATCGACGTGAGCATGCTCGAAAGCCTGGTGGAGTGGATGGGCTACCCGATGTATTACGCGTTCGACGGCGCGCCGCAACCCCCGCGCGCCGGCGCGGCGCACTCGACGATTTACCCGTATGGGCCATTCCCCACCGGCGACGGCGGCACGGTGATGCTTGGTTTGCAGAACGAACGCGAATGGGCGGCGTTCTGCGACAAGGTGCTGCTCACGCCGCAATTGGCTACCGATGAGCGTTTCTCGGCCAACTTCAAGCGTTCGGCCAACCGTGAAGTGCTGCGCCAGATCATTGTCGATAGCTTTGCGCAGCTGGACGCCGAGGCGGTGATCCAGCGTTTGGAAGACGCGCAGATTGCCAGTGCGCGTGTCAACGACATGCAGGGCGTGTGGGACCATCCGCAGCTCAAGGCGCGCGACAGTTGGCGTGAAGTCCAGAGCCCGGCCGGGCCGTTGCCGTCGCTGCTGCCACCGGCGCGCAATGCCGCGTTTACCCCACGGATGGATGCAGTGCCGGCACTCGGGCAGCACAGCCAGAGCATCCTTGATCAGCTCGGCTATTCGGGTGAAGCCATCGACACTCTGCGTGCACGCGGCGTTATCTAATAAGGAATTCAAGTGATGCCAAAGCCTTTGGTTCGTTCGGCCTTGTTTGTGCCCGGCAGTCGCCCGGAGCGGTTTGCCAAAGCGTTGGCCAGTGGCGCCGATGCGGTGATTGTCGATTTTGAAGACGCGGTCGAAGAGCCGCTCAAACGCCAGGCGCGGGATAACCTCGGGGCGTTTCTGCAAGGCCATCCCGAGGCCCAGGTGTGGGTGCGTATCAACGCGCCGGAGCATGCCGAGCATTTCGAAGACGTGGCGTTCTGCAAAGCCCATGCAAATGTGGCAGGCGTGCTGTTGCCCAAAGTCGAGAGCGCGGCGCAGGTGGCGGTGGTGGCGGCCACCGGCAAAATGATCTGGCCGATTATCGAAAGTGCGCGGGGTTTGTTGGCGGTGGCTGAAATCGCTCGGGCGCCGCAGGTGGAGCGCCTGTCGTTCGGGGGCCTGGACCTGGCGCTGGACTTGAACCTGAGCAGCCATTCCGCGGCCGCGCAGTTCGCCCTCGACCAGGCACGCCTGGCGTTGATCGTGCATTCGCGTGCGGCAGGGCTGGTCGCGCCGCTGGATGGCGTGCACCCGGCTATCGATGACCCTGAAGGTTTACGGCGTTCGATCCGGCACGCCTACGAGATGGGCTTTGCCGGCGCGCTGTGTATTCATCCCAGGCAGGTGGCGGTGATCCATGAGGCCCTGGCGCCGAGCGCCGATGATTTGGCCTGGGCCAAGCGCGTGGTAGAGGCCGGGGCGCACGGGGCAGGGGCCTATCAGATTGATGGGCAGATGGTGGATGCGCCGGTGCTGCTGCGCGCGCAGAGGTTGCTGGCGGCCAAGATATAGCTGACGAAACCGAATCAAAAACTGTGGGAGCTGGCTTGCCTGCGATTGCGGTGGCTCAGCTAACAAATCCACTGCCTGACACACCGCTATCGCAGGCAAGCCAGCTCCCACACTTGATCTTTATTGTTCTGAAGATTGGCGTTCGTCCTAGCCGAACGCAGGTATCTAAAATTCGAAATTCACTACACACGTGACATCAGGCACCTTGCCCTACAACACAACAATAAGAAGGTGATTGTCCATGCTCAAGCTTTCTCGGGCGCTGCTGTGCGCCGCCACGTTGTTTGCCGCGGGCCTGGCCCAGGCGGCGGACCCGATTGTGATCAAGTTCGCCCACGTGGTCGCCGAAAACACCCCCAAAGGTCAGGGCGCGCTGCTGTTCAAGAAGCTCGCCGAAGAGCGCCTGCCGGGCCGCGTCAAGGTTGAGGTGTACCCCAACTCGTCGCTGTTCGGCGACGGCAAGGAGATGGAAGCGCTGCTGCTGGGCGATGTGCAGATGCTGGCGCCGTCGCTGGCCAAGTTCGAGCAGTATACCAAGCAAGTGCAGATATACGACCTGCCGTTTTTGTTCAACGACCTGGCCGCCGTCGACCGCTTCCAGGCCGCGCAGGGCAAAGCCCTGCTGACCTCGATGCAAGACAAAAACATCCTCGGCCTGGCGTATTGGCACAACGGCCTCAAGCAACTCTCCTCCAACAAAGCCCTGCACGAACCCAAGGACGCCCGTGGCCTGAAGTTCCGTGTGCAAGCCTCCAGCGTGCTTGAGGAGCAGTTCAAGGCGATCCGCGCCAACCCGCGCAAGATGAGCTTTGCCGAGGTCTACCAGGGCCTGCAGACCGGCACCGTGAATGGCACCGAGAACACCTGGTCGAACTATGAAAGCCAGAAGGTCAACGAGGTGCAGAAGTACTTCACCGAGTCCAACCACGGCCTGATCGACTACATGGTGATCACCAACGCCACGTTCTGGAACGGCCTGCCGCCGGACATCCGCACCACCCTGGACCAGATCATGCTCGAGGTCACTGTGGAGGTGAACAAGCAGGCCGAGGCGCTGAACCAGTCGGCCAAGCAGAAGATCATCGACGCCAAGACCAGCGAAATCATCGAACTGACCCCCGAGCAACGCCAGCTCTGGCGCGAAGCCATGCGCCCGGTGTGGCAGAAGTTTGAAGGCGAGATTGGCGCCGACCTGATCAAGGCGGCGGACGCGTCCAACCAGTAGTTGGGCGAGCACCCAAACCTGCTTTGGAAACGGCTTTAGGTGGGCGCTGGCTTGCCTGCGATGCAGGCAACTCGGTGTATCTGCAGAACCGAGCTGCTCCCATCGCGGGCAAGCCCGGCTCCCACAGAGGTTCGCTCCCACAGGTTGAGCCGATTTCCACCCCGACATCATTCCCGCTTCGCGAGGTTTTGCCATGCAAACGCTAAGGCGCGTCTGGGAGCACCTGGAGGAAGGTTTTATCGCCTTCCTGCTGGCCGCCATGACCCTGGTGACATTTGTCTACGTCATGCTCAACAACATCTACACGCTGTTCTTTTCCCTGGCGGACAAGTGGGCGTGGAGCAGCAACTTCTTCAACGCCCTGGGCGACCACACCATGACCTGGGCCCAGGACATGACCTGGAGCGTGGCGCTGACCAAGGCCATGTTCGGCTGGCTGATTTTCTTCGGCATCTCCTACGGTGTGCGCACCGCCGGCCACCTCGGCGTGGACGCGCTGGTCAAGCTGACTAGGCGGCCGGTGCAACGCTTGCTCGGCATGCTCGCGTGCCTGTGCTGCCTGGCCTACGCGGGGCTGTTCATGATCGCCAGCTACAAGTGGGTGAGCGCGGTAATGACCGCCCATATTGGCGCCGAAGACCTCGACCAATACGGCGTGGACGTGGGCGATATTGTGATCATCGTGCCCATCGGTTTTGCCCTGGTGTTCATCCGCTACCTGGAAATTTTCTACCGCCTATTCACCCACCGTCAGGTCGGGTTGGGCCTGGCCGACGAGGCCGGCGAGGCCAGCAAGTTGGCCGGCAGCCATGAGGAGCGTCACTGATGGCCGTGCTCTGTCTGTTTTTGCTGCTGTTCGTGTTCATGTTCCTCGGCGTGCCGATTGCGATTTCCCTCGGGCTGTCCGGCGCGGTGTCGATCCTGATGTTCAGCCAGGATTCGGTGAGTTCGCTGGCGATCAAACTGTTTGAAACCTCTGACGCCTACACCTTTCTGGCGATTCCGTTCTTCCTGTTGTCCGGTGCGTTCATGACCACCGGCGGCGTGGCGCAGCGTTTGATCGACTTCGCCAACGCCTGTGTCGGCCACATCCGTGGCGGCCTGGCGATTGCGGCGGTGTTGGCGTGCATGCTGTTTGCCGCGCTGTCCGGCTCATCGCCGGCGACGGTGGCAGCGGTGGGTTCGATTGCCGTGGCGGGCATGGTGCGCTCCGGTTACCCGAAGGAATTCGGCGCGGGGATCATCTGTAACGCCGGGACCCTGGGCATTCTGATTCCGCCCTCGATTGTGATGGTGGTGTACTCGGCGGCCACCGAAACCTCGGTGGGCAAGCTGTTTATGGCCGGTGTGATTCCGGGCTTGCTGCTGGGCCTGATGTTGATGGTCGCGATCTACATCGTTGCGCGCATCAAAAAACTGCCGGCTCAACCGCGTGCGACCTTTCGTGAGTGGCTGACCTGTGCGCGCCGCGCATTCTGGGGCTTGCTGTTGCTGGTGATCATCCTCGGCGGCATCTACAGCGGCATGTTCACCCCGACGGAGGCCGCGGCGGTGGCGGCGGTGTACTCGGCGTTCGTGGCGTTGTTCATCTACAAGGACATGAAATTTCGCGACTGCCCCAAGGTGTTGCTGGAGTCGGGGCGCCTGGCGATCATGCTGATGTTTATCATCGCCAACGCCATGCTGTTCGCCCACGTGCTGACCACCGAGCAGATCCCGCAGGAAATCACCGCCTGGGTGATCTCTGAAGGCCTCACGCCGATCGGCTTTCTGATCATGGTCAATATCGTGTTGCTGGTGGCGGGCAGCTTTATGGAGCCGTCGGCCATTGTGTTGATCCTGGCGCCGATCTTCTTCCCGATTGCCATGAAGCTGGGCATCGACCCGATTCACCTGGGGATCGTGATGGTGGTGAATATGGAAATCGGCCTGGTGCACCCACCCGTGGGGTTGAACCTGTTCGTGACCTCGGCGGTGACCGGCCTGACCCTGGGGCAGACCATACGCGCGGCATTGCCGTGGCTGATGATCTTGCTGGTGTTCCTGATTATGGTGACTTACTTGCCGTTCATTTCGCTGGCGTTGCCGCACTGGCTGGGGATGTAACGCTCAACAACACAGTAATACTTTGTGGGAGCCGGGCTTGCCCGCGATGAGGGCGTGCCAGACGCTGCATATGGCGACTGACACACCGCTATCGCGGGCAAGCCCGCTCCCACAGTTGATTTTTGCCAGGCTTTAGTGATCCATCGCGCTCAAGATCGCGTGCGCCACCTTGACCCGTTCAGCGTTGGGGTAATTCTTGTTCGCCAGCATCACCACGCCCATGTCCTTGCTCGGCACGTACACCACGTACGCCCCGAAACCGCCAGTCGAGCCGGTTTTGTTGTACAGCACATTGGCCGGTTGCGGCTGTGCGGGCGACAGCCAGTTGACCTTGTGCGGCTCGATCGCCATAGGCGTGGAGTTGCCCTCCAGCAAGGCTTGCAGCGTGACCGGGTAAGGGTAGCGCTCCCAGCCCAGGCCCTGGGTCATGCCGTTCACGGTGTAGTAGCCCGCGTGGGTGGTGGCAATCGCTTGTTGCAGCGGCTTTTCCAGGGTTTGCGGGTGCATGTTCACCATCACGTAGTGAGCCAGGTCGTGGGCGCTGGTCTTGATGCCGTAGGCTTCGCTGTCCAGCGCGCCGGGGCTGACGCGTACGGGCTTCTGGTTGTTGTCGTAGCCTTGGGCGTACAGCGCGGATTTGTCCGCGGGCACGCTGACGTGGGTGTTGGTCAAGCCCAGCTTGGGCAGCAGGGTTTTTTCCATGGCCACGTTGAACGGCTGGCCGAGGCTTTGCGCCGCCAGATAGCCGAACAGCCCGATGCTCGGGTTCGAATACAGGCGTTGTGCGCCCGGTGCGTAAGTCGGTTTCCAGTGCTGGAAGTAGCCGAGCATGGTCTCGGCACTGTCGGCAGCGTCGGGAAATTGCAGGGGCAGGCCGCCGGCGGTGTAGGTTGCCAGCTGCAGCAGGCTGATCTTGTCGAAGGCGCTGCCGGCCAATGCGGGCAAGTGCTGGCTGGCGGTGTCCGAGAGCTTGAGCTTGCCGGTCGCCTGGGCGTAACCGCCGAGGGTGGCGGTGAAGGTTTTACTCACCGAGCCGACTTCAAACAGGGTGTTTTCGCTGACCGGCTGCTGGGTTTCTTTCGAGGCCGTGCCGTAGTTAAAGTATTGCACCTTGCCGTTCTGGACCACGGCGACCGCCAGGCCCGGAATGGCCTGTTGTTGCATCAACGGTTTTACGCGGGCGTCTACCACGGCCTGCAGGTCAGTTGCCGCCACGCAGTTGCCGGCAGCGATGAATACGGCCAGGGCGGTTAAATTACGCACTCCAAACAGAGAAAGTTGGGGCATGATGTCGCTTCCATGAGGTGATCGATTAAATAGAAAGCCTGCGCAGGCGGGGCAAATGTAGGCAGTTTGCCGGCCGCGATCAAACGATCATATCTCGCACCAGCCATTAGAAAATCTGGGGTCAAGCATGCTGCGTTCCCATCTGCCGCTCAATGCCTTGCGCGCCTTCGAGGCGTCGGCCCGCCACTTGAGCTTTACCCGGGCCGCCATTGAGCTGTGTGTGACCCAGGCGGCGGTCAGCCATCAGGTGAAAAGCCTTGAAGTTCAACTCAATGTCACCTTGTTCAAGCGCCTGCCACGCGGCTTGATGCTCACCCGTGAGGGCGAGACCCTGCTGCCAGTGGTGCGCGAATCGTTTGACCGCATTGCCCAGACGCTCAGCCAGTTCGAAGGCGGGCATTACCGCGAAGTGCTCACCGTAGGCGCGGTGGGCACCTTTACCGTGGGTTGGCTGCTGCCACGCCTGCCGGACTTTCAGGCGCGCTACCCGTTTATCGACCTGCGCCTGTCCACCCACAACAACCGTGTGGACGTGGCCGCCGAAGGCCTGGATTACGCGATCCGCTTCGGCGCTGGCGCCTGGCACGGCACCGACGCCTGTGAATTGCTGGCGGCGCCGTTGACCGTGCTGTGTACACCCACGCTGGCCGAGCAATTGCGCACGCCGGCCGACCTGTTGAAACACACGCTGCTGCGCTCCTACCGCGCCGATGAGTGGACCCAATGGTTCCAGGCCGCAGGCCTGCCCGCCGACACCGTCGTGCCGCGCAGCATCGTCTTCGATTCGTCGCTGGCAATGATGGAAGCGGCGCTGCAAGGCATCGGCGTGGCGCTGGCCCCGGCGATGATGTTCTCGCGGCAATTGGCGACGGATGTGATTCGCCAGCCGTTCAACGTTGGCATTACCACCGGCAGTTATTGGCTGACGCGTCTGCAGTCGCGGGCCGAAACCTCGGCGATGCTGGCGTTCAAGGGCTGGCTGCAAGCCGTATCCGCCGACGCCTGACTCGTGCCATTCTCGACCTGGGCCATCGAACTGATCAACAGGAGAGCCGATGCAGACTTCCGGCGTGGACATCCGTCAACTCAAGGCCTTTGTGGTAGTGGCCGAAGAGCTCAGCTTCGTGCGCGCCGCCACGCGCCTGCATGTGTCGCAACCGGCCTTGTCGCAGACCATTCGCCAGTTCGAGGCGCTGCTGGATGTGCAACTGTTCGAACGCAATACCCGCAACGTTGCGCTGACCGGCGCCGGCCAGGCGCTGTTGCTGGAGGCGCGGGAAGTTGTGAATGGCGTCGGCCGCTTGGTGCAAACCGCCCGCGAGCACGCGCGCGGTGTGCGCGGTCGCTTGAACGTGGGCTTCCTGATCGGCGCCGGGGTCGACCTG
Source organism: Pseudomonas sp. RGB (assembly GCF_007713445.1). Taxonomy (NCBI): domain Bacteria; kingdom Pseudomonadati; phylum Pseudomonadota; class Gammaproteobacteria; order Pseudomonadales; family Pseudomonadaceae; genus Pseudomonas; species Pseudomonas sp. RGB. Next base: position 505,165 of record NZ_VMSH01000004.1, on the reverse strand, counting down.
ATGCCGCAGATCCTCAGCGTGTTCGCCAAGCGCTACCCCGAGATCGAACTGGTGGTGCGCGAGTACGACTTCGCTTCACCTCTGGCCGGCATCGATGCCGGCATGGACGTCGCGGTGCTGCGCCCACCGTTGGGGCTGCCGGCGATCGAGTTGCACACGTTGGTCGCCGAGCCTTGCGTGGCCTGCCTGGCATCCAGCCATCGACTCGCGGGCGAAAGCCGCGTCAGCGTGCATGACCTGCTCGATGAGCCGATCATTGCCGCGCCGGGCAGTGGCGTCTGGCGCAGTTACTGGACCGCCGATGCCTACCGCAACGGGCAGCCGGCGCGGATCGTGCACGAAGCCTCGACGGTGGAAACCGAATTGCAGGCGGTAGCGTCGGAGCGCGGAATCAGCATCACGGCACTCTCCACCGCACGTTTTTACGCACGGCCCGGGTTGGCGTTCCCGGTGATCAGTGACATGCCGATGTGCGAAGTGGCGGTGGCCTTGCCGCCGCACCCGAGCATGGCCGCGCGCAACTTCGCCGAACTGGCCGTGGAAGTGGCGAGCGGCCGCCCCTAGTCAGGACAGGTCGTGCAGCGATTTGCCGTTCGGCGCGCTGACCTGCCATTCGCAAAAGCGCACTTCCAGGCCGCCGCGCTCAGGCGTGCAGCAGTACGGCCCGACCTGATACGACGGCGCGACAGGGAAGGGTGCCAGCCGCACCAGCGGCCAGCTCACGCCGTCCACCGAGACCTGCACGCGTAATACGCCGTTGGCCACGGTTGCGCGAATCCAGAAGGCTTGCGGGTCACCGGGGAACACGCCAGTGGCCCAGTCCGACACGCCATCGGTCAACACACTGCTGAGCAGCGTCACGCCATCGGACAGCTCGGCGCCGACCTTCACCCACTGCGTTTCATCAACCCGCACCATCAGCCCGGCCTGATCGTACAAGTGCGCAAAGCCGCCCTGGATTTTCACCTGGGCGGTGAATTCCCCCGGCGTTTGCACAAACAGAAAATGGCCGTTGTCACGCACGAAGCCGTAGTGGGTTTCGCGCCAGAAATCGGTGTGGGCATCGGTGGTGACCGTCAGCCTGTCGTCTTCGCGGGTCCACTGTTGTGGCGGGTTGAGCCAGGTAGCCTGGGCAAACATCGATAGACCTCCTTGAGAGTGACAAGCAAAACCCCGTTGCCGGGGTTTTGTGCGTGGCTAGTGATCGAGCAACTGACTGCTCGGCCCCGCGCTGCCGTTGTTGAGGCGCTTGCGCAGTGAGAACAGCCACCACAGCACGCCGACCCCCAGTGTAACGCCAGTGGTGATCGCGCCGGTGCGGCTTTCTTCAGGCACGCTGAGGGTGAGGATCACCGCGATGGCCCAGGCGCCGCCCAGCAGGATCATCGGCAACAGCCAGCGGCCCAGGCTGAACACACCGTCCGGGGCGCCGGGCATGCGGCCGTTGCGGTAAGCGAGGAAGGCTGCGATCAAGGTCAGCAGGTAGGTGCAGTAGTAGGTCAGGCCGACCATCGAGTAGATCGCCGTGACAAACCCGCCGCTGGCCAGGTTGAGCAGCACGGCGATGGCGGTGATCAGCACGATGGCCGCCACTGGCGTGCCGAAGTGCGGGTTGATCTTCGCCAGCACCTTGGAGCCCGGCAGCATATTGTCCCGCGACAGCGCGAAGGTCATGCGCGTGGCCACTGCCATATTGGCGATCAGGCACGCGAGGATCGAGGCGAAGGCAATCACTATCATGCCGATGCCCGCCGCGTCGCCCAGTTGCAGGCGCACGATATTGATCACCGGGTTTTCACTGTGGCTGAGCAGCTCGCTGACCGAGCCCGGTATCGCAATGCTCAGCAGCGCAAACACCACGAAACCCAGCACGCTGGACACCAGCACCGCGCGAATCATCGCTCGGGGCGCGGCGCGGCGCGGGTCTTTGGTTTCTTCGGACAGGTCAGCAGCGCCTTCCCAACCCAGCAGCACCGACACTGGCAACAAGGTGGCGAGGGCGAGGGTGGTGAAGCTGATGTCGCCGCCACTCACGGGCTTCGCCGAGGTCAGGATCGCCACGCCTTGGGTGTGTTCGAAGAAGAAAAACACGCCAAAGAACAAGGCAATCGCCAGCAGCACCGTGCCGATGATTTCGATGATCGCGCCGATGTCGTTGATCCGTGTAGCCAGGCGAATCCCGCAGATATTCAGCAGCCCTACCACCAGCGTCGCGCCGATGCTCAGGCCCTGGATCTGGCCTTGTGTAGGGTTGGCCCAAATCTCGGGGGCGAACACCGTGCCGATGGCGGCCGAAGTGGCCGCCGTGCCGGCGACAAACGAGGTGAACGCTACCCAGCCAGTGAACCAGCCGAAGTGATTGCCGGCCAGGCGGCTCGACCACTGATAGGCGTAACCGGTAAGCGGAATACGCCCGGCCAAATGGCAGTAGACCATCACGATGCAGCACACCAGCGGGATCACCAGCAGCCATAGCAGGATGCCGATGCCGCCGACGCGGTTGAACGGGTCGGCAAACAGCGTGACCACGCCGGTGTTGATCGAGACCATGGAGAAGGCCAGGGCAAACGAGGTGAAGGCACTCATGGTGCGGTGCATCTTTTGCTCGTAGCCAAGGCTCGCCAGGTCGGCGTCGTCGCTGGACAGCGTGGCTTGGCTATTCGGTGGGGCGGTGACGGGGCTTTCGACAATCGTGCTCATGGCCGTTGCTCCTCGATGATGCCGATCACTTCATCCAGCACGTCGAGGGCCTTGGCCAGCAGCGGGCGCTCAATGTCCAGCGGCGGCTTGACCTTGATCAGGTTGCCCAGGCCCGCGTAACGGCTCTCGCCGAACAATACGCCGCGCTCCAGCCCAAGGCGATAGACCTCTTGGGATTCACGGCATGCGGGCTCTTTGGTGGCGCGGTCCTTGACCAGCTCAATGGAGGCCATCAGGCCCGGGCAGCGCACGTCGCCGATCAGCGGGTGCCGGGTTTGCATGTCCTTGAGCCGTGCGGTGATGTATTCGCCCGAGTCGCGCGCCTTGTCGCACAGACCGTCGGCGACGATGGCTTCGACGGCGGCGTAACCTGCGGCCAGCGAAACGGGGAAGTGGCCAAAGGTCAGCGCTTCTTCACCTTCGTCAAACCACTTGAGTGTGTCGTCGGCCAGGATGCCGGCCAGCGGAAAGCCGCCGCCCACGCCTTTGCCGAACACGATGATGTCGGGCAGTACGTCGTAATAGTCCGCCGCCCACATCGTGCCCATGCGCCCGAAACCGGTTTGCACTTCATCGAAAATCAGTAACACGCCGAGGCGATCACAGATCTCGCGCACGCCTTTGTAGTACGAGCGCGGAAACTCGATGTGCCCGCCATTGCCCTGGATAGGCTCCATCATCACTGCTGCCACACCGCCGTCGACGCCTTTGAGAATGGTGTCTTCAAGCAGACCCAGGCACAGCTGGGATTCGGTTTCCGGGTCCAGCCCGAGTCGGGTGCGATACGGGTTCGGGTGCGGCACGCGGGTAAAGCGCGGCTGAATCGCCAGGAATGGGTTATTCGGGTGCGGCCAGCTGGCGCCGAGGGTGGCCAGCGAGCGGCCGTGGTAACCGTCTTGCAGCACCAGCAGGTTCTGCGCGCCGGGACGGTTTTTGAACGCCAGTTTCATCGCCATTTCACCGGCGAGGCTGCCATGCAGGGCAAAACCCATCTGGTTGAGCGAGGCCGGCGAGACTTCGCGCAGCTTCGCCACCAGCCGGGTGTGGGCGGGGGAGCCGAAGTTGGGGCGGATGTGGGTCATGTCGCGCAGTTGCGCAATCGCCGCCTCCACCACGCGCGGGTCGTTGGCCCCCAGGTTGTTCGACCATGCCTGGGCGGTGCAGTCGATGTATTCCTTGCCTTGGTCGTCCCACACCAGCGAGCCACGGGCCTTGACCAGGTTGATCTTGGTGGGCGCCTGGAGTGCAGTGTTCATCACGTCATTCATCTGCTTTATCTCTTTTTTTAGGGCGGCAGTGTTTGTGGATGTGTGCAGTTAGGGTTGTGACTCGCTGCATCGAGTAAGGCCGATGCTAGCGCGCAGGGGCGGGCGATTAGAAAGACGGATTAGCGACGGATTATTTGGTGTGGCTTATGAATTGAAACAGGCTCTTTGCCAGTTTTTTTGAAACATAATGAAACATTCCTTGTGGGGCTACGCTCTACCGCATCTCCCCGTACTGAGTTCATCCATGAAAACCCCGCGCCCCGCCGACCGCATGCCCCACCTCACGCAACTGCGCAACTTGAAGATGGCGCGCTCCGCCCACGCCTATGTGCGCGGCAGCACGGTGCAGTTTTATGAATGGCTGCACAGCCAGCCAGGCCGCCGCTTGCCGCACGGCCCGGCGATCTGGATCTGCGGCGATTGCCACGCCGGCAACCTGGGCCCGACCGGCGATATCAAGGGCCGTATCGACATGCACATCCGCGACCTTGACCAGACCGTGATCGGCAACCCGGCCCACGATCTGGTGCGCCTGGCCTTGTCGTTGGCCACCGCCGCACGCGGCTCGGACCTGCCGGGAGTGACCACCGCGCGCATGCTTGAAGAGATGATCGGCGGCTACGAACAAGCCTTCAAAGACAAGCCCGACGAAGTGCCGCCACGCCCATCCCAGGTCAAGGCCGGCATGCGCAGCGCGGTGGAGCGCACCTGGAAAAACCTGGCGCGTGAACGCATTGAAAACGTGCGGCCGACGATTCCACTGGGCAAGCACTTCTGGGCATTGTCGCGGGCAGAAAAGGGCGCCCTGCAGACCCTCTGCGCCTCGGATGAAATCCACCAGTTGGTCACCTCGCTCAAAGGCCGGCCCAAAGACGCCAAGGTTGAGCTGCTGGACTCAGCCTATTGGGTCAAGGGCTGCAGTTCCCTCGGCTTGCTGCGCTATGCGGCACTGCTGGGCGTGGGCGACAAGGATGATCAGGAATATTGCCTGATCGATATCAAGGAAGCCGTCGGCGCCGCTGCACCGCGTACACCGCGCGCGAAGATGCCCCGCGACAATGGGCGACGGGTGGTGGAAGGCGCGCGACAGCTGTCACCAGGCTTGGGTGAGCGCATGCTGGCGACGCGCTTTTTGGATCACGGATTCTTCATTCGCGAGCTGCTGCCCCAGGACATGAAGCTGGAGCTGGATGAACTCAGCGAAACCGACGCCATGCACGCCGCCGGCTACCTGGCCCGCGTGGTCGGCATCGCCCATGCCCGGCAAATGGACCGCGACACGCGCAAGCAGTGGATGGCGGTGCTGCAGGAAAACCGCTCGAAACAGCTGGATGCGCCGTCGTGGTTATGGACCAGCGTGGTGCAGTTGGTGGGGAGCCATGAGCAGGGTTATCTCAACCATTGTCGGCGGTATGCGTTGGAGCACTGATCTGGAAATCAGCGAAGAGCCAATGTGGGAGCTGGCTTGCCTGCGATAGCGGTGGGTCAGCCAGCCTATTGGTTACTGAAAGACCGTCATCGCAGGCAAGCCAGCTCCCACAGTTTTTTACTGTAAAAATTGAAAATCGGGGTCAGACCACGGTTTTGGATTAAGCGTGGTCCGCCCCTTATTTCTAAGCTGAGAGCTGGCTTGATGTGGCGAGCGGGCTTGCCCCGCGTTGGGCTGCGCAGCAGCCCCAGGAGCGTCAGCGCGGTTTTCCAGATGTATCGCGTCGTCAGGTTTCAGGGCCGCTTCGCGCCCCAACGCGGGGCAAGCCCGCTCGCCACAGGTGGATGTGGTGGTCTTTGAAGAAAATCGGGATCAGACCACGGTTTTGGATTAAGCGTGGTCTGCCCCTTATTTCTAAGCTGAGAGCTGGCTTGTTGTGGCGAGCGGGCTTGCCCCGCGTTGGGCTGCGCAGCAGCCCCAGAAGCGTCAGCGCGGTTTTCCAGATGTATCGCGTCGTCAGGTTTCAGGGCCGTTTCGCGCCCCAACGCGGGGCAAGCCCGCTCGCCACGGCAAGACAGCTTCCACATTTAGAGTGGGGTCAGGCCAGGTATTTGTGGAACCAGCCGAGGGTTCTTTCCCACGCCAGATTCGCCGCCGCCTCGTCATACCTGGGTGTTGAGTCATTGTGAAACCCGTGGTTGGCGCCCTTGTAGATGTACGCCTCGTACGTTGTGCCCGCCGACTTCAAGGCCTTCTCATACGCCGGCCAACCTTCGTTGATCCGCGTATCCAGCTCGCCGTAGTGCAGCATGATCGGCGCCTTGATCCGCGGCACATCTTTTGCCTCCGGCTGCTTTCCGTAAAACGACACCGCCGCGCCTAATTCGGGGTAAGCCACCGCCGCGGCATTGGTCACGCCGCCGCCATAGCAGAAGCCGGTAATCCCGACTTTGCCGGTGCTGTTGTCGTGGTGCATCAGCCATTCGATGGCGGCGAAGAAGTCGTTCATGAGTTTTTCGGGGTCGACTTTCTGTTGCAGTTCCACGCCTTTTTCATCGTTGCCCGGGTAGCCGCCCATGGAGGTGAGGCCGTCCGGCGCCAGGGCGATGAAGCCGGCTTTGGCCAGGCGGCGGGCGACGTCTTCGATGTAGGGGTTCAGGCCACGGTTTTCGTGAACCACCACCACCGCCGGCACCTTGCCGCTGGCCTTGGCCGGGCGTACCAGGTAGCCGCGCACCGTGCCGTTGCCTTTGGGCGAGGGGTAGGTGATGTAGTCGGCGATGATCTCCGGGTCGGTGAACTTGACCTGTTCGGCCAGCGCATAGTTGGGGCTCAGGGCCGCCAGCAGCGCAGAGGCGGTGAGGCCGCCGAAGGTGAACAGCGCGGCGCGGTCGAGAAATTCGCGGCGGTTGAGCTTGCCGTGGGCGTAGCCGTCGTAGAGTTCCAGCAGTTCGGGGGCAAAGTCTTTCGCGGTGAGACGAGTCATCGGTGCATTCCTCGATTAGCGGTGGCAATCAATGTAGACCAGGATCAGCCCGCGCGACCATGCGCGGCAGCGGCCAGCTGCCCAGTGTCGACGCGCACGAACACCGAGTCACCGATGGCCGTGAGCACGTCACCTGCGTACACCTCGCAGACCACGCGGCTTTTGCGTCCCACCTCGCCCTCAACCCGCGCGCGCAGGCTCAGCGTGACGCCCATGGGTGTGGGTTTGATGAATTTGATGCCGAGGTTGCCGGTGACGCAATCGATGCGCGGCAAGCTGCCGGGTTCACGTTGCTCGGCGCGGTAGTGATAAGCCATGGCCGTCCAGTTGGAATGACAGTCCACCAGCATGGCGATCAGGCCGCCGTAGACCAGGTCGGGCCAGCCGCTGTATTTGGCCTCGGGTTGATGCTCGGCGATGACATGGACGCCATCGGCGTCCCAACGGCTTTTGATGTGCAGGCCATGTGGATTGCTGCCGCCACAGCCGTAGCAGATGCCTTCGGGGGCGGTGGTGTCCTGCAGAGAAGGGGTGGGCATGAAAAGTCCTTATTGTTTTTCGCGACTACTCTGTTTAGCAGGACGCGCGCCCGATGGGAATAAATCCATGCCATGGCGTGTTAGCTCAGCACGTGTGTCCTTTTCTCTCGCGGAGCGTTTCATGAAGCGTCGAATGTCCAAGGTGTTTTTGCTGGCCCTCGTCTTCGGTTGGTTTTCCAGCGCGCGGGCCGTGGAATACAAAGACGTCAACCGCACCGCCAGCCAGATCAGCTTTACTTTCCAGCAGTTCGGGCAGCGGGTGTATGGCACCTTCAGCGACTTTGAAGGCACCCTGACGTTCGATACGCAAAAGCCCGAGGCGGCGCATGCGTTGCTCAAGATCCAGCTCGCCAGCATCGACGCCGGCAGCCCGGACGCCAATACCCAGTTGCAACAACCTGCGTGGTTCGACACCACGGCCTATCCGGTCGGCGTGTATGAATCCAGCGGCGCCACCGCGCTGGGCGACAACCGCTACACGATCACCGGCAACCTGACGATCAAGGGCATCACGCGGCCGGTGGACATCACTGTGCTGCTCAAGGAGCAAAGCGGCATCGGTGTGTTCGACGGTGAGTTTGTGCTCAAGCGCGATGACTTCAAGATCGGCGAAGGTGAGTGGGCGGGCAACAGCGTGGTGTCCAACGACATCACCATCAAGTTCAAGATGGTTGCGCCGCAGCGTTAGCGCGCGAAGCGCTTCGCGCCGGCCACGCAGCCGATCACCGCAACCGTCACCAGCACCATGCCGAGGCTGACCTGCTCATGCAGCAGGCCCGCTGCCAGCGCCAGGCCGAAGAAGGGTTGCAGCAACTGCAACTGGCCGACGGCGGCGATGCCCCCCTGGGCCAGGCCGCGGTACCAGAACACAAAGCCGATGAGCATGCTGAACAACGCCACATAGCCCAGGCTCAGCCAGGCCGGCAGGCTGATGCCGGTCAAGGTCGCAGGGGCGAGGATCAGACTCAGCGGCGCCACCACCGGCAGCGACACCACCAGCGCCCAGCAGATCACCTGCCACCCGCCCAAGGTGCGCGACAATTTGGCGCCCTCGGCATAGCCCAAACCGCATGCCAGCACCGCCAACAGCATCAGCACGTCACCCACGGGCGCGGCGCTCAAGCCTTGGGCGACGGCGTAACTCATCACCAACAGGCTGCCGAGCATCGAAAACAGCCAGAACACCGGGCGCGGCCGCTCGCCGCCACGCAGCACGCCGAATACCGCCGTGGCCAGCGGCAGCAGGCCGATGAAGACAATGGAGTGCGCCGAGGTCACGTATTGCAACGCCAGTGCCGTCAGCAGCGGGAAGCCAATCACCACACCGAGCGCGACGACTGCCAGCGGCATCCACTGCGCGCGCGCGGGGCGTTTCTCCTTGAACACACCGAGCAGGCACAGCCCCAGCGCGGCGGCGAGGGTGGCGCGGATCATGGTCAAAAATACCGGGTCGAACTCCATCACCGCCAGGCGCGTCGCCGGCAGTGAGCCGCTGAAAATGAGCACGCCAATAAAACCGTTGATCCAACCTTGAGTGCTGCTGTCGAGGCTGTTGAGGCGAAGGGTGCGTTCCATGAGGGCGTGCCTGAAAAGGTTAGGTTGCGTTTGGCTATCCTAGGATTGAAGATTAAGACAATCAAAAAATTGTCATGGATACATCACCTATGCCACGTGCTCGCTACAAGTCGTTGGTCGATGCTTTTGCCGCGGATATTCGCAGCGGTGCGCTGCCACCCGGCACGCGTCTGCCCACCCACCGGCAATTGGCCGCCGACCATGGCCTGGCGCTGGTCACGGCCAGCCGGGTATACAGCGAGCTTGAGGCGATGGGCCTGGTCAGTGGCGAAACCGGGCGCGGCACTTTCGTGCGCGAGATCTCGTTGCCGCCGGGGCAGGGCAGTGGGCAGATGACGGTGGCGACGGGCATGCTCGACCTCAATTTCAACTACCCATCGCTACCGGGCCAGGCCGATTTGCTGCGTACGGCGTTGCGCCAACTGGCGTTGTCGGGCGACTTGGAGGCGCTGCTGCGCTACCAGCCCCATGCCGGCCGCCTGCACGAGCGCGCGGCGGTGGCGCGGCACCTGTTGAGCCGAGGGCTGGTGGTGGAGGCCGAGCAAGTGTTGGTGGTCAGCGGTGCCCAGCACGGCTTGGCGGTGACGATGATGGCATTGCTCAAACCGGGGGATGTGATTGCCGTTGATGCCCTGACGTATTCAGGCTTTAAAGTGCTGGCCGAAACCCTGCACCTGGAAATCGTCGCGATCCCGGTCACTGCCAGTGGCCCGGATCTGGACGCCATGCAACGCCTGTGCAGCAAACGCCCGGTGCGCGCGGTGTACAGCATTCCGACCTTGCATAACCCGTTGGGTTGGGTGATGAGCCTGGAACAGCGTGAGGAATTAGTCGGCATTGCCCGACAACACAACCTGATGATCATCGAGGACGCGGCCTACGCGTTTCTGGCAGCAGAAGCGCCGCCGCCATTGGCAACCCTGGCGCCTGAGCGCACGGTGTACGTCGGCGGGTTTTCCAAGAGCGTCGCGACCGGGTTGCGGGTCGGCTTTATTGCCGCGCCCCCGGCCTGGGTAAAGAAACTGGAACGCACCATCATGGCCACCACCTGGAACGTGCCCGGTGTCATGAGTGCGATGGCCGTGGCCTGGATCGAGGACGGCACGGTCGACCAACTGGAAGCGCAGAAGCGCCAGGATGCCAGCGCGCGACAGGCCTTGGCGGCGCACGTGCTCAAGGGCGTGCATTACATCAGCCACCCGTCATCGTATTTTCTGTGGCTGCCGCTGGGTGAAGAGGCCAGGGCCGATCAGATCGCCATGGCCTTGCAGCGCGAGGGTATTTCGGTGTCGACCGCCGAGCCGTTTGCGGTCTCGGCAACCGTGCCCCACGCGCTGCGTTTGGCGTTGGGCTCGGTGAGCATGTCGGCGCTGCGCGAGGCGCTGGTGAAGGTTCGCGAGGTGGTGCAATGGTGAGCTGAGGCGCGCCAGCTCACCGCCAGTCATCAGTATTTGTAAGCCTGACGCCCGATCAGCAGCCATTTGCCTTTTTGCTTCTGCCAGACCTGGAAGTTGTCGATGTCGGTTGGCGTGTCTACGCCGCTGTTCACCGCCAGTGCGTGAAAGTGGTTGCGCACCAGGGCGGTGTCGCCGTCGAGGGTAATGGTCTGGTTCTGCATTTCGAGGGTCTTGAACGCGCTGGTGTGGGTTTCCAGATCAGCAATGAATTGCGCTTTGTTCTGCACCTTGCCGCTGGAGTGGCCGTAGGTGAGTTTGTCGGAGGTCAGCGCATGAAGCTGCTTGAGGTCCAGGTGCAACATGGCTTGGGTCAGTTGGTCGACCGCTTGGGCCACATCCTTTTCGGCGGGGGCAGGCGCAGCTGCGACGTAGCCGGTGAACAGGCACAGAAAACCGATCAGCACTTTGACGTTTTGCATGGGTGTTTCCTTATTGTTGTTGGGGGCGGGTACGATGATTTAAGTCGTCGTACAACCATGCAATATTTCTGATGGGGAAAGAAAGTGAAATTTCGAAATATCTTGAAAGGGTTAGTCTTCGTCTCGTTATGAACGCAGCGAGGTCTTGTACGACATCTCAACACAAGAGTTGGTGGTGCGAGTTTTGCCTTGCCGCTTCCTGCTCAAGTAGCACATCGCTATGCTACTGCCGACACACCATAAGCGCCCGAGGGGAAAATGGATTTTAACTGGCACAGCGACGTCATTACTCGCGCTACCCCCGTCACCCCCCACTACAAAAATACCCAGAACGTTCGCCGTTTCATGCTTGAACACTGCGGTCCGGGGTTCAAGTTCGACCGGCCTTTCATGGCCTGGATTCGCAGCGACATCCCCAAGACCCTGGGCGATGTGGTGGATGAGTGGCAACGTCGCAACGAGGTTTGACGAGCATGACAGCAGACGAAAAATACCAGGCGGCCCAGCAGCGTCTCGGCTATCAACTGGATGAGTTCAAAATCGGCGGCAACTACACACCCTTGGTGCGCGATGGTCACCACCTGTACATCAGCGGCCAGATCCCGCGGGTTGGCGACACGATCGTGCTGCCCGGCAAAGTCGGCGAAAGCCTGACCCTGGCCCAGGCACAAATCGCCGCCGGCATCAGCGCGCTGCGTTGCCTGGGCTTGCTCAAGCAGACATTGGGCTCGCTGGATCAAGTCAAGGCCATCGCACGTATCACCGTGTACGTGCGCAGCGCCGAAGACTTTGATCAGCAAAGCGAGGTGGCCAACGGTGCGTCGGACCTGCTGCATGAAATTCTCGGCAGCGCTGGCACGCACACCCGCACCTCGGTGGGGGTGATGCAGTTGCCGAAGTCGGCAGCGGTCGAGATCGACATGATTGCTGTCGCCCACGGTTGAAGCCGGCATGATCAGCCAAGGCATGGGCGTACTGATCAACTACGGCATTCACCTGGCGCCGGGGCTGGTGCTGTTTGGGCTGTGGTTTGCACTGACGCCCAAGGCAATGCCGGCGATGCGCATCCTGATCCTGCTGACGGCATTTGTGTTGATGCGTGACGCGATGACGCCGCTGGGGATGTGGTCGCTCAGCAGCGAGGTGCAGATTGCGTTCAGCGCGAATGCCTTTGTGTTGGCAGCGCTGGGCGGGATGTCAGTGCTGCTGATCATGTTGCTTGCACGCACGGCGCCGCAGTTATGGCAGCTGATGCGCTGGACCATCGGCAATCCTGCGCTGGGCCTGGTCGTGGGGCTTGTGGTGGGCTGTTTGCTCGGTGTGCCGCTGCGGGTTTACCAGGGCATCGATGCGTTCGAGATTCACGGCTACTGGGTCTGGCTACCGGGTATGGTGGTCCTGGCTTATGGTGCGAATGCGTTGGAAGAGGTGCTGTTTCGCGGGTTTTTGCAGGGCTACCTCGAACAGCAAGTGACGCCATTGCGCGCGGCATTGATCAGCGGCGTAGCCTTTGCGGCCTGCCATGCGTTCCTGGCCTTGAGTGTCACCCAGCTGGGCTGGCCGGTATTGCTGTTCACCCTGATCGAAGGGCTGGCCTGCGCACTGGTGCGCATGCGCTACGGCGTGTTGCCAGCGACCGTGGCCCATGGCACGGCCATCCTGCTGATTGCCGTGCCCTACCAGGCTTGATGTGAAATACAGTAAAACTTGTGGGAGCGTGTTTAGTCAGCTGCTGACCGGCGTGGCCTGAAATGCAGTCAAAACTGTGGGAGCGGGCTTGCCCGCGAAGGCGGCCTTTCAGTGACAAATAGGCTGGCAACTGTGGGAGCGGGCTTGCCCGCGAAGGCGGCCTTTCAGTGACAAATAGGCTGGCTGATCCACCGCTATCGCAGGCAAGCCAGCTCCCACAATTGGACCGTGTTTAGCCAGCTGCTGATTGGCGCGGCCTGAAATGCAGTCAAAACTGTGGGAGCGGGCTTGCCCGCGATAACGGCCTGTCAGTGACAAATGAGCAGGCTGATCCACCGCTATCGCAGGCAAGCCAGCTCCCACATTTGGAGCGTGTGTAGGCTGCTGCTGATCGGCGCGGCCTGAAATGCAGTCAACACTGTGGGAGCGGGCTTGCCCGCGATGGCGGCCTGTCAGTGACAAATGGGCAGGCTGAACCACCGCTATCGCAGGCAAGCCAGCTCCCACATTTTGAGCGTGTTTAGTCTGCTGCTGATTGGCGTGGCCTGAAATGCAGTCAAAAACTGTGGGAGCGGGCTTGCCCGCGATGGCGGCCTGTCAGTGACAAATGGGCAGGCTAACTGTGGGAGCGGGCTTGCCCGCGATGGCGGCCTGTCAGTGACAAATGGGCAGGCTGAACCACCGCTATCGCAGGCAAGCCAGCTCCCACATTTTGAGCGCGTTTAGGCTGCTGCTGATCGGCGTGGCCTGAAATGCAGTCAAAAACTGTGGGAGCGGGCTTGCCCGCGAAGGCGGTCTGTCAGTGACAAATGGGCTGGCTGACCCGCCGCTATCGCAGGCAAGCCAGCTCCCACATTTGGAGCTTGTTTAGCCAGCTGCCAATGGCGGCGTACGCGGCGGGATCAGGCGTTTGCTGCCGGTGGCTTCATACGCCGAAGCAAAGCGCAGCAACGCCGAATCGTCATAGGCGCGCCCGGCGAAGGTCAACCCCACTGGCATGCCGATGTCCGCCATTACGCCCATCGGCACGGTGACGGTCGGCACGCCCAGGTGGCGGATCGCGAGGTTGCCGTTAGCCACCCAGACGCCGTTGCTCCAGGCGATATCCGCCGAGGCTTCGTTTACGTCGGCATCGGCCGGGCCGACATCGGCCACGGTCGGGAACAACACCGCGTCCAGACCCCGTGCGTCCATCCAGTCTTCCAGGTCGATGCGCCGGGCCTGTTCCAGCCCGCGCAGGCCGTCCGGCACCGTGCTGATTTCGTTCCACGGTGTGATGCCGCGCTTGGCCATGCGCACGTATTCGTCCATGCCGGCGGCCAGGTCGTCTTCACGGTTGGGCAGGGTGCCAGGGTCGTGCGGGAAGATTTTTGGCCCGTCGACATCCGCCAGGCAGTTCAGCGCCGGGTCGTCGTTGGCGCGCAGGAAATCATCGAACGCCCAGGCCGACAGCTCCCACAATTCGTCGTGCAAAAATTCCTTGGAGACCAAGCCACGGGTAAACACCGTCGGCGCGCCAGGGCGGTCGCCTTCACAGTTGGAAACCAGTGGGAAGTCGACTTCAATCACTTCGGCGCCAGCCGCTTCCAACGCCTGGCGCGCGGCGTGCCACAGGTCGATCACGCTGGCGCGGGTGTTGATCTTTTGCCCGGTCGGCCCGCCGATCCCGGGTTTCTCGCTGGTGCCGGCCTCGGGGTCGGCATTGATGTACATGCGCGGCACGCCGAAACGCTTGCCGGCCAGGGATTCGCTGCCCACAGCCAGGTCAGCGTAAGAGGCCGGGCGCACCGACGCCACGCTCGGAATCGGCACCCACGGTTGCAGGCGCCAGAGGTCGCCGCGCGTGTCGGTGTCTTCGGCGACCACGACGTCGAGCACTTCAAGCAGGTCGGCCATGGTTCGTGCGTACGGCACCACCACGTCCATGGTTGGCGTCAGCGGCCAGTTGCCGCGTACGGAAATAATCCCGCGCGACGGCGTGTAGGCACACAAGCCATTGTTGGACGCCGGGCCGCGCCCGCTCGACCAGGTTTCCTCGGCCAAGCCGAAGGCGGCGAAGCTGGCAGCCGTTGCGGTGCCCGCGCCGTTGGACGAGCCGGAGGCAAACGGCGCCGTCAGGTAGTCAGCGTTGTACGGGCTTTCTGCACGGCCATAAACGCCGCGCTGCATCCCGCCATTGGCCATTGGCGGCATGTTGGTTTTGCCCAGGCAAATAGCGCCGCCGGCGCGCAGGCGTTCGATGGTGAAGGCGTCGCGCTGCGCCACCAGCGCGGCGAAGGCCGGGCTGCCGGAGGCTGCCGTCAGGCCTTTGACCAGGTAGCTGTCCTTGGCGGTGTAGGGAATGCCGTCCAATGGCCCCAAGGTTTCGCCCTTGGCCCGGCGCGCATCGGCGGCCTGGGCTTCTTCAAGCGCTTGGGGGTTACGCACCACCACGGCGTTCAACTGGGTCGCGGTCTGCGGGCCGTCATAGGCCTCGATGCGTGCCAGGTAAGCCTTAACCAGTTCAACGGCAGTGGTCTGGCCGCTTTCAAGCGCAGCGCGCAATTGGGCAATGGAGACTTCGGTAACTTGCATCAGGTTTTTTTCGCCGCCTTCAGGTGGGAGGTATGGCGGCAGTCTACGTACAGATATTTCACAAAACCAGCGCCGCATACTCCGCGTAAGCGGCGCGCATCACTTGCCACGTGGGCCCGTCAGCAGGAATCAGATGTTCGATGCGCAGTGACGTGAGGGTGATGTCCTGGGGCATGCCGAAGGTGGTGAAGGTGGACAGGAAATTCAGTTCACCGCGATGTGAGCGGATGCGCGTGAACACCAGCGGCGGCATTTCATTGGGCAACTCGGTGCTGCTCGGCACCGGCAAACGGGCCAGTAACCCCGCCAATGCAGGATTCCCCAGCGCTTCGCGGGTTGCGCGTTGCCAGGCGACGGTGCGGATTTCTTCGGCGTTGATCAGGTGATCGCCCAGGCCGCCGGTTTGCAACAGCGTGGTCAGCAGGTTCAGCCCATCGGCGGCATTCGGCTCAATCCCGACCAGCTCAAACAACAGGCCGGTGCTGGCGTTGGCGGCGAGCACTTGCCACTCGCTGCCCAGCAGAATCGCCGGGGCGGGGTTGTTGGCGTGCAGCACATGGCTGACGGCTTCACGGACGGCGGCCATGGCGGGTGCGGCGAGTGGGGTGGCGGTGTAACGCGGCGCGTAGCCGGCGGCGAGGAACACCTGGTTGCACTGCTCCAGCGGGGCCTCCAGCGCCGTCAGCAGAGTATGCAAAGTACCCGGGCCTGGCTTGGCCCGGCCGGTTTCGATGCAACTGAGGTGGCGCTGGGAAACGCCCGTGATCAAGGCCAGGTCCAGCTGGCTGAGCTTGGCCTGTCGACGCAATTGGCGCAGGTGCTGGCCGGCAGTTAAAGGGGTGTCCATGGCCTGATCATGACCTCCGAGGTCATTGCGAGAGGCGCAACCTTATCACTATGTTGAGCCTCGATCCTTTCAAGGAAGGCACCATGCGCAGACCTTATTTCGCCCTGGCCGGTTTGCTGGGTTTTTCGTTGTACACCTTGGCTACGATGCTCACGGCCGAGCAATCACTGTTGGCATTTGGGCGGGAATTGATGTCGCGGCCGGACACCGCGCAGGTAGTGATTGACCTGTACCTGATGGCGCTGCTTGCGTGTGCGTGGATCTACCGGGATGCGCGCGGGCGAGGGCGCTCGGTGGCTTCGCTGGTGCCGTATTTTTTGCTGACGGCGGTGTTTGTGTCGGTGGGGCCGTTGCTTTACATCGTCGTGAATGGGTTTGCACACCGTCACCACCAAACCTGAGGCGAGCGGGTTTGATGTGGCGAGCGGGCTTGCCCCGCGTTGGGTTGCGCAGCAGCCCCAAAAAACTGCCGACGCGGTGTCCCTGAAACAACGCGGCGTCCGTTATGGGGCTGCTGCGCAACCCAACGCGGGGCAAGCCCGCTCGCCACAACAAGCCTGCTTGACACAACAAGCCTGCTGGCCACAACAATCCCGTCCGCCACAACAAGCCATTAACCGTACGAACCGGTTCCCGTTCGGTCCACCAGCCGAATGCTGTCACGCCCGCCGCGTTTGCTTTCATAGAGCGTGGTGTCGCCTTGTTCGATCAGCGCCGTCAGACTCGGCGGTGGCTGGTCGAACAGGTTGGCGCCGATGCTCAGGGTGACCGGTGCCGGGGTGGTGAAGGTGTGTGCGGCCAACTGCCGGAACTGCTCACGCAAGCGGCTGCCCAGCTCGACAATCTGGGCGGTCGAGGCCTTGGTCAACAGGATCACAAACTCATCCCCGCCCAGGCGAGCCGCCAGCGCGCCTTCGGGCACCACGGTGCGGATCATTTCGCTCAAGGCAATCAGCAAACGGTCGCCGGCGGTATGCCCGTAGAGGTCGTTGACCAGTTTGAAGTTGTCGATATCGATCAACAGCAACGCGCCCGGCTGTTGCGGCGATACCTGCGCTAACAGCTGCGGCGCACGCACATCCAGGGCGCGGCGGTTGTACAGCGCCGTCAGCGGGTCGCGGGCCGCCAGCCGGGCAATCTGCTGTTCGCGCCGATAGCGCTCGGAGCCGGTCATCGACAACGCGATCAACATGATCGCCATTGCGCCCTCCACCAACGAAACCTGGATGATTTCGCCCTTGAACGCGGCAAGATCGATCAGCGTGCCGGGGATGATTACCGACAGCGCCTTGGCCACATAAAAGGTGCCGTGAAGCAGCAATACATAGCGCAATTGCACCGCGCCGATGCTCAGGGATTTACCGTGGGGGCGCAGCAGGAAACTGGCGCGCAAGGTCGGCAACGCGACCAGCAATGAGTTGACCATCAGCATGGCTTTGGACCACGCCTGGTCGCCGGGCAACAGCAGCATGCCGAGCCAGGCGACCAGCATCAGCAGCCAGGCGCGCGACAGGCGCACGTGGGTAAAGCGGGCCACGCCGAGCAAAAACAGCCAGTGCGCGCTCACCAGCAAGCCGTTGGCAAACCAGATACCGATCATCAACAGGCCGCTGCTGCGCAGCAGGGCCAGGGTGGAGCCGACGCTGATGATCGCGAAACCTGCCGCCCAGAACAGCAGCGACGGCTCGCGCACGCTGCGCCATTCCACCGCCAGATACAGGGCGGCAGCGGCGGCCAGCGCGATGGTCAATATCAGAATCGTAGGAGGGTCGAGCGTCATGTCGTGCCGGGTCTGCCTGGGTGTGCGCTTGAATATCCGGATTGTAAGCGCACACGCAGGTTTTTCAGAGCACTCCGTGTAATAGCATACGGCCAGCCGATGATTGGCCGGTCAGACGCCTTTGGTTGAAGGCAGCAGGATCGTCAGGATGCCCGCCAGTGGCAGGAACGAACAGATTTTGTAGACGTACTCAATGCCATGGTTGTCGGCGAGCAAGCCCAGCAACGCGGCGCCAATCCCGCTGAAGCCGAACATCAGGCCGAAGAAGATCCCGGCGATCATCCCGACGTTGCCGGGCACCAGTTCCTGGGCAAAGACCACGATGGCCGAGAAGGCCGAGGCGATGATGAAACCGATCACCACGCTGAGCACGGCCGTCCAGAACAGGTCGACGTAGGGCAGGGCCAGGGTGAAGGGCGCGGCGCCGAGGATCGAGAACCAGATGACTTTCTTGCGGCCGATCTTGTCGCCAATCGGGCCACCGGCAAAGGTGCCGACGGCCACCGCGCCGAGGAACAGGAACAGGTACATCTGCGAGCTGGCCACCGACAGGTGGAATTTCTCGATCAGGTAAAAGGTGAAGTAGCTGGTCAGGCTGGTCATGTAGAAGTATTTGGAGAACACCAGCAGCGCCAGTACCACCAGGGCAAACGTCACGCGGCCCTTGGACAAACCGTGGGTGGCCTTGCCGCCCTGCTTGAGCTTGAACAGGTTGAGGTGGTGGCGGTACCAGCGGCTCAAGCCATACAGCACCATGATCGCGAACACGGCGAACAGCCCGAACCAGGCGATATGGGTTTGGCCGTAGGGAATGATGATCGCCGCCGCCAGCAACGGGCCAAACGCGCTGCCGGTGTTGCCGCCAACCTGGAAGGTCGATTGTGCCAGGCCATAGCGCCCGCCCGAGGCCAGGCGTGCCACGCGTGAGGTTTCCGGGTGGAAGGTCGACGACCCGACCCCGACCAGCGCCGCCGCCAACAGGATCAACGGGAAGGTGCCGACAAACGCCAGCATCAGGATGCCGATCAGCGTGCACACCATGCCCGCCGGCAGCAGCCAGGGATTGGGATGGCGGTCGGTGTGGTAGCCGATCCAGGGTTGCAGCAAGGACGCGGTCAACTGGAAGGTAAGGGTGATCAGGCCGACCTGGGTAAAGCTCAGCCCGTAGTTGGCCTTGAGCATCGGGTAGATCGACGGCAGCACGGCCTGAATCAGGTCGTTGATCATGTGCGCCAGGGCACAGGCGCCCAGGACACGCATGACCAAGGGGCTTATTTGCGGCGTAGCGGTTGCAGTGGCGGGTGGCGCGGTCAGGCTCGACATGCAGGCATTCCATACAAGGCAGCGAACAGGGGCAGTGCGTACTTTAGCGCGCTGCCCGTTTCTAAATGTTGCGGCGTTTATGCTAGATTCGCTGAAAATGCCTGTCTCGCGTAATTCGGGCGCCAACCATCGCAAAAAGGGCGAAATCATCAAACCACTGGATGTATTTCTGCGGGAGATCGACGAGGGCGACTGGGCTGTCATCAGTTCTGCGACCGATTACCCCGAAAACTGGGTGATCCCCGACCACAGTCACGAAAAGCATCAGCTGTTGTACGCCGTCGAAGGCGTGATGGTGGTGTATTCGGCGTTGAACCAATGGACGGTGCCGCCCAATCGCGGGTTCTGGATGCCCAGCGGGCAAGTGCATTCGCTGCGTTGCGTGGGCACGTTGAAGATGCGCAGCGTGTTTGTGCGCCCGGACTGTTTCCCCAACCTGCCGAGCGAGCCCAAGACCGTCAGTGTGTCGCCGTTGTTGAGCGAGCTGATCAAAGCCTCGGTGAGTTTGAAGCCGCCGTACGCCGAGGACTCGCGCGAGGCGAGGATCATGCACCTGATCCTCGACGAACTCGCGATCCTGCCGGCCTTGCCGTTGTCACTGCCCCAGCCGGCCGACCTGCGCATCAACCGTATCTGCCAGGCGCTGCAGCAGGAACCGGGTGATGCCTCGACGGTCGCCGATTGGAGTGATCGCCTGGACCTGGACCAGAAAACCATCCAGCGCCTGTTCCGCAAGGAAACCGGCCTGACCTTCGGCCAATGGCGCCAGCAGGCGCGGTTGCTGCTGGCGCTGGAGCGCATTGCGGTGGGGGAGAAGATCATCGATGTGGCCATCGAGCTGGGCTATGAAAGCCCAAGCGCGTTCACCAGCATGTTCAAGAAACAGTTTGGCAAAACCCCGAGTCAGTTTTTCAGGTAGCGCTGGGGGTACGTAGGTCGCTGTGGTACGCCGCGGGGTCAGGTAAGCCACGAGGCCTGCGATACCCAGGGTGGCACCCGAGGCGATTGCCGATTGGAAAGCTAAATCCACCAGCCTGCGGGCGCTGTGGGCTATGAAAGCACTTCACAGTTCAGCCGATTGTTTGGCATGCCGCCAAAGCGCGAGAGTGCTGCACGGCGGGGCAGGGCGGTGGTTACTGATCAGCTGTTGTCAGGTTAGCGAAAAAAATACAGCCAATCAGCCGCGCAAACAGGCTCAGGGTTTCCGGCAGGTTGGGGTCGTCAAACAGCATCGCCCGTGAGTCCAGTGCACACAGCGCGCCGAACAGGCGGCCGTCGGGCAGGAAGATCGGCGCACCGGCGTAACTTTCGATGGCGTACTGCTTGACCACCGGGCGGGTGGCGAAGCGGCCATTCTGGCTGATTTGCGGAATAAACAGTGCCTGCGGGTCGACGCAGAATTCACTGCACAAGGTAGTTTCCAGGTCGAGTACGTCGTCGACATGAATCCCCATGTGCAGCGGGTCATAGGCCGAGCACACCACCCATTTCAGGTCAGTGAATTTGGCAATGCCGGCAAAGCGCATGCCGGTCAGGCGGGTTACCAGTTGCAGGATGCTGGTAGTGGCTTCGATTTCGGCGATGGCGGCGCGTTCGTCCGCGCTGAGTAACGAGTGGGCTGCGGTGACGCTTGGAACCATGCTTGGGCACTCCAGTGGCGTGGCGGCGGGGGCCACCACGCATGGTCAGGTATCAGTTGATTCGCGGATGCTGTTGCACCAGGTTCTGGCGCTTGGCTTCCAGGGCGGCAATTTCGGCATCGATGTCTTCGATCTTCTGCTCGATATTGTCATGGTGCTCTTGCAGTATTTCCTTGGCTTCTTCCATATCGGACGCTGCTGGCGCCGCGCCGCGCAACGGCTTGTTCGCGGTTTCCTTCATGGTCAGGCCGGTAATCAGGCCGACCACCGCAAACACCATCAGGTAGTAAGCGGGCATGTACAGGTTGTTGGTGCTTTCCACCAGCCAGGCCACCGCGGTGGGTGTGAGGCCGGCGATCAGTACCGAGACGTTGAACGCGCTGGCCAGCGCACTATAGCGAATGTGGGTCGGGAACATAGCCGGCAGCGTCGAGGCCATCACGCCGATAAAGAAGTTCAACACCACGGCCAGAATCAACAGACCGGCGAAAATCAGGCCGATTTTACCGCTGGTAATCAACATAAACGCCGGGATAGACAGCAGCAGCAGCCCGACGCTGCCGGCGATGATGAAGGGTTTACGGCCAATCTTGTCGCTGACAAAACCGATGAACGGCTGCACGAACAGCATGCCGACCATGATGGCGATGATGATCAACACGCCGCTGTTTTCTTTGTAATGCAGGTTGTGCGACAGGTAGCTCGGCATATAGGTGAGCAACATGTAGTACGTCACGTTGGTGGCCGCGACGATACCGATGCAGGTCAGCAGGCTGCGCCAGTGCTGGGTAGCCACCTCTTTGAACGACACCTTGGGACCGTGGGTCAGGCCCTGGCGGTCGCCTTGTTCAAGTTTGTCCATGTGCTGCTGGAACGCCGGGGTTTCTTCCAGCGCGTGACGCAGGTACAAACCGATGATGCCCAAAGGCAGGGCGAGAAAGAACGGCAGACGCCAGCCCCACGCCTCGAAATCGGCCTCACCGAGGATCGTCGAAATCAGCACCACCACACCGGCGCCGAGCACGAAACCGGCAATCGAACCAAAATCCAGCCAGCTGCCGAGGAACCCGCGTTTACGGTCCGGGGCGTACTCGGCGACGAAGATCGAGGCGCCGGTGTACTCACCGCCTACCGAGAACCCTTGGGCCATTTTGCACAGCAACAGCAGGATCGGTGCCCAGATGCCAATCGAGGCATACCCGGGAATCAGGCCGATGGCAAAGGTGCTCAAGGACATGATGACGATGGTTGCGGCGAGGACTTTCTGCCGTCCGTATTTGTCGCCCAGCGCACCGAAGAACAGGCCACCCAGCGGGCGAATCAGGAAGGGCACCGAGAAGGTGGCCAAGGCGGCAATCATTTGCACGCTCGGTGAGGCGTCCGGGAAGAACACCTTGCCGAGCACATAGGCGACGAAACCGTAGACACCAAAGTCGAACCACTCCATGGCGTTACCCAGGGCGGCGGCGGTAATCGCCTTGCGCACCTTGGCATCGTCGACGATGGTGATGTCTTTCAATCCGATGGGTTTGACGCTTTTCTTACGTAATTTCATGCGGGCCACTCTAAAACAGAACAGGGGAGGTGCCATCGTTGCGATGGCACCGCTCTGTCAGTTCAGATACAAGCGGACATGAAATAATTCACCGCTATTTACCTTTTTTTGCAGATGAATTGAACTTCACGACCTGACCAGGGAATTATCAGAATGCCCGTCACCGCCTCACGGCTGATCTATCGCACGCCAGAGCCCAGCGATGTGCACCGATTGTTCGCGATCTTCGGCGACCCGCAGACAAACCTGTTCAACCCGAGTGGCCCAACGGCCAGCCTCGACGACGCGCAGCGCCTGCTCAACCACTGGCTCGAACAATGGGCCAGCCAGGGCTACGGCTGGTGGGCCATTGCCCGTCGCGAGGCGCCCGATCACCTGATCGGCTTTGGCGGCGTGGCGCCGCTCAATTACCTGACCGAGCGGCGCATCAACCTGGGCTATCGCTTCGCGGTCGATGCCTGGGGGCAGGGCTATGCCACCGAGCTTGGCCACGACGCGCTGACGATGGCGTTTCAAACGTTGGGATTGCCTCAGGTATTCGGGCTGGTGCGACCGGATCACGCCGCGTCGATCCGTGTGTTGGAGAAGCTCGGCATGCAGCCCTTCGGCCTGCTTGATGATGTGCCCGGCAAAGCACCCAGCCGAGTATTCAGGATTTGTCATCCTACAACTGCGCGTAGTTAAGCATTTTCAGATCTGCGTAATCCCTGGTTAAAAGGCAATTTTGGAGATTGACACCGGGTAGGCGGCCCGATATAAAAGTCATAGTTGTACGACGACATATGACGTTACATATGTCTTATCTAACAAAAATAAAAAGTGATGCCATGAATTTGAATGAGCCCATCAACGCCCATCGCGTCGGCACGGCCGTCGGCAACTATCGCTGGACCATCTGCGCGATGTTGTTCTTTGCCACTACCGTCAACTACCTAGACCGCCAAGTCCTCAGCCTTCTGGCGCCGCAGTTGTCGACGCAATTTGGCTGGAGCAACACGGACTACGCCAACATCGCGGCGGTGTTCCAGTTTGTCTACGCGATTTCCATGCTGTTTGCCGGACGCTTTGTCGACAAGATCGGCACCAAGGCCGCCTACGTGGTGGCGATTGGCATTTGGTCCACCGGCGCCATCATGCATGCGTTCTCGGTGCCGATGGGTGAGGGCATCGCTGCGGTGAGCGGCGCTATCGGCCTGGCGGTGATCCCGGTGTCGATTGCCGGTTTCATGCTGTCGCGCGCCGTGCTGGCGATTGGCGAGGCGGGCAACTTCCCCATCGCGATCAAGGCCACTGCCGAATACTTCCCGAAAAAAGAACGCTCGCTGGCCACCGGTATCTTCAACTCCGGGGCTAACGTGGGGGCGATCCTGGCACCGATTTGTGTGCCCTTGATTGCCGGCATCTGGGGCTGGGAAGCGGCCTTTATGGTCATCGGCATGCTGGGCTTTATCTGGGTGGCGGTGTGGGCGGCGGTTTACGAAAAACCGGAACAGCAAAAACGCTTGTCGGCCGAAGAACTCGCTTACATTCGCAGCGACCAGACGGTGCAGCCGTTTACGCCAGAACCCGCGGGTGCTGCCGCAAAAAAAGTCTCGTGGTTCAAGCTGCTGACCTACCGCCAGACCTGGGCATTTGCCTTCGGCAAGTTCATGACTGACGGCGTGTGGTGGTTCTTCCTGTTCTGGCTGCCCACTTACCTGTCGGCGCAATACGGCATGAAAGGCGCGGACATCGTGATGCCGCTGGCCGTGCTGTACAGCATGACCATGGTCGGCAGTATCGGCGGCGGCTGGTTCCCCAGCTACTTCATGGCCCGTGGCGATGCTCCCTACGACGGGCGCATGAAAGCCATGCTGGTGATCGCGCTGTTCCCGCTGGTGGTGTTGCTGGCGCAGCCCTTCGGCTACCTGAGCTTCTGGGTGCCGGTGCTGCTGATCGGTGTGGGCGCCTCGGCGCACCAGGCGTGGTCGTGCAACATCTTCACTACGGTGTCCGATATGTTCCCGCAAAAAACCGTGGCCTCGGTGGTGGGCATCGGCGGAATGGCCGGGGGCTTGGGCGGTGTGGTGATGACCAAGATCGGTGGCTGGGTATTTGACTACTACAAGTCCATCAACGACATCCATACCGGTTACATGATCATGTTTGCGATCTGTGCCCTGGCCTATCTGGTGGCGTGGAGCGTGATGAAGGCGCTGGTACCGCGCCATAAAGAAATCACTGACCTCTAACCGCGCAAGCGCCCGCGCTGGCGACAGCGCGGGAACGCCTTACAGCTCGCGGGCCCAGGTTTCACTGATCAACGATTTGCCGAAGCTCACCGTCGCTTCTTGGTCTACCAGGCGGAACCCGGCTTTCTGATACAGCTTGCGCGCATCGGTCAGCGCGTCGACCGTCCACAACAGCATGCTTTTGTAACCGGCATTGCGCGCAAAACGCAGGCATTCTTCCACCAGCCGCTGACCGATGCCCATGCCCCGCGCACTGGCGTCCACGTAGAGCATGCGCAGCTTGGCGGTGGTTTCGTCATGGCGCACCACGAAGATTGACCCCACCACTTCACCGTCCTTTTCGGCGATCCAGCAGCGCTCGGCGCTCGGGTCGAATTCGCGCAAATACTTGGCGACAATCTCCGACACCAACGCTTCAAACTCCCAATTCCAGTGGTACTCACGCGCATACAGCGCCGATTGCTGTTGCACCACCCGGCCCATGTCGCCGGGCTGCGGGTCGCGCAGCAGGTAACCTGGCGTGCCGCCTTGCAACAGTGTCTGGATACGCTGCATCGACGCCGTGAGTTGCTGCTGTTGCTGCTCGGGCAAGGCTTCGAGCAAGGCGATGACTTCCTGTTGGGTCTGGTTTTCCAGCGGCGCCAGCACTGATCGACCGAGGTCGCTGAGGTGCAGTTGCACCGCACGCGCATCGGTGACGGAGCGCACTTTCTGGACCAGACCTTTCTTTTCGAAGCCGCTGATCAGCCGGCTCAGGTAGCCCGCATCAAGGCCGAGCATCTGGCACAGGTCGGCGCTGGTCAGGTCGCCACGGGAGGAGAGTTCGTACATCACGCGGATTTCGGTCAGCGAGAAATCGCTTTGCAGCAAGTGTTCCTGCAGCACGCCGATCTGATGGGTGTAAAAACGGTTGAAACCGCGAATGATCGCGGCGCGTTCGACAAGGGACGTGGTCATGGCAGTGCTCGGTTGGTTGCCTCAAGCAAATATATAGTTGCCTAAGGCAATCAAGTCAACTGTTTTAACGCCCGACGATCGCTCTTCGCTGCTTTCACCAGATAGCCAGGCCGTGACACTCAAAGGTCTCGGTGGGTGCAAGTGAGCCGATGCTGTGGGTCATCCTCGGCGCTCCCGTCAGTGTCGCGCGTTGCGGCGGGCTTTGTGCCGGTCAGGATAATACGCACCGCCATGACCACGCCGATCAGCACCGCCGCGAGGCCGGTGGCTTCCATCCACGAAGGGCCGCGACCGTGAAACCACAGGCCGAGCAGGGTCGCGAAGAGTGATTCGAGGGCAATCAATTGGCCGCTGAGCACCATCGGCAGTCGTCGGGTGGCAGCATTCCAGGCCCAAGCACCGACCACCGTGGACATCAGCGCGATGATCAGGCTCCAGGCATACAGCGCACCCGCCTGGGCTAAGCCAAATCCCAGGGTTGGCAGGCGCAGCAGGTTGAATACACAGAGCAACGGCAGCAGGCAAAGGGCAGTGCCGCCGGCCCCCACCAGCATTAACGCGGTCCAGAGGCCGGTGGCGGTTGCTGGAAGGGTTGTCAGGTGTTTTTGATTGATCACGCTGAATCCCAGCCACAAGGCAACGGCGCTGAACGAAAAAAACACACCGGCCAGCCACGAAACGGCACTCAACGCCGGTTGGTGCAGGCTGCTGATGTTCGACAGCAAAAGCCCCAGCGTCAGGCACGCTAAAGGCGCCGCCAGCCGGCCCCACGCCACGGTCTTGTTCCGGGCATTGCCAACCAGGGCCAGTAGCACTGGCACCATGCCGACACAGGCGGGCGTCAATACCGGGCCGCCCAACATCACGCCTGCGCCGATGCACACGCCGTACGCCAGGCAACCTGCCGCGCCAAGCGCTGCGGCCAGCCAGCATTGCCTTGGGCTGAGCCATTTCAGTTGGGCCCGGCACAGGATCACTCCGCCCACGCCCAGCACGCCGACACCCAGAAAACGCACCGCCATCAGGTCATAGAGGCTGTAGTCACCAGTGACATAAGGGGCGATGAAGTTCAGCGCCCAGCCCAATGTGGCGACACACGCGAGCAGCACGCCGACAAAAACAGAGGTTCGTAGTGAGGTCATCCGAGGCATCCGTGAAGTCATGGATGAATGGTGCACACCCGCCGGGCTGTGCTACAAACGAGTTCTCGGCCCCGGATGCATAACCTCAGATTATGAATACGCTTGGTAAAAACCTGCCGCCGCTCGCCAGCCTGCTACCGTTTGAAGCGGCAGCCCGCCTGGAAAGTTTCTCCAGGGCGGCGGATGAACTGCACATCACCCAGGCGGCGGTCAGCCGGCAAATTCGTGGGCTGGAAGACAACCTCGGGGTGAAGCTGTTCTATCGACGTAATCGTGCGGTTTTCCTGACCCAGGAAGGGCGTGAATTGGGCCAGGTGGTCAGCCAGGCGCTGCACAGCATCAGTGACGGCGCCGCGGGTTTGCGTGCGTCCACGGCCCAGCGCCGTGTGGTGCTGCTCTGCCAGCTCTGCGAGGCGTTTTATTGGCTGATGCCACGTCTGTCGACGTTTCACCAGCAATACCCGCACATCGAAATCCAGGTGGTGACCTCGACCCGGCCCCTCACGGAGTTCAAGGACCACTTCGACGTGGCCCTGCAAAGTACCCGACGCCCCAGTGGCGCCCACCCGTTGATGCTCACCGCCTCTGACGAGGTATTTCCGGTCTGCAGTCCTGCGTACCTGAACGCTGAACACCCCTTGCCACTCACCGAATTGCACGCCCATACGTTTTTGCACCACAGCGCCGCGCCACCGCATTTGATGGAGTGGGACGAGTGGTTGCAGGCATTCGGTCAGGTCTTGGCCGCGGATGCGCGTGGCGCCACCTTCGATAGCTACCCGTTGATGTTGCAGGCCGCTGTGGAAGGGCACGGTATCGCCATGGGCTGGCGTCGCACCGCCAGCCGTTTGATTGAAAGTGGGGCGCTGGTAAGACCCTGCGCCGAGAGTGTGCAGCTACCCGAGGCGATTTCGGTCTACAGGCAGCAAGGCGCAGGCCCGCGCAGCGAAGTTGCGGCGCTGCTGGCCTGGCTTGAAATGCAATTGCAGGGTGAGGGCTGACAGGGGCGAATCGCCCCTGTCATGCACGGGCTAGCGATTACGTGTTACGCGCCAAATGGTATTGGCCAGGTCGTCGGCGATGATCAGCGCACCTTTGGGGTCCACCGTCACGCCTACTGGGCGCCCACGCGTCTTGCCGTCATCGCCACGAAAACCGGTGGCAAAATCAATCGGTTCACCCGCCGGTTTGCCATTGCTGAAGGGCACGAAGATCACTTTGTAGCCCACCGGGTTATCGCGGTTCCAGCTGCCGTGCTCGCCGACAAACGCACCGTCGGCGAATTTCTCACCCATCGCAGGGCTGGAAAAGTCCACACCCAACGCTGCAACGTGGGAGCCCAGGCTGTAATCGGGCTTGATGGCGGCGGCGACTTTCGCCGGGTTCTGCGGTTGCGCGCGTGGGTCGACGTTCTGGCCCCAGTAGCTGTAGGGCCAGCCATAGAAGGCGCCTTCACGCACCGAGGTCAGGTAGTCGGGCACCAGGTCCGGGCCGAGTTCATCGCGCTCGTTGGCCACCGCCCACAATTGCCCGGAGCCGGGTTGAATCGTGAGCGCGGTCGGGTTGCGAATGCCAGTGGCGTAGGGTTTGTGCGCGCCGGTGGCGGCATCGATTTGCCAGACCATCGCCCGGTCGATTTCGACTTCCATGCCGCGCTCGGTGATGTTGCTGTTGGAGCCGATGCCCACGTACAGCTGGCGCCCGTCCTCACTCACGGCCAGGGACTTGGTCCAGTGATGGTTGATCTGCGCCGGCAGGTCGGTGATTGTGGTGGGCGGGCCACTGGCTTTGGTCTGGCCGTCGGCGTAGTCAAAACGCACCAGCGCGTCCTGGTTGGCGACGTAGAGTTTGCCGTCGGCGTAGGCCAGGCCATAAGGCGCATTGAGGTTGTCGGCAAATACCGTTTTCAATTCATAGGTGCCGTCACCGTCGGCGTCGCGCAGCAGCGTCAAGCGGTTGCCGCCCTTGACCTTGGTGTTGCCCTCGGCCTTGATCACGCTGGCGATCACGTCCTTGGGCTTGAGCTTGGCCGCGCTGCCGCCACGGCCTTCGGCGACGAGGATGTCGCCGTTGGGCAACACCAGGGTCTGGCGCGGGATAGCCAGGTCGGTAGCGATGGCAGTGACGCTGTAGCCTTCGGGCACCTTGGGTTTCTGCTCGCCCCAGGGCGCGGGCTCGGCAATTTTCATGCTCGGCAACAGGCTGCTTTGTTGCTCGGGCAATTTCGGGTCGGGGCCGCGGGCCTGGGTTTTGTCGCCTTCGCCACCACAGGCGGTCAGCAACAGGGCGGCGCTCAATACGCTCAGGGTGTGAAAGGGTTTCATTGGGCAACTCCCGAGCGCAGGTTAGTCAGGCCGATCCACGTTGCGGCGATGGCCAGCACCGTGACGATCACCGACAGGATCAGGCCGCCAGGCATCATCGCGTAGGCGTCCTTGGCGTGCTGAAAGGCGTTGACCAGCCCCAGCACCCAGGTCGCCAACAGCAGCAGGAAATAAGCTGCGGGGCGCCCGGCCTTGCGTTCGGCGCGTAGCAGGTTGACCAGCGCAAACAACAGCGCAAAGCCACTGAACACCAGCGCGCCGGCGATCAGCCAGGATGCAAAGTTGGCCCACTGGATCTGGTAGGTCTGGCCGTAGGCAATATCACTGAGCAAGGCACCCAAAAACAATGGCACGGCGCCGGCCAGCAAGATCGAGTGCAGCGGGCCAGGTCGGACGGTGGGATAGGCGGGGAGGGTAGTCATGCGGTGGCGGCTCCTTATCGTTCAGCACCCTGGGATCAGGGCACGGTGACTTCGCATAGGAAAGGAGCCTGGCATTTGTAAGAAAGTTCAGTGGGGCTTCGTGTCGAGATGTTTTTCAAACCACGCCGCATACGGCGTATTGGCCACCCGGTAACGGTTGTAGTCCGGGCTGCCATCACGCCACCACACCGGGCCACGCTCACCGAGTGCGACCTTGGCCTGCTGCACCTGCTGGCGCGCCGCGCGCAATTGGCCGGGGTCGCCGCTGGCCTTGGCCGACTTGACGGCGCGGCGCGCGTCCATCAAAGCGTTGACCCAGCGCTGTCGCGTGGCTTCATCCAGCGCGGGGTTGGTGCAGCGCCACAGCTGACCCTTGACCACAAAGTAGCGCCCGTCGGGGGTGTTAAGCATGGTGCCAGCGCAGGACGCGCAACAGGCCCCACGTCATGGAGAACACAATCGCCATCCAGCCGGCAAACAGGCTGCAGAGTGTCATTGCAAGGTTCATCGTCACCTCCATTGCGTTATCGTTCCTTATAGATGACCGCCAGGTGAAACCGGGATTCAACTTGATTCACCCACGACGCGGGTTGAATGAACCCCTGGCGGCGGCATGCGCCTAAGATTGTGTTGTCCTCACGCTCACTTATGACCTGGCCTTTCCATGACCCATCCTCGCATCGGCTTTGCCTGCCAGTACAAGCACCCTGAACGCCTGCCGTCGGCCAGTGCGCTCAAGTTAATCGAAGGCCCCTACAACCCGCGTACCACCACCCTGCGCTGGATGGAGAGCGTCGAACCTCGGGTCGCCCGCAGCAAATTGGTCGAGGTGGTGACCCACAACCTCGCGGCGCAATTGCGCCTGCTGGCGTATGTCGCCAAGCTGCCTGCGACGCTGCGCATGCTGCGCTTGAGCAGTGACCTGCTGCCGTTCTACAGCCACCCGAAAGTGGCAGATGTCTACAAAGACCCGGCCCTTGTGCGTCAGTTGAGCGAAGGGTTCGCCGCCATCGGCGACCTGGCTCGCGCCTCGGATATCCGTTTGTCCTTCCACCCTGGGCAATATTGCGTGCTGGGCTCGGACAACCCCGGTGTGGTGGAAAACAGCGTGGCCGAGTTCGAATACCACGCCGACATGATCCGCATGATGGGCTACGGCCGCCGCTTTCAGGACCTCAAGTGCAACGTCCACATCGCCGGCCGCTTGGGCGTTGAAGGCACCCGCGCGGTGTGGTCACGCTTGTCCGAGGTGGCGCGTAATTGCATTACCTTTGAAAACGACGAAAAAACCTACGGCCTGGACCACTGTCTGCAAGTCGCCGACCTGGCACCGGTGGTGCTGGACATTCATCACTGCTGGATCAACGAGGACGAATACATCGACCCCGATTCGCCACGGGTTGCCCGCGTCATCGAAAGCTGGCGCGGCGTACGCCCGACGATGCATTACTCCCAGCCCCAGGAAAGCCTGCAAGCGCTGGGGTTTGACGCCGAGCACAAGCTGGAAATGGACGCGCTCCTGAAGGTGGTCGCCAAGCGCGACCTGTACGCGCACAGCGCGCAAATGTGGAACCGCTGGACCAATGACTACGCGCTGCAGTTTCTTGAGCGCTTCGACATCATGCTGGAAGCCAAAGACAAGAACGTCGCGGCGCTGGCATTTTATGAGTATTGGCAACGTCGTTCGGCGTGAAAAATGGCATGCTGCGTGGCCCGACATAAGGAACCGTTCCATGCCAACCCTGCATCTGTTGTGCGGCAAGATTGCCTCCGGCAAATCCACCCTGGCTCAAACCCTGGCCGCCGAGCACGCCGCCCTTGTGCTCAGCGAAGACCAGTGGCTGGCGCAGCTCTATCCGGGTGAGATTCTGTCGATTGCCGATTACCTGCGCTGCGCCCAGCGTGTTCGCGCGGTGGTGGGGCCGTTGGTGATCAATCTGTTGAAATCGGGCATCAATGTGGTGCTTGATTTCCCGGCGAACACACTGGCCAACCGTGAATGGTTGCTGGGTTTGGCAAAAGCAGCTCAAGCGCCGCACCGCCTGCATTACCTGGAACTGGACGACGCCACCTGCCGCGCCCGCTTGCATGCGCGCAATGCTCAGGGCGAGCATGATTTTGCCGCCACGGACGCCGAGTTCGACCTGATCACGCGCCATTTCTGTGTGCCCAGTGAGTCGGAAGGCTTGGTGATTGAGGTGCATCGCCCATGAGCGCGCCTCCAGGTATCGATGCCAATGGCTGTGTGCTGACCATTGCCAATGCGCCCATTCAAGCTCAATTCCAAGCGCTTCTGGCCGATGTGCGCGAGTCTCTGGCAGGCGCAGGGCTGGGCTTGCACAGCCTTTACCTCTACGGCAGCGTCGCGAGGGGCGATGCCAGCCCAGGCGAGTCCGACCTTGATGTGACGCTGGTGCTGACTGATCCGCCGGATGCGCGCGTACTCGAGGCGTTGGAGCAGCTGCGCCAGGCCCTGGAACAACGGCACGAGGTGGTGAGCAAGATCGACTTCGACATCGGCCACCGCGCCGCGGTGCTGGCGCCCGAGAACCGCAACCGCTGGGGCTTCTGGCTCAAGCACCATTGCCGTTGCGTGTGGGGCGATGATCTGTCGCTGCGCTTTGAGCCGTTTCGGCCCTCACGTGACATCGCCTTGGCGCTCAATGGTGACTTCGAGCCGGTGTTGAGCGGCTACCTCAGACGCATCGAACACGCCAGCGCGGTACCCGAGCGACTTCGCCTGCAACGCGAAGCGGCGCGCAAGTTGATTCGGGCGACGCACACGTTGCGCACGGCAGACGCGTCAGGCTGGCCGCAAACGCTGGAAGAGCATGTGGCTTTGTTCGTGCAGCATTACCCGTCGATGCGTGTCCAGATCGCCTACTTCCTGTTTGAGGCGCGTAACCCGAGTGCCGAATGCGCGGCGTTTTCCGCGCGCCTGCAGGCCTTTGTCAGCTGGATGGTTTCACCGCAGGCTAGATAGGTATATTGGCGCTGAGCCTATTATCAACTTTCGCCTGATTCGCCACCTCTGGCTGTTCCTTGCCGTGGCCGAAGAACAGCATTTCGGCCGCGCAGCCAAGCGCCCATGGTGTACGGCTGGCGCTGATTACCCAGTGCGGGCACTTCCCGATGTATTCCAACCCGGCGGCGATGTGGCAACAGATTGCAGACTTCCAGCGCCGCACGCTTTAGGACTTGAAGCGTCCCACCAAGGCGTTCAACTCATCCGACAAACCTGCCAATCGCCCCGAATCATCCTGGGCTGAGTTGGCCAGGCTTTCGACCAATCGCGCCTCGTCGTAGATCTGCTGGATGTGCCGGTTGATCTCTTCGGCGACGCTGTGTTGCTCCTCGGCGGCGGCGGAAATCTGCAGGTTCTGGTCGCGGATTTCATTCACCGACAGCTGAATGCCTTCAAAGCTGTCTCGCGCGCTTTCAATCGACGACACGCTGGCGCGTGACAGGTCCAGGCAACTGCTCATCTTCTGCGTGACTTCCTCGGTCTTGCTGCCCAGGGTGCCGAGCAGTTGCTCGATCTCGCCAGTCGAGTCCGAAGTGCGCTTGGCCAACGCGCGTACCTCATCGGCCACCACGGCAAACCCACGGCCTTGATCACCGGCGCGGGCTGCTTCAATCGCCGCGTTGAGCGCCAGCAGGTTGGTCTGTTCGGCGATGGCGCGAATGGTGCCGAGGATCTGGTTGATGCTGCGGCTGCCGGCTTCCAGCTCGACCATCGCCTGGGACGACTCGGTCAGGCGGCGGCCCAGGCGATTGACGTTATCGGTGGTGACTTCGATCTGTTGCTTGCCCTCGGCCACGCGGCGATGGCCGTTCTCGGCAGACTCGGCAGCGCCACTGCAGGAGCGCGCGACCTCGTTGGCGGTGGCGACCATCTCGTTGAACGCAGTGGACACCAGTTCCACCGCCTCACGCTGACGGCCAGCGGCGTCGTTCATGTTGTGCGCCACCTGGCTGTTGACCCGTGACGCGTCCTGCAAGTTGGTCGAGGCCGCGCCGATATGCTGGATCAGCTGACGGATAGCGGCGAGAAACTTGTTGAACCAGCCAGCCAGTTCGGCGGTTTCATCCTTGCCCTGCACCTGCAATTCATGGCGCAGATCGCCTTCACCTTGGGCAATGGATTGCAAACCGGTGCTGACCTGGCCGATCGGTTTGACGATCACCTTGGAAAACGCCGCTGCAATCAGCCCGAAGATCAACACCAGCACCGCCACAATGGCTGCGGTCAGGTACGTCATGCGCGTGGCAGCCGCCATCACCTCGTTGTATTCGATCAGCCCGACGTAGCGCCAGCCGAGGCCGGGCGAGGTCCAGACGTTGGCCATGTAGCGCACGCCGTCGATGACCACCTCGGTGGAACCCTGGGCCGTTTCGGCCAGATGCGCGTAAGGCGCGCCGAGCGCTTTGAGCGGCTTGAAGTTGTGCGCGGCATCGCGCGGGTCAACCAGCACCACGCCGTCTTCGATCAGCATCACGTAGCCGCTTTCACCCAGCTTGATGCTCTTGAGCAATTCGGTGAGGTTCTTCAGCGACACACTCACCACGAACACGCCCTTGGCCTTGCCGGTGGTGTCCAGCAGCGCGCGCGCGGTGCCCACCAGGGCCACGTCATCCTTGTCGTAATAGTAAGCAGGGGTGCGCACGGTTTTGTTGGGGCTGGCCATCGCGGCCTTGTACCACGGGCGGGTACGCGGGTCGTACTGGGACAGTTGCGGGTCATCGGGCCATTTGGCGTAGGTGCCGTCTTCCAGGCCGATGGACAAAATGGCCGCCGAAGGGTGGGTGGCGCCGAAGCGCGCGAATTGGTCGATGACCTGCTGAGCCTGGGCCGGCAGCGGTTGGCTGGCCGCATTGGCAGGCCGGTAATCCTTGAGCGTGTTCAGCGAAGTGTATACAGGATCAGCGGACATCTGATCGACGTTCTGTAAGGTGCCATCGAAGAATTGCCGGATGTTGCCATCGATCTGGCGTATTTCACGGGTGCTGCCGTCGATGAATTGCTCCACCGCCTGGGTTCGTGTGTTCATCACGCAGATCAGCGCGACTAGGCTGACCGGGATAAAGGCCACGGAGACGAACGCGAGTACCAGCTTATTTTTTATCTTCATCGAGACGACCATCGGCAGGGAGGGCGACCAAATCATCGTCTCTACCAGCGAGACGGCGATTTGCTATCACTGCTTGTTTCGGCTCGGAGGCAGTAAATCTTTAGAAATATTTTGTGTACAACAAAAATAGCTTTTGTTCTGGGATTGCGAGCGGCAGCGCCCGCTCACTCGATTGATGGCGCGGTAGCTATCTGCTGGCCGCGCCCGGCTGGGTGTGCACGCAAATGGGCGGCCCCGGCGCGCGGCTCGAAATCGGCGAAAGCAGCCCGCTGGTGGTGGACATCGTGGAAGCACGTCGGTGTGCCGGGCCTGACCTTCACGGCTCGGCACGGCGTGACGTTACCCTGGTGACCCTTGCCCGTGGGTTGTCAGCGTAGACCTTTGGTTGCCCGTATCGAGTCGTCCTTGATGTCCTCGGCGAATTTGCGCATCAGGCGTACCAGGTTTTCGAAATCGCCTTCCTCCCAGGTCGAGAAGATCGACACGCCCATGCGCTCGCGGGCGTCATCCACGCGGTCGGTCATGGCTTTGCCTTTTTCGGTGATGACTGACTCGCGTACACGCCGGTCCACGGCGCTTTCCTGGCGCAGGATCAGGCCAAGGCTTTCCAGTTTCGCCACTTGGCGGCTCACGGTGGTGTAGTCGCGGCCCACGCGGTCGGCCAGTTCGACCACGCCAATCGGGCCCAACCGTTCAACCAGCACCAGCAGCGGAAACAGCGCGCGGTCCAGGGAAATCCCGGCCTCGCGCACCATTGCTTCGTCACGCTGGGGGCGGTTCATCACCCCGACGATCTCCACGAGCGAGCCATGCAAGTCACGCAGTTGTGCGCTCATATGTGCGTTTTGCACGCTTTTTGTTGACACTGTGTTTCTCCGTCATAATATGTGCGTATTGCACATATAGGTGATCCGTATGAACAAGCGATGCGCTGTCGATGTAGTGATTTGCGGTGCCGGTGCGGCCGGCCTGACCCTGGCGATCGACTTGGCGCGACGGGGTATCACGTTCCGCCTGATCGAGAAAAACGCCGAGCCTTTTCACGGCTCGCGTGGCAAGGGCATTCAGCCGCGGTCACAGGAAATTTTCGAAGACCTCGGGATTCTGGATCGCCTGTTCGCTGTGGGTGGAGTCTATCCGACTGAGCGGCGCTACCGCGACGATGGCAGCTACACCGATGCCGATTCCATCGAGCGCAACGCCTCGACGGCGGCCGAGCCGTATCAACAACCGTTGATGGTGCCGCAATTTCTGACCGAACGCGTGATGCGCGAACGCCTGCTCGAGCTAGGGCACCGGCCAGAGTTTGGTTGCGAACTGGTGGGATTCGAGCAGGATGACGAGGGCGTCAGCGTACAGCTGGCCAGCGCGGCAGGTACGCAATCGGTGCGCGCACGCTGGCTGGTGGGCGCCGACGGCGGCCGCAGTTTTGTGCGTCATGCCCTTGAAATCGGCTTTCCGGGTAAGACGCTGGGCGCGCGTGCGCTGGTCGCCGATGTGCAGTTGTCAGGGCTTACGCGCGACTGCTGGCACCGCTTCGGCGAAGGCGATCTGCTACGGCAGGTCGCCGTGTGTCCTCTGGCGGGCACCGAGCTGTTCCAGATTCAGGCGCCGATTGCGCTCCAGGCTCAGGTCGACCTCAGCGCACAAGGGCTGACGGCCTTCATCGCAAAGCGCACCGGGCGCGATGACATCCAGGTGCACGCCGTGTCCTGGGCGTCGGCCTACAGCATGAATGCCCGCTTGGCCGATCACTACCGCGTCGGGCAGGTGTTTTTGGTCGGCGACGCTGCGCACATTCATCCACCCACCGGCGGCCAGGGGCTCAATACCAGCGTGCAGGATGCCTACAACCTGGGCTGGAAACTGGCGGCGGTGGCCAACGGTGCACCTGAAACGTTGCTCGACACTTATGAACAAGAGCGGCGCCCGATAGCCGCTGCGGTGCTGGGCTTGTCGACCCAGTTGCTCCAGGGCATGCAACGCGGCGACATGCGGCGGGGCAGGGAAGTGCATCAACTCGACCTGGGCTACCCGCAATCGTCACTTGCGCTGGGGCACGCCGAACGCGTCGGCAACCGTGCGCCGGATGCGAGACTGCGCGGCGCCGGCGGGCAATCACTGCGCCTGTTTGATCTGTTCAAGGGGCCGCATTGGACGCTGCTGGGATACGACGTCGCACCCGGCTTGGTGTCGCCTCGGGCCGGGTTGCATATCCACCTCATCGGCGCGCACGGTGAGCTAATCGATGACCAAGGGCAGTTTCAAGACGCTTACGAACTGGCGCCTGGCGAGTGGGTGCTGGTGCGTCCGGATGGCTATGTCGGCGCGATTGTTTCGTCAGGCAGTATCGAATCGCTGGAGGCGTATTTGTTGCAGGTCGGGCTTTCGCCGGTGCTGCTGGAAAAGGCTTGCTGACCGCCGCGGGTTATCGACGCTTGAGGATGGTTTGCAGGGCGGCGCTCAGGACGGCGATATTGCCGCCTGCTGAACCGCCGCAAAGGCCAGTGCTTGGTCAGTTCGTAGAATGGCTGCGCTGCAACGTCCATCGGAGTCACTCCTCAGTCGGCATGCCGTGCGCCCGTTCGGTTGCTGGGCTGACAGGGTTAGCCCGGCCAATGTTTGCATGGATGCGTCTGGTTCACATAGCCTGCAGCTTTCTTCCCCGCGTCATTAAGGACAATGCATGCCGCTGATTTCACACCGCGTAGAACTGGCCCGCAAGGGTGCCAACGACAAGGTTATCTGCCGCATGGCCTCGGGTTGGGCGGTCATGGGCGACGTACAGTTTTTGCCAGGTTACTGCCTGCTGCTGCCCGATCCCGTGGTCGCCAGCCTCAATGACCTGGACGCCAACGCGCGCGCTACCTACCTGCTCGACATGGCGCTCATCGGCGATGCCCTGTTGGCCGCCACCGATGCGTTGCGCATTAATTACGAGATTCTGGGAAACTCGGAACCGCAGTTGCACAGCCATATTTTCCCTCGCTACGCCACGGAGCCGGACGACAAGCGCACGATGCCCGTATGGTTCTACGACTGGAAAACGGCACCGCCTTACGCTGAAGAGCAGCACGGTGACCAGCGCAAGAAGCTCGCGCAATTACTGACCTCCACACTGGACGCAGGATGATGATGCAAAGAAATAAGCTGGTCCCGGAATTGATGGTCACTGACCTGAATGCCAGCCTCGAATTCTGGGTGTCATGGGTAGGCTTTAACGTGGCTTACCAACGTTTGGAAGAAGGCTTTGCCTACCTTGACCTCAACGGCGCGCAGGTGATGCTCGAGCAAATCGACCCGCGCGCCAATCAATGGCAAACGGCGGCATTGGACCTGCCGTTGGGGCGCGGTATGAATCTGCAGATTGATGTCGCGGCGGTAGGTCCGGTGATTGAGCGGCTGGATGCTGCGGCGTATCCCATGTTCAAGCCCTGCAAGGATGTTTGGTACAGGGCCGCTGAGGTCGAGGTCGGGCAGCGTGAGTTTCTTGTGCAGGACCCGGACGGCTATTTGGTTAGGCTGGTCGAACGACTTGGTGAAAGGGCACGCCGGCTCGATGACGGGGTGCCCACATAGCGCGTGGTTCAGTGCGCGATGGCATTCAGCTCAGCGACAGTCTCATCGGTCAATTTAAGTGCGCCCACCGCCAGGTTTTCATGCAAGTGCGCCACTGACGAGGTGCCGGGAATCAGCAGAATGTTTGGTGAGCGGCGCAGCAGCCACGCCAGCGCGAGCTGCTTGGGCGTCACGCCCAGCCGCTCTGCAACACGCGTCAGTGTCGATGACTGCAGCGGCGTAAAACCACCCAGTGGGAAGAACGGCACGTAGGCAATGCCTTGCTGTGCCAGCTCGTCGATCAGGGCGTTATCGTGCTGGTGCGCGATGTTGTACAGGTTCTGCACGCACACGAACTTGACGATGTTGCGCGCCTCGGCCACCTGCGTCGGCGTCACGTTGCTGATGCCGATATGGCGCACCAGGCCTTGCTGTTGCAGTTCTGCCAGCGCGGTCAGTGGCGCTTCGTTCGAGCCTTCGCCGGGGCCCATCAGGTTGTGGGACGCGCGAAAATTGACCACGTCCAGTACATCCAGGCCCAGGTTGCGCAGGTTGTCATGCACGGCCTGTATCAGCGCTTCCCTGGAAGGCGCGGCATGCCAGCCACCTTCGCTGTCACGGCGGGCGCCGATCTTGGTGACGAGGGTGAGGTCATCGCGGTAAGGGTGCAGCGCCTCGCGAATCAGCTGATTGGTGATATGCGGCCCGTAGAAGTCGCTGGTGTCGATGTGGTTCACGCCGGCTTCGACGGCCTCGCGCAGCACAGCCAGCGCGGCCGCTCGGTCCTTGGGCGGGCCGAATACGCCCGGGCCTGCCAATTGCATTGCGCCGTAACCGATGCGGTTCACCTGGCGGTCGCCTAATGTGAATGTGCCGCTGTTTGCCAAGCCCGTCATAGCCGTCACCCTTGCTTCATCTGAGTAAGGCTCTAATATGAAGGATCCTTCAGATTTTGGAATTCGCATTCCATGAGCGCCGTCAAAGTCACCTTAAAGCCAAGAAAATCAGCGGTTCAGGCGCGCTCAGTCGCCACCGTCGAGGCACTGCACACCGCAACGCTTCAGGTTTTGACCCAGCAGGGCCTGATCCGCTGCACCACCACCCGAGTGGCTGAGCGCGCCGGCATGTCGGTGGGCAGTCTCTACCAGTACTACCCCAACCGCGACGCGCTGCTTGCCGCCGTACTGCAAAAACACCTCGAGTGGGTGGCCGAGGCGGTCGAGTTGGCGTGCGGCCGGCACCAGGGCAGGCCGGTGGCGGAAATGGCGTGCGGCCTGGTCAGCGCGCTGGTCACCGCCAAGTTGCGCGACCAGGGCATTTCCAAGGCGTTGTATGCCATTGCGGGCGAGCGGGGCGGTGCCGAATTGGTCGCGCGCATCAATAAGCGCATGGTAGCGGTGATCGCCGCCATGCTGGAGACGGCGCCGGATGCGCATTTCGAAGACCCGATCCTGACCGCCGGGATTTCCCTGAGCGCTATCGTCGGCCCGGTACGGACCCTGCTCGAAGGCAACGCATCGCCCGCATTCGAAGCCGGACTTGAGCAGCAGACCACGCTGCTGTTGCGGGGCTATCTGCAAGCCCATCAGCATCCGGTTTCAAACAAGGAATAAAGCGAATGCGCGAGCGCAAGGCATCACGATTGTTGGTGATAAACCCGGCGGGCGAAGTCCTGCTGTTCAGGTTTGTGCATAAAGACGGCGCCCTGGCGGGCCGGGATTACTGGGCCACGCCCGGCGGCGGCGTCGAGGCGGGCGAAACCTTCCACGCGGCAGCCATCCGTGAACTGCGCGAGGAGACGGGCATTGTGGTCAGCGCTGTTCAAGCGCCTGTGGCACAACGCAGCTTTGAGTTGATGCTGCCCAGCGGTGAAATGGTATTGGCGATTGAGCACTACTTTATCGTTCACGTCGCGAGCGAGGCGCTGTCCAGGGCAGAGTGGACGCCGCAAGAGACGCAGGTGATGGCGGACCATCACTGGTGGTCCGCTCAGGCGTTGCGATCGACCAAGGACAGGGTATGGCCCCAGGGACTGGTTGAAATGCTGGTGAACGCGGGCATTTTTGCCGCTTAAGCAGCGGCAAGAATATCAAGTGTTTGCATGACCCTGGCGTAGTCCATCGCCAGGTTACTCAGCGACAGCGCATGCACATCCTCGGCAGGCCAGAGCCGCCCCGACAAGTCGGTTTGATCGAATGTATAGCAAGCGTCTGCAGCCACGATCACGTCAAAACCCAGGTTGCCGGCGGACCGCGCCGTAGACTCGACGGAATTGTTGGTGATCACGCCGACGATCACCAACTGCCTGATCGCGCGCATCTGCAGCCAGCGCTCCAGGCCGGTGACCGCGAACGCATCCGGCACGTTTTTCTCCAGCACCTGCTCATGCGCGAGCGGCGCCAGCGCTTCCTGGAATTCACAGCCTGGCTGGCCTGGCCAAAAGACCGAGCCGGGTGTGCGCGACATATGCCGGACATGCACGACCGGACGTTGCGACTGCCGCCAGGCGCCCAGAAGCTGCTGCATGTGCAACTCGGCCTCTGGGTTGTTGCGGCGCCCAAGCTTGGGATGGTGCATGCCCTGTTGCATGTCGATGATTACCAATGCTGCGTTTGTCGCTAACGGTTCCATGGCCCATCCTTTTGCTGATCTGGAGCGAACATATCAGCGATTGCAGGCATGCCAACAGGGATTCGTTCGAACCCAGCGCTGTTTGCCCTTACACTGCGGCCCCCAATTTCAGCAAGGATGCTCTGGATGCGCGCGCTACTGGCAGAAATCACCCTCACCCTCAAGAACGCCGCGAGCGCAAAAGAGACCGCGACGGCGCACTATACGGTGCCGATGGAAACCGAAAACCTGATTATCGTGCGCGAGCCGCTGGCGTCGCAGCGCGTTGGTCCGTACCACATCCAACGGGTGAAAAACTTCGCGGTGATCGAACATAACTCGGCGCCGGACAGCCCGGACTACTTCACGGGCATGTACCGCAAGCAGCCCGCTCAACCCTGAGTGGGTCAGCGCAGCTTCTCGAGCATCTGGTAGTACCACATGCCCACCGCCAGCATCGGGTTGCCGAACACATCGCCCAGCGGCACCTTGATGTGTTTGCAGCCGGCAAAGGTGTCGTACTTTTCCAGCGTGCCGGTCAGCGCTTCGGCCATGATCTCGCCCATGATGTGGCTGGTGGCGATGCCATGCCCCGAGTAACCCTGGCAGTACCAGACATTCTCTGAGAGCTTGCCCAGCTGCGGGATGCGATTGATCACAATGCCCATCGCACAACTCCACTGGAACTCGATGTCTACCCCCCTCAATGCGGGAAACGTACGCTCGATGCATGGGCGCAGTTCCGCAGCGATGTCGCGTGAGTCGCGCCCGGAATAGTTCGCGCCGCCACCGAACAGCAAGCGCCCATCGCCCGTCAGGCGGTAGTAATCGAGCACGAACCGGCAGTCGTACACCGCCAGGTCCTGTGGGTTGATCTGCTGCGCCAGCGTGCCCAGCGGCGCGGTTGTGACAATGCCGCCCATGGCCGGGAAGATTTTGCCCTTGAGCTTTTTGGGTTCGAGCCTGTGGTACACGTCGCCGGCGAGCAGCAGCTGGCGCGCGTCGATGCGGCCAAGGGCGGTGATCACGACAGGCCGGTCGCCATGCACGATTTCCAGCACTTCGGAATTTTCAAAAATCAACGCGCCCAGGCTGTGCGCCGCGCGGGCTTCGCCCAGGCACAGGTTCAGTGGATGCACGTGCAGGTTGCGCGTGTTTTTCAGCGCACCGAGGTACAGCGGGCTGTCCAGATGCTGACGCATGGCGGCCTGATCGAGCAGACTGACCTGATCGCCCATGCCGCGCCGCTGTGCTTCATCGTGGAAAGCACGCAGTTCGCTCAGGTGCGAGGGCTTCATCGCCGCATGCAAGTGGCCGTGCTTGAGGTCGCAGTCGATTGCGTACCTGTTCACGCGTTGCTCGATGATCTCGTGGCCACGCCAGCGCAGGTGCCAGATGAAGTCGTCGACCTGCGTGCCCAGGCGGCTGCGCATTTGCTCGCGCATGGCCTCGTCGCCCGACAGGCTGCCGGTGACTTGCCCGCCATTGCGCCCACTGGCGCCCCAGCCGATCCGATTGGTTTCGACAATCGCGACCTTGAGCCCGCGTTCAGCCAGCTCGACGGCACTGGCAACGCCGGTGAAGCCGCCGCCGATAATCACCACGTCAACGCTGACCTGGCCTTGCAGGGTCGGGTACTGGGTAGCGTCGTTGAGGCTGGCGGTGTAATACGAAGCTCTGCGCTGGGCAGCACCGATGACAGGGCGCATGGCTGCGGTCATGGAAGGATCCTTCTGAAAAATGAATGCCGGTAAGGCGTTTCAACTTGATCAGAGGCGTGCATCGGGCGGACGCGCATGGCGGCAATGCCACAGCGCCCAGAAGGCCAGGATGATATTGAACAGCGGGTTTTCGCAGGGACGTGCCTGCGCCTTCGGGAAGCAAGGTTGCAGGTGGCGAGAGAACACACGCAATAGCGAAATCATGGTTGCCGATGCTCCCACCACGCGCAGGTGCGTTAAATCGCCGTTTGTGTACCTTCAGTTATGGCTTCGTTAAACAATCGTCACGGCGGCGCAACGCCCCCTCATACGACGCTTTCGCGATACAAGGCGCTGGTATGCCCTACGCCAGCGGCGTTCAAACGCGCCACCAGGTCCTCTCGAGCCGCACGCCCACCTGTACGCACATACTCAAGCTCCGACGCGGTAATCAACACCACCGGCACCAGTCGCACCGGCGACAGCGGCATGTCTTCAAGGCGGGTAGGGAAGTCTGGTTGCGGCCCACCGAGCAGCACGCCAGTGGCGTCGTCTTCGGTGACGAACAGCTTGGGCACTTGATCGCTCATTTGATGTGACAGGCTGAACCCAGGCAGTTCCAAAGACAGTACGCCGTGAGTGTCCAGCTGGTGGGTAATGCCGCCCGCGTTGGCCACGGTCTTGGCGACGTGTTCGAGCAGTTCGAACGCCCAACTGCGGCGCAAAGGGTCGACATCACCCGGCTCGCCACGGGCGTCGTCGGGAATATCCGGCGTTTCCAGGAACAATTCCATCTCAAACCCATTGCCCAGGCCTTCTGCATCGTCGAAGGGATCGGACAGGCCTTCGGTGGCGAGGACGATGGATTCATCACGGCGCACCACACGGTACGCCTGGCGGGTGGAGGGCCAATGAGGACCGCCGGTAAAGCTTGGGCTGATCATGTACGTCAGCACGTCCTGCTCCACGCTCCCCACGGTCTGCCAGTGACGGTCCAGGCATTCACCGCTGGCAAGACGCGCTGCGATATTGGCCGCATCTGCTGCAGTTTCAACCGGTTCAACAGGTTCAGTCGGCGCGGGAAGGGCCGCTTCGGCGTCGGGTTTTTTGGCAGTACCGAACAACTTCTTGAAGAAGTTCATGGGCATTCCTTTGCTGGAGATGAGTGCTTTACAGCTGATTGAGTGCGTTTACATAGGCGCGAAACATATCAGCCATTCCATCGGCGTAAACAGATATTTCTGCCGCCGTACGTGGGCTGCCGGAAAAATCCTTACCCACCGAACTGAGCGTGGTCAGGATCAAATCGCAGGCCAGTGCACGGCGTTCAGCAGGCACGTCGGGTAGCAATTCAAGCATGAACGTCTCGAAGGCGCGCTGACCTGCCGCGCGCACTTCCACAGCTTCGGGCGCATCGCGATACAGCGGCGCGGCGTCGCTCAGGGCGACGCGCATCTGCGCTTCTTCGCATTCGGAATGGACAAACGCATGCACCAGGGTGCGCAGGCGCTCGAGCGGCGCAACGTCGGTTCTCTCCAGAATGTCGCGCAGCATCTGCGTGGTCTGCTGCCACTCATCGCTCTGCAGTCGGAACAGGATGGCCGCCTTGTTGGGGAAGTACTGGTACACCGAACCGACACTCACACCGGCTTTTTCCGCCACCCGCGCGGTGGTGAAACGGGTGGCACCTTCCTTGGCCAAAACCTGAATAGCCGCTTCCAGGATCGCCGCCACCAGCTCGGTGGAACGCGCTTGTTGTGGCTGTTTGCGTGAGGAAATACGGGCGGTCTGGCGGGTTGTCATCTGGGGCTCCAGCAGCGGGACTAACGCGAATAGCGAATGCGACGAATCACTCGCATACTTTTAATGCGACGAATTAGTCGCATCTTAGCCCCAACCTCACGGAAATCAATCATGTCGACCCTGACCACCGCGCCAATGGCGCCCCTGATCGAACGCCTCTACGCACAAGCCAACGCGGCCACCAGCCCACTGATCAACAGCGTTTCGCGTGAAGAACGCGACCGTCTGATGCACAGCAAAACCGACTACCTCGCGCTCTACACGATGCTCAAAGACCTGTGGCTGCCGGTCTCCCGCGACACCGG
Source organism: Pseudomonas sp. RGB (assembly GCF_007713445.1). Classification (NCBI taxonomy): domain Bacteria; kingdom Pseudomonadati; phylum Pseudomonadota; class Gammaproteobacteria; order Pseudomonadales; family Pseudomonadaceae; genus Pseudomonas; species Pseudomonas sp. RGB. The sequence goes on along the minus strand of NZ_VMSH01000004.1, from coordinate 460,700 downwards.
CACCTTGCTGTACCTGTTGGCGCGCAGCACCAAGGCGCAGGCTATCGTGGAGTTTGGGACGTCGTTTGGCCTGTCCACCTTGTTCCTGGCCGCCGCGTTGCGCGACAACGGTGGCGGCGTGTTGATTGGCAGCGAGTTCGAGCCCTCGAAGATCGCCCTGGCACGCGAGCATTTCATTCAGGGCGGGGTGAGTGACCTGATTGAAATCCGCGAAGGCGATGCCTTGGTGACGTTGGCCACAGACCTGCCGGAAGCGGTCGACCTGCTGCTGCTCGATGGCGCCAAGAGCCTGTATGGCGACGTGCTGAACCTGGTGGAAAAACACCTGCGGCCCGGCGCGCTGGTGATAGCCGACAATACCGACTATTGCCCGCATTACCTGGCGCACGTACGCGAGCCTGCGAACGGCTATCTGTCCGTGCCCTTTGCCGATGACATCGAACTCTCGATCCGCTTGCGCTAACAGGAGTCACCTCATGCATGTATTTGTCACGGGAGCCACCGGCTGGGTGGGCTCCGAAGTGGTCAAGGACCTGATCGGCGCCGGCTACCTGGTCACCGGTTTGGCCCGCAGCGATGACAAGGCCCAGGCACTGGCGGCCACCGGCGCGAAAGTGCTGCGCGGCTCCCTGGATGACCTGGATGTTTTGCGCCGTGCGGCGTGGGGCGCGGACGCGGTCATCCATACCGCGTTCAACCATGACTTCACACGGTTCATCGAAAACTGCGCGCAGGATCGTCGCGTGATCGAGGCGCTGGAAAGTGTGCTCAAAGGTTCGGACACGCCGCTGATCGTGACCTCAGGCTTGTCGGGCCTGGCGCGCGGCGCGCTGGAGAGTGACTTGCCGAACGCCGGCGCCCCACGCCAATCCGAACCCGCCGCGCGGCTGTTGGCTGAGCGTGGCATACGGGCGGCAACCGTGCGGCTGGCGCCGTCGGTGCATGGGGTGGGCGACCATGGTTTTCTGCCGATTTTGATTCGGCTGGCGCGGCAGACGGGCGTGTCGGCCTATATTGGCGACGGCGAGAATTGCTGGTCTGGCGTATACCGCACCGACGCGGCGCGGGTCTACCGCCTGGCGCTGGAGGAGGGCGTCAGCCAAGCCGTGTACCACGCGGTGGCGGACGAGGCCGTGCCGTTCAAAGCCATCGCCGAGGTCATCGGGCGCCGCCTGGGCGTGCCGGTGCAATCCCGGCCGCGTGAGCATTTCGGCTGGTTCGCGATGATGGCCGGGGCTGATATGGCCGTTTCCAGCGCGCATACCCGCGACCTGCTGGGCTGGGTGCCCAGCGGCCCGGACTTGCTCACAGACCTTGATCACGCCGACTACTTCACCCGCTGACGGAAGGTTTTCATGACTCAATATGTCTTGCTGAAAATGCTGCCGATCACCCTGGCGGTGTTCGTCGGTTTCCTGATCATCGGCCTGCAGTTGCCGGTGCTGCCGTTGCACCTGAACCACACGCTGGGCATGAGCACCTTGGTGGTCGGCATGGTGGTCGGTGCGCAGTTCGCCGCGGCGTTGCTGTCACGGGCCTGGGCCGGCAATTTTGCCGACATGCGTGGGCCCAAGCGCGCAATGTTGATTGGCATGCTGGTGGCGGCCAGTTCCGGCGTGCTGTACCTGGCGTCGCTGGCGTTTGTCGACACACCGGCGCTGTCAGTCTGGGTGCTGCTCGCCGGGCGCGTGGTGCTGGCCTTGGGTGAAAGCCTGATCATCACCGGCTCGATGGGCTGGGGCATGGGCCTGGTCGGGCCGCAAAACGCCGGCAAGGTCATGGCCTGGATCGGCATTGCGATCTATGCCGCATTTGCGCTCGGGGCACCGTTGGGGGTGGCGATCAATAGCCAGTGGGGGTTCAGTGGAATCAGTATCGCGACCCTGCTGTTGCCGCTGTGCGCCTTTGCCATCGTTGCGGGGGCCAAGGGCGTTGCGCCCACCAGCCAGCGGCGCACCTCGTTTTACAAAGTGCTGGGCACAGTGTGGTTGCCGGGCCTGGGGCTGGCGTTTTCCAGCATCGGTTTTGGGCTGATCACAGCGTTTATTGCGCTGCTGTTTGCGTCCAAGAACTGGGGCAACGCGTCGTTCGCTTTCACCGCGTTTGGCCTGGCATTTATTGGCGCGCGAATCTTCTTCGGGCACCTGCCGGACAAGCTCGGTGGCGCAGTCGTCGCGTTGGTTTGTGTGCTGATCGAAGCGGCGGGGCAGTTGTTGATCTGGGGCGCAGGCTCACCGCTGATGGCGTACCTGGGTGCAGCGCTGACCGGCTTCGGTTATTCGTTGGCGTTCCCGGGGTTTGGTGTCGAGGCGATCAAGCGTGCGCCCCCGCAAACGCGTGGGCTGGCCATGGGTGCCTATGTAGCCTTCCTCGATATTGCGTTAGGGATCAGCAGCCCGTTGGCCGGCGCTTTGGCCGGCGCCGCCGGGGTAGGGTCGGTGTACCTGGCCGGCGCCGTGGCGGTGGCGATGTCGGTGGTGGTGGCGTGGGTGTTGTTGGCTAAACAGCCGGCACTCAGCGCTTGCTGAACGCCAGGCGCGCGGCAAATACAACAAAGATCAAGCCAGTGGTGCGGTCCATCCACTGGATGACCTTTTCTCGGCGCAGGAAGCCAGACAGTGGCCGGGTGGCGCCAATCAACGCCAACGACCATGCCAGCCCCAATACCACGTGAATGCTCACCAGGCCGAAAGTCCAGGCAATCAACGAATGGCCTTGGGGAATGAACTGCGGCAGGAACGACACGTAGAAAATCCCCACCTTGGGGTTCAGCACATTGCCCAGCATGCCCTTGAAAAACCAGTTGCCGCCAGGCCTGGCGTCAGCGTTGGCCGACGACAGTGAACGGCGCGGGCGCAGCAGCATGTTCACGCCCAACCAGGCCAGGTAAGCGGCGCCGCAGTACTTGAGCAGGTTGAACGCCACTTCCGACACTGCAATCAACGCGCCCAGCCCAAAAGCCACGGCCGCGCCCCACACCAGGCAGCCCGCGTTGATGCCGAAGGCGGCGTGCAGCGCCTGGCGCTTGCCTTCTACCGTGGCGGTGCGCAGCACCAAAGCGGTGTCGAGCCCCGGCGTGAGCGTCAGCACAGTGGCGGCGAAGGTGAAGGCGAGGAGGTTGTCAGTGATGGACATGGGCTTTTCCGTTCAAGTAAGGCGTCAGATCCAATCCGGCCAGATATTCAAGGAGGCCAACGCTGACCTCGATTACCGCGTCGCAAAACTCTTTATTGCCGCGCCAGCGTAATGTGGGTCGGGGTCCAGCATAGCTTCGAATCAGCGCCAATACCGGATTTGCCCAAGGCGCTGGTCTAGGACTGCGCGTTGTCGACAAAGGCGCAACACTCGAAAGCGGCGTAAGTGGTTAGCCTTTAACGCCGGATTTCAGTTGGGCCAGCGCCGTCGCAACGGCGTGGTATGGACCGCTTGGCCAAGGATGAGCACTGATGATGAGGTGGATGGCATAATCCTTATCCTCGATGCCCAGGCACCGTGGACTTTCTTATCTCAACACCTGTGGTGATTAGTCATCCGCGTGTCGAAACGCTACTCTCGGCGCCCATTACCCATCCACCGACCGTCACAGTGAGTGACGGCCTTCATGAATCAGGACGATGAACGACTATTCTTCCAAGCTCGCAAATTATTGGCGTAATTCACTGGCCGATGCCGAAAACGGCAATGGCGCCTTATCGCCGAGCCAAGTCAAAACCTATACTGCTTTGCCCATTGACGCGTTATCCAAGGGCTGTGTACCTGATGAGCAGCTCAGCTTGTTGTTTGCGGGCGAGCCTGCCCAACAGCTGCACGTTGAAGTCACCCTGCGCCCCTTTGTGTACAAGTCGCGCCTGGAACACCGTCAGGCGCGCAATGGTTTACCCGCGTGGATCACTCCAGTTCTGTGCCGCGTATCAGTGACCCGCGATGGGCGTATTTATCCGACTGCACAGGCGCTGGTGCCTCGCGACATCCTTGATCCATTGGATCGCGATAATTTCACCATCGGTGCTCAGTTCGACCTGGACACGTTTCTGTCAGCAGAACAAGCGCCACAGCTGGATCTGCCTGCGGCCGGTAGCGAGCTTAGTGCCGATCAATATCAAGAAAAGTGGATCAGCTATCTACGGTTCTGCAAGAAGATGTTCCACACGGTTTCCGACGGTTGGAATGGGGTCGATGATGGTTTTGATCCGGTCAATTATTGTTTTATTTTCAAGGAACAAAAGGCAGAAGGTTTTAGCCGCAATATCGTCGCGCTCTATGATCATCTGCGAGAGGCAAAACCCACGGCGCCCTTGTTTGATCGTTTCGCTCAACGTGAACCCACACCAGACGAACCCTGTTTACCCACCAATAGCCTGTTCGCCAGGCGGCTAGGGCATGCCGGTGACGAATACGCGTTAGCACCCGCCCAACGCGATAGCCTGGCGCACCTGCTTTGCGGCGAGAGCGGTGATGTGTTGGCCGTTAACGGGCCTCCTGGAACCGGTAAAACCACATTGCTCTTGTCCGTTGTTGCCTCGCTCTGGGCCAAGGCTGCGGTAGACGGTGATGAGCCGCCAGTGATTGTCGCCAGTTCTACGAACAACCAGGCTGTCACCAACATCATCAAGGCGTTCGGTAAAGATTTCTCAGAGGGCACCGGCCCCTTTGCGGGACGCTGGCTACCCGACATCAAGAGCTTCGGGGCGTACTTCCCCAAGTCCTCGGCAGAAGCGGAAATGGCCCGCACCTATCAAACCAAAAGCTTTTTCCAGGAACTTGAGTCGCAGGCCTATCTTGATAAAGCGCAGCAAGCTTATCTTGGCAAAGCCGCCATCGCATTTGCAGGTGAGCCGGTTCCTACCGTCAAGAATACAGTGAGTAAACTTCAGGCAGAGATACGAACGCGTCAGCACCAGCTCGCCGAGATTGAGAAAGGGTGGGCAACATTGGTGGCTGTCCGCAACGCTGTTCAACGGCTGCTGGGGAATGATCCACAGGCGGGGATCGCACGTCTTGAAGCCCAACTCACGAACCACGCCGAACAGCTTGCCAAAGCGCAAGCCCGCCTCAAGGATTTCAAGCATTACCTGGCTCATGAACCATTGATCTACTCGCTGTTTAGCTGGTTCGGTCCAGTCGCGGCTAAACGTCTTCGACTGGCGAAGTTGCGAGTTGATGAAGCTGATACCGCGCTGCAGGCAGCCGCCGATGTCAGCTCGATCGAACGTCAGTTGACCGCCGTTGTTGCTCTGGCCGCCCAGGCGTTGAAACCACTTGAAACGCAACTGGCGCAGGTCCGCGAGTTGATGCAGAGCGTGCAACGTGAGGTGTCGAATTGGCAGACGGTCATCGCGGTATTACCGAAGGCTGCTGGCAAAGCGGCCGCACAGGTGACATTTGATGATTGCGACAGTTGGGCGGATACCTCTTTGCGTTTCGAGATCTTCTTGCTCACTACGCATTACTGGGAAGGACGTTGGTTGATGGAAGTCGCTGACGAATTGCCAGACATTCTTAAAAGTCGTGGCAAAAAGGGTCGCAAGACCTTGGAGAAGAACTGGCGGCGCTGGATGAAGCTGACACCGTGCGTCGTGGCTACGTTTTTCAGGCTACCAGCAGAACTGCACTGCAAGCGCCACGATGGCAACGGTTTTGTTGATGATTACGCATTGAATTTTGTCGATTTGCTGATCGTCGACGAGGCTGGTCAGGTCTTGCCTGAGGTCGCGGCGCCATCATTCGCATTGGCCAAGCAGGCGTTGGTCATTGGTGATACTCAGCAAATTGAACCTATTTGGTCGATTCCCGCTGCTGTCGACATCGGCAACCTGATCAGCGCGGGCCTGTTGTCTCGGGACAAGGTGGATGATGACTACGCTGCCTTCTGCGACAGCGGACGCAGTGCCGCCAACGGCAGTGTCATGTCAATTGCGCAGTCGACCAGCCGTTACCATTACGATCGCGACCTCGCCCGGGGTATGTACTTGTATGAACACCGTCGTTGCTATGACTCGATCATCGATTACTGCAATGCCCTTTGCTACAAAGGCAAGTTAGAACCGCGCCGGGGTGCAAAACCGCACGGTGGCTTGCCTGGGCTCGGCTATCTGCACATCGATGGCAGGTGCCAGCAGAAACAGGGCGGTAGCCGTCACAACCTGCTCGAAGCGCAGACGATTGCCGCGTGGATTAAGGCTAATGAACAGGAACTCACACAACGCTACAAGAAGGAACTGTGGGAGATTCTGGGTGTGATAACCCCCTTCGGCGCACAGACTCAGTCGATCATCGAGGCGTGCTCAGCGTTGGGTATCCGTACCGGCAAAGGCGACGGTGAAGTCACCATCGGCACTGTTCACTCCTTTCAGGGGGCAGAACGGCCAGTGGTGATTTTTTCGGCGGTTTACTCCAAACATGCCGATGGTCCTTTTATAGACCGCAGGGACAGCATGCTGAACGTTGCTGTTTCGCGGGCTAAAGATAGCTTCCTGGTGTTCGGTGATATGGACTTGTTCACCCAGGTGTCCGCCAGCAAACCGCGCGGACGCTTGGCCCTCTACCTGCTCAGTGACGCGGCGAATGAGCTGAAGTTTGATTTCCAGCCTAGGGTCGATTTGCTCACTACGCGCACCGGATTGAGCCATTTGCATGAGTTTGCCGAACATGATCGGTTCCTGTTGCGTACCTTGGAGATGGCCCGCCACCAGGTTCAGATAGTGACGCCGTGGGTTAAGTTACACAGGATGCATGAAAGCGGTGCTTTGGACGTCATGGGCGGGACGGTGAAGCGTGGTGTCGAAGTAACGGTCTATACCGACTTGCGCTTCAATACTGATATCAAGCGCGGTAAGCCCGATGGTGATACAGGCAAAGTAGCAGAATTCAAGGAGGCCATAGCTGCTTTGAAATCCCGTGATGTGCAGGTTCGTGTGGTCAACAAGGTGCATAGCAAGATTGTCATGGCCGATGAAGAATTGCTGTGTGTCGGGTCGTTCAATTGGCTGAGCGCGGATCGTTCGGGTGATTACATACACCATGAGACGTCCATGGTTTATAGAGGGCCCGATGTGCGAGACGAACTCATCGTTAACCGAACGAGCCTTGCGCAGCGCCTGAGTCCGCGAGCGTTATAGCCTGATGCATCGCTACGTCAGCTGAGGGCTGCAAGCAGCTGACGCAGCGATGCAAAGAGGCACCGATCGGCAGCCAATTCGGAAAACCCTGAGACTTCCCGGCGAAAATCTTCATAATGGCGGCCAATTTGTTTAGCTCGTTCTGGTGTGCCCGCATGGAAATTAAGGTCAACTTTCTCGACAACCTTCGGCTTGAAGCCAAGTTCGATGACTTCACGGTGATTGCCGACCAACCCATTCGCTATAAAGGCGATGGTTCGGCCCCGGGTCCGTTCGATTACTTCCTGGCTTCGTCGGCGTTGTGTGCGGCGTACTTTGTGAAGCTGTACTGCGAAACGCGCAATATCCCCACCGAAAATATTCGCCTGTCGCAGAACAACATCGTTGATCCGGAAAACCGCTACAACCAGATCTTCAAGATCCAGGTCGAGTTGCCGGCGGATATCTCCGACAAGGACCGCCAGGGCATCCTGCGCTCCATCGACCGTTGCACCGTGAAGAAAGTCGTGCAGGCCGGGCCCGAGTTCGTGATTGAAGAGGTGGACAACCTCGACGCCGATGCCCAGGCGTTGCTGATGCCTGGCGCTAGTTCTGAGGCGGGCACCTACATTGCTGGCAAAGACCTGCCGCTGGAGCAGACCATCGCCAACATGTCCGGCATTCTCGCGGGCCTGGGCATGAAGATTGAAATCGCCTCGTGGCGCAATATCGTGCCCAACGTCTGGTCGCTGCATATCCGCGATGCCCACTCGCCGATGTGCTTTACCAACGGCAAGGGCGCGACCAAAGAGGGCGCACTGGCGTCGGCGTTGGGCGAGTTTATCGAGCGGCTTAACTGCAACTTTTTCTACAACGATCAGTTCTGGGGTGAGGAACTGGCCAACGCGCCGTTCGTGCATTACCCGGATGAGCGCTGGTTCCAGCCGGGCCGCAAAGACGAGTTGCCGCCTGAAATCCTCGACGCCTACTGCCTGAAAATCTACAACCGCGATGGCGAGCTGCGTGGCTCGCACCTGTTCGACACCAATTCGGGCAATGAAGAACGCGGCATTGTTTCGCTGCCGTTCGTGCGTCAGTCCGATGGCGAGGTGGTGTACTTCCCGTCCAACCTGATCGAAAACCTTTACCTCAGCAACGGCATGAGCGCGGGCAATACCCTGGCCGAAGCGCAGGTGCAGTGCCTGTCGGAGATTTTCGAGCGCGCGGTCAAGCGCGAAATCATTGAAGGTGAATTCGCCCTGCCGGACGTACCGGCTGAAGTGCTCGCCAAATACCCGGGAATTCTTGCCGGTATTCAAGGCCTGGAAGCCCAGGGCTTCCCGGTACTGGTCAAGGACGCGTCACTGGGCGGTGAATTCCCGGTGATGTGCGTGACCTTGATGAACCCGCGCACCGGCGGCGTCTTTGCCTCGTTCGGCGCCCACCCGAGCCTGGAAGTGGCGCTGGAACGCAGCCTCACCGAATTGCTTCAGGGCCGCAGCTTCGAAGGCTTGAACGACCTGCCGCAGCCGACCTTTGAAGGCCACGCGGTCACCGAACCGAACAACTTCGTCGAGCACTTTATCGACTCCAGCGGCGTGGTCTCGTGGCGCTTCTTCAGTGCACAGTCGGACTACGAGTTCGTTGAGTGGGATTTCTCGGGCCAGGGCGAAGACTCGAATGCTCAGGAAGCCGCGACCCTGTTCGGCATTCTCGAAGGCATGGGCAAAGAGTCCTACATGGCGGTGTACGAACACCTCGGCGCAACCGCCTGCCGCATCCTGGTGCCGGACTACTCGGAAATTTACCCGGTGGACGACCTGATCTGGGACAACACCAACAAGGCGCTGTTTTTCCGGGCCGACATCCTCAACCTGCACAGCCTCAGCGATGACGAGCTCAAAGCACTGGCTGAGCGCCTGGTGGAAAGCGAGCTGGACGATTACACCGACATCACCACCTTGATCGGCATCGAGTTCGACGACAACACCGCGTGGGGCCAACTGACCATTCTGGAGTTGAAGCTGCTGATCTACCTCGCCTTGCAGCAATATGAGGAGGCGAAAGAGTGCGTGGAGATGTTCCTGCAGTACAACGACAACACCGTTGATCGCGGCCTGTTCTATCAGGCGGTGAACGCGGTGTTGGAGATGCACCTGGACGAGGACCTGGAACTCGCGGATTACGAGGCCAACTTCCGCCGCATGTTCGGCAATGAACGCATGGACGCGGTGATCGGCTCGGTCAACGGCACGCTGCGTTTTTATGGCCTGACGCCGACCAGCATGAAGCTGGAAGGGCTGGATCGGCATTTGCGCTTGATCGACAGCTACAAAAAGCTGCACGCGGCGCGTGCGAATATCACCTCAGCCTGACGCTTAAACCCTGTGGGAGCGGGCTTGCCCGCGATGCAGACACCTCGGTGCTTCAGATGTACCGAGGTGATGCTATCGCAGGCAAGCCAGCTCCCACAGGTGGGGCGTTATTGTTTGTGTGATTGGGTCAGATCAGAGCCAATGCCTGCGCCAGGTCGGCCCGCAGGTCTTCGACGTCCTCAACGCCCACCGACAAGCGCACCAAACCATCGCCAATGCCCAGCTGCGCCCGCGTTGCTGCCGGGATGCTGGCGTGGGTCATGATCGCCGGGTGTTCGATCAGGCTTTCGACGCCGCCCAGGCTTTCGGCCAAGGCAAAGATCTTCACGTTTTCCAGAAAGCGTGTGGCGCCGGCCAGGTCACTGTTCAAATCCACCGAAATCATCCCGCCAAACCCGCGCATCTGCTTGCGTGCCAGGGCGTGCTGGGGATGCGAGGCCAGGCCTGGGTAATAAACCCGTGAGACTTGCGGCTGTTGTTCCAGCCAGGTAGCCAACTCCAGGGCATTGCTGCAATGACGCTCCATGCGCAGCGCCAGGGTTTTCACGCCGCGCAGCGTCAGGAAGGCATCGAACGGGCCGGCAATCGCGCCGACCGAGTTCTGCAGGAAACCCAGGCGCTCGGCGAGCTCCGGGTTGTGGCCGACAATGGCGATGCCGCCGATCACGTCGGAGTGGCCGTTGAGGTATTTGGTGGTGGAGTGCACCACGATGTCGAAACCCAGCTCCAGCGGGCGCTGGATCCATGGGCTGGCAAAGGTGTTGTCGGCCACGCAGATGATGCCGCGATCGCGGCAGATTCGCGCGATGGCACTCAGGTCAGTGAGGCTGAGCAGCGGGTTGCTCGGGGTCTCGACCCAGACCATGCGTGTGTCGTCTTGCAACGACGCTTCGAACGCTTGCAAGTCGCTCAAGTCGACAAAGCTGAAACGGTGCCCGGCGCTGCGCTGGCGCACCTTGTCGAACAGGCGGAAGGTGCCGCCGTACAGGTCGTTGCCGGAGACGATATGCGCACCCGCATCGAGCAGTTCCAGCACGGTGGAAATCGCCGCCAGCCCGGAGGCAAAGGCAAACGCCTGGCTGCCGCCTTCAAGGTCGGCCACGCAGCGTTCCAGGGCAAAGCGCGTGGGGTTGTGGGAACGACCATAGTCAAAGCCCTTGTGCACGCCGGGGCTGTCTTGCAGATAAGTGGAGTTGGCATAGATCGGCGGCATCAGCGCTCCCGTGGTCGGGTCGGGTGATTGCCCGGCGTGGATCACGCGGGTGGCAAAGGCGCTTTTATCGGGCTGACTCATGCAAGGGATCTCCGTAGGTGATTAAGCAGGTCGACGCGGGTGATCAGGCCATAAAACCCTGAGGCGTCAGCAATGATGGCAACCAGGCCGCGATCAAGTTCCGCCTGCAGTTCGGCCAGGCTGGCACTCGGGGCCAGGGTTTGCAAAGTGTCGGTCATGGCGCTGGCAACGATCATGGAGAAGTCGGCGGCGTCATGGTGCAACCCCAGCAGGATGTCGGACTCGTCGATCACGCCAACCAGTTCGCGGCCTTCGACCAGCACCGGCAGTTGCGAGACATCGGCCAGGCGCATGCGCTGGAAGGCTGTGAGCAGGGTATCGTCGGGGCTCACGCTGATCACGCGGCCGTCTTCGAAGCGGCGGGCGATCAGGTCGCGCAGGTCGCCGTAGTGTTTGTACTGGAGCAGGCCCGCGTCGTTCATCCACTGGTCGTTGTAGACCTTGGACAGGTACCGCGTGCCCGTGTCGCAGACGAAGGTGACCACGCGTTTGGGCTCGGTCTGCTCGCGGCAATAACGCAGCGCAGCAGCGAGCAGGGTGCCGGTTGACGAGCCGCCGAGAATACCTTCGGCCTTGAGCAGTTGACGGGCGTGGTCGAAGCTTTCTTCATCGCTGATGGAATAGGCGTGGCGCACGCTGGAGAGGTCGGCAATCGAGGGGATGAAGTCTTCGCCGATGCCTTCCACGGCCCACGACCCCGGCGTTTCCATCCTGCCGCTGCGGCTGTATTCAGCCATCACCGAACCCACCGGATCCGCCAGCACCATGGCCAGTTCCGGCTGTACGCGTTTGAAGAAGCGGGTCAGGCCGGTGAGGGTGCCGGCCGAGCCGACGCCCACCACGATCGCGTCCACGTCATGCTGGGTTTGCGCCCAGATTTCCGGCGCGGTGCTGGTTTCGTGAGCCAGCGGGTTGGCCGGGTTGTTGAACTGGTCGGCAAAAAATGACCCGGGAATGTCCTTGGCCAGGCGCGCAGCCACGTCCTGGTAATACTCGGGATGGCCCTTGCCGACGTCGGAGCGGGTGATATGCACCTCGGCGCCCATGGCCTTCAAGTGCAGGACTTTTTCGGTGGACATCTTGTCGGGCACCACCAGCACCACGCGGTAGCCCTTGGCCCGGCCGACCAGCGCAAGCCCCAGGCCGGTGTTGCCGGCGGTGGCTTCGATGATGGTGCCGCCGGGGCGCAGGCGGCCGTCGCGTTCGGCAGCGTCGATCATTGCCAGGCCGATGCGGTCCTTGATGGAACCACCGGGGTTTTGGCATTCAAGCTTGAGGAACAGCGTGCACAGGCCGGTATCAAATCGGCTGACCTTGACCAGCGGCGTGTTGCCGATCAGTTCGAGTACGGCGGGGCGGGAAAGCGTGGGCATGTCGTCACCTGGTACGGAAGAGGCGTAGGGGAGGGACAGCAAAATGCAAAGCATGGCTTGGAACATAGGCCGGGATCGCGCCGGTCGCAACCGGGCGGTCCGTTGGATGTCTTTTTTTGGCGCATGAGCGCGTGTTGACGTTTAAACGCCGCGCATCAAAACCTGCTGCAACCGCTCTATAACGCCAGTGCTGGCGGTTTGCATCGGTGCGCGCAGTTCACTGGCGATCAAGCCTTGCATCGCCAGCGCAGCCTTTACTGGCGCGGGGTTGGGCTCCATGAACAGGGTGTTGATCAGGGGCATTAACCTGAAGAAAGTCGCCCTGGCCTCGGTGAGCTGGTTGTCGCGTACCTGCTGGTACAGCGCCACGAAGTCTTCGGTGTGCACATGGGCCGAGGCTGCAATCGCACCACTGGCGCCCTGGCACAGCGCGTTGAAGATTTGAAGATCCTCGCCACACAACACCTCCACGTCGCCGCTGGCGAGCAGCGCCAAGGTAGTCGCCAGGTTGCCGCCGCAGTCTTTGATCGCGACGATTCGCGTGTGCTTGACGATGTTCAGCAAAGTGGCCTGTTCGAAGGTCACGCCGGTGCGGTAGGGAATGTCATAGAGAATGATCGGCACACTGGAGGCGTCGGCCACCGTGCGGAAAAACGCTTCAAGGCCGGCCTGGGAGGGGCGGATATAGCTGGGCGCCGGCACCAGCAAGCCGGCCACCGGGCGTTTGAGGATTTCGCTCTGGAACTGCAGCAGTTCACGCTGGTTGTTGCCCGCCAGGCCCATCACCACGCGCTGCGCCGGCAAGACTTGCAGCACCGCATCCAGCACGGCCAGTTGTTCCTGACGGCTCAGTGACGCGGCTTCTCCGGTGGTGGTGCAGACCATGATGCCGGCCACGTGCTTTTCCAGCAGGTGGCTGACCAGCCGGCGCAGGCCGATGAAGTCGATGGCGCCGTCATGAAACGGCGTGACCACGGGAACCCAGATACCTTGAAACGATGACATGCACTTTCTCCTGATGGTTGACCGCTGGAGTCACCGTCAGAAGGGCAGAGGGATTGTGCAAAGGAAGGGAGGTCCGTCGCGCTCAATGTCCTGTCAGCTCATCTGACGGGACAGCGCGCCCCGGTCACATGAGCGACTGTTTCTTCGATTTGAGGGCGTGCGCCACGCAACCTTGCGCCTTGGCAATCAAGCCAATGGCACAAAGGTTAACGAAAGACGATGCAGACATGCGCTGACACACCCTGAATAAGGCCTCCATCTTCAGCGGACGTGACGGAATGTGTCAACCCCGCTTCAGCTGCTCACGCACAAATGCTGCGACCTCGGCGGCCAGCTCCGCATCTTCCGGTGCGCCCATGAAACCGCCGTGGGGCATGGCTTCGAACACATGCAGCTGCGCCGTTACCCGCGCCTGGCGCAAGGCGCGGTGCAGGCGCACGGTGTTGGACAGGAACAGATCACGGGTGCCGCTCTGCAGAAAAGTCGGCGGGAAACCCTGGGTGAAATCGCCAAACAGCGGTGACAGGTACGGGTGAGACAAGTCCGCACCGTTGGCATACAACAGATTGACGTTCATCAGCGGGTTGGGCAGCACCACGTCGACGGTGCGGTTGACCTGGAAGCTGTCGCCGGACTCGGTGAGGTCGACTTCCGGCGACAGCAACACCAGCGCGGCTGGCAATGGCAAACCTTGGTCACGCGCACGCAACACCATGGCGGCCGCAAGGTTGCCGCCCGCTGAGCGGCCACCGATCACGATCTGTTGCGGCACGTGTTGCTTGAGAACGTGCCGATAGACAGCCAGGCAGTCATCCAGCGCTGCGGGGTAGGGATGATCGGGCGGCATGCGGTAGTCCACGCCATAGCAGATCACGTCGTGCAGGTCGGCTTGTCTGCCAGCCGCGAGGCGGCAGTTTTCGCCGCCGCCGAACACCAGCGCGCCGCCGTGCAGGTCAATGTAGGCAAAGGGCGTGGCAGACGCCGGTGTGGCGACATGCACGCTGGCGTTTTCAACCCTGATGGTGTGCAGGCTGGCCCGCAGCGACGCCGCTTGCCCCGCGTTGGTGCTGGCGTAGTTCTGGGCCACGGCGGCCTGCAGACGGCGCCAGCCGTCATGGTCCTCGGGCGTGGGCATCGCGTGCAGTGCATTGAGGGGCACACCGTCAGCCCCGACCAGGCGTTGCAGTGTGGCCTGCGCTTGAGGGCTGATGGACTGCGGCACTGGGATCGTGCGAGGGTCAAGTTTGACGCCGTGGTTCATAGGCTTGCAGCTCGCATTCGACGACTTTGGGGGCAGGATGCCAGAACGTGGGCCGGTGTGGCGAGCGGGCTTGCCCCGCGTTGGGCTGCGCAGCAGCCCCAGAACCTGCTAAATGGGATCTGTCAGTTATACCGAGGCGGTTGAATTGGGAGCGCTTCGCACTCCAACGCGGGGCAAGCCCGCTCGCCACAATAAGCCCGCTCGCGAGGACAAGCCCACTTGCTACACGATTCAGCGCCCGGCCACTGCAGCCTCAATGGCGGCCACATCGATTTTGGTCATGGTCATCATCGCGTCAAATGCGCGCTTGGCGATCACCGGGTCGGGGTGAGTCACTGCGTCGGTCAGTACGCGCGGGGAGATCTGCCACGACAGGCCCCACTTGTCCTTGCACCAGCCGCATGCGCTGGCCTGGCCATCGTTGTCGATGATTGCGTGCCAATAACGGTCGGTTTCGGCCTGATCGTCCGTCGCCACCTGGAAGGAAAACGCTTCGGTATGAGGGAACGCAGGCCCCGCATTCAGACCGAGGCAGGGAAGGCCCAAGACCGTGAACTCGACCGTCAGCACGTCGCCCTTTTTGCCTGCCGGATAGTCGCCGGGCGCACGGTGCACGGCCTGCACAACGCTGTCCGGGAAGACTGAAGCGTAGAACGTCGCGGCGTCCAGGGCGGTGCCGTTGTACCAGAGGCACAGGGTATTTTTGCGGGTCATGTCGGCTCTCCACAGGCTTGGCGGTCTGTGGAGTCTAGACACTGCGGCGCAATCGCCCGGCAGAACTGCCGGGCGGTGCTGTTACAGAATGCTGTAGTCCCTGACCACGCCATTGTTGAGGTGGATGTTCAGGCGGCGGCTCTGTTGCTGCGGTGCAAGGTTGTCGATGGCTGTGCGCCGGGTGTCGAGGGCATTGTCGTAGGTATTGCCGGGGATACGGTTGGAAACCAGCCCGAGCAAGTGGCGCATGGACGCGTTCTGGGTGGTGGAGGGCGCGTAGTTCCAGGTTTCGGTGCCGTCGGATGAAATCGACTGGTCCTGCGGTTCGCCATACAGGGCTTTGAGCTGTTGGGAGGTGGTCTTGCCAGAAATGATGTGCGTCCTGACATACGTGGTGTCGAACAGCGAAATATCCGGCCCGGCTTTGCCCTGAATACCCGGCAATGACAGGTTGTTCAAGCTGCTGAGGCCGTTGACGCCATTGGCGCAACCCGTCAGCAAGAGGGCGGTGGCAAGCGTTGCGATAACAGTACGACGGGCCATGATTTTCTCCGTTTAGTCAGGGCTCTGGAACGTCGGCCAATGATAAAACGGTGAAAAACACGCGGAAAAAATGTTCCTGTCTGCGCGTCTCAATGACTTGCCTGGGTGTCTCAGACCGCGTTCATCTGCCCCAGGATGTTGCGTAACGAGAACCCGGTGTGGCGGCTCACGCGCTCCGGCGCCTGGGCAGCGGCGCTCAACTCCCGGGCCTCGCGCGGCGAATAGCCAAAGGCTTGCTTGAAGGTGCGGCTGAAGTGCGCATCGCTCTTGAAGCCGAACTGGAAGGCGAGCCCCGACACCCGCTGCCGCGCGCCGGTATCACTCTGGATAATCACCCGCGCGCGGTTCAACCGGCGCTGCTGGATATATGCCGCCACGCCGGATTCCTGGCTGAACACCCGATACAGTTGCGCCCGCGAAATACCCAAGTGTTTGCACAGGAAAACCGGGGACAATTCCGGGCTGCGCAGGTGCTGTTCAATCAAGCGCCGGGCGCGGTTGAACAGGGTGTGGTCGATCGCTTGCTCGGCGGTTTGCAGGTTGGCCACTGTCGGCGCCAAAGCTGCCGATACCATGGCCAGCGTCGCCTGTTGGGCGTGCGGAATTTCATCGGGTGTCAGGCGCGGCAGGCGCTGTTGCAACGCGCGCATATGGTCTGCGAGCAGCTCGCTCAAGCCGCCCTGCAGCACCTGGCCATGCACGTCTTTGTAGCCGAGGCTTTGCGCCAGCAAGTCGCGAGGAATAGTGAGAATCACGGTATCGCCAGCCGTGATCAGGCAATCGAGTTCACGGGCCAGGTCCAGCATGTAGATCTGCGCGTTACCCGCCGCCAGCGTGGTGCGGCCTGCGGTGCCATTAATCGTGTGAGTCAGGCCCAGGCAGAGGTAGTAGTGGTCGAGGCTGTCACGGCGAATCATTTGTGTGGAACGCTTGACCCGATACGGCACAGGCTCCCCGGCACCGTCCCAGGCACCGCAGCCCATCAATAACGAACCCAGGTAACCGGTGGCCAGGCGGTAATTGAAGGCGGCGGATTCAGGCTCGCAGATGGTGATATCGAAGATCGCATTCACTTCCTCACGCCACACTTCAAAGCGTTGGCGCGGTGGGTAGGGTTGGGTGGTAAAGGTGAAAAGCGGGTTCTCCACAAGCGGCTCCATCCATTAAAGCTGTTGTTTGATCGCCGCCTTATCGATCACGGACCACACGTGCGCGATCTTCCCGTCGACGAATTCGTAGAATACGTTCTCATCGAAGGTCACCGTCTTGCCGTTGATCGGCAAGCCGAAAAATTCACCTTTGGGCGTGACGTGGAAGTTCAACCGGCTGGCGACGGTGGGCGGATCCGCGACCAGCAGTTGGATGCGGAACACCAGGTCGGGGATCTCGCGAAAGTCCCGCTCCAGCATCGCGCGGTAGCCGGCAAGGCCGACGGGGGTGGCGTTGTAGGTCACCTGCGGGTGCACGAAATCGCCGAGGCGCTCCCAGCCCTGGCGGTTGAGGCAGTCGATATACCCTCGGTAAAGGTCGGCGAGCTGGTTTCGGGTCATGGCGTGTTCTCCTTCTTGAAAAGCACTCATCGACTTTGCCCGTGTGTGTGCCTACGGCGCGCTGGTTATATCACCCAGCAATTGCCCAAGCCCTTGCGGGGTTGAATAGAGGGCTTCCAGCGCCGCGACGTCGGCCAGTTGTTCTGCAGACAAGGCTTTTTCCTCACGCTCAAGCTGGCCGCGTAAATAGTCCTCGTACTCGGACAGCTTTTGATTCAGCGCCACGCGCACGAGGCCGCATGCCTTGAGCTTGTTAGGTTCAAAGCCCTTTCCCATATCCACATGCATGGCGAGGGTCGCCGTCGCGACAGCGTACCCTTGTGTCGCGGCCTTGAGCAGCCATCGGTTCGCCGTTGGATAGTCTGCCGGCACTGCACCGCTGCTGCTGTACAGATAACCAAGCACGTACTGCGCTTTGGCCCGGCCCGCGTCGCCAGCGCGGGTATACCACCCAATGGCGGCGGGTACGTCTTTGGGAGTGCCGATGCCATTCAGGTTGGCCATCCCGAGCCATTCGTACGCTTCGCTATTGCCTGAGTGGGCGGCCTGGGTCAGCAGCTGGATGCCTTGCTGAGGGTTTTTCGGCGTGCCTACGCCCGTAAAATAAAAGGTCGCCAACAGCGTTTGGCCCTCAGCATCGCCTCGCGCACTGGCTTTGCGCGCCCAGAAGAATGCCTTGCGGTCGCTTTGCTCAACGCCAATGCCTCTGAAATAGGCGTCGGCAAGCCGTTGCTGGGCGCGGGCATGACCTTGCTGCGCAGCCTTGCGATACCACACCGCGGCTTGAGCGCTATCGCGCGGCATTTCCACGCCGCCATAGTTTGCATCCCCCAAAAAAAACTGGGCTTCAGAGTTGCCTTTCTCGGCTGATAGCGTGATCCACTCCAGGCCCTTGCGGTGATCAACGGCCACACCGCGCCCGAAAAAGTAAAAAAAGCCGGTTTTGAACTGTGCGAAGGTCTCGCCTTTTTCCGCCGCGCGCAAATACCACTCTGCGGCCTTGACCGGGTTTTTATCGACGATGATGCCTTCGTCGTAGAAGGCGCCAATCAACAGTGTGGGGCTGTGGGGGCTGCGCCACAGACTGATCGCCAAGGCGACCAAGCAATAGGCCAGCAGGCCAAAGCACAGTAAAGCGAGGGGTAGGGCGAAGCGGCGCAATGTCGAATCCATTCGTGAGGTGCAGGTGGGCAGTGTAGCGGCGCTTGCGAGCGATGGCATCACTCGCTGTTTCGCAGCGACCTCAAGCGCGACGCGCCATCAACAGCACCGTTGCCGCTGCCGACAACAACCCCGCGCAGCATCGATTGAAAATTCGTTTACCGCGCGGCTCGGCAAACCAGCGGCGCATGTGCAGGCCCATATAGGCATAGGCGCTGATGGCGATCCATTCCAGCACCAGGAACATCGCGCCCAGCAGCGCAAATTGTGGCGTGATCGGCTGGCCCGGCACCACGAACTGCGGCAGGAAGGCCTTGAAGATCAAGATAGCCTTTGGGTTGCTGCTGGCCAGCTTGATTCTCAGCCGCAGAATGGGCGCTTTCGACCCAAAGCTGCCGGTCAGATCCCGTGGATGTCGGACAAATAGCCCAAACGCCTATGCATTCCCAGGCTGATATTTGAGAGGGTAAACTGAGCACCTTTCCATCTGTGTGGTACCGATATGGACATCAATCTACTGACCGAATCCATGCTTGGCCACTGGCGTGCTCCCTCGGGTGTCTGGCAATGCGAATTCCAGTTCGGCAGCCGATTGATTTACGTCCAGCACCACAATGACGAGCCACCTTACGCCAGGCTCGCCGCTGCGCAACGCGCGGTCAAGGCTACGTGGGATGATTTGCCCCAGGCACTGACGTTTGCCGAACAGCACTGTAAAGCACAGATGCCCGAACTGATGCGGTTGTACGAAACCCACATGCCGTGGGAATCTCCGTTGTTCGTGTATTCGATCCACTTCGATCTCGACAAACCTTACCCTAGCTATACCATTTCCAAGAACCCTGACTTCGATTGGGATCGCATCCTGATCGACGAAGATGAACTGTGTCAGGAACATAGTGTTTGCATGGAGCAATATGAGCCAAAGGATAACTTTTGGGTTTATGTCAGGCGCGTGGGGTTTCAGCAATTCGAGCTTGGGGATTAGCTTGGCAATCAACTATGTATACCCCCCCAGCCCCTGAATCACCGCTGATTAAGTAGACACTGGAGAGCGTCCGCTTCTGGCCAAAAGCTGCCCGTCAGAATAATTCATATTGCGCATCATCAGGGTTGCGTGAGCTCAGCTTGATTCCCGACCCTATATTCAGAACAGGCTTGATCCGCAAGCGTACCTGGCCCTCGCCAAGGCGTATTACGACTACGACCATGACCCTTCACTGTGCGCCGCTGTGTTGTTCGGCCACGGTGACAACTTCTCGCAGGGCCTTGACGTTGAGGGCTTCAAGGCCGTTGCCAGCTCGGGCGAACCGACGCTCGGTGCGGGGCTGATCGACCCGCTCGGCAAGAAAATGCCCTATCTCACCAAACCTCTGATCGTGGCGGTCCACGGCGACACGTGGAACATGGCGCATGAGCTGTTTCTTGTCGCCGACATACGAGTTGCGGCGAACAACACTAACTTCGGGCAGGATGAAAACACGCATGGTCGTTTCCCGGGCGGCGGATCGACAGTACGATTCGTGCGCGAAGCCGGCTGGGCCAACGCCATGCGCTACATGCTGACAGGCGATCATTGGACCGCCCGTGAAGCCTATCGCATGGGTACTGTGCAGGAGATCCCCGATCGGCAGTCAGCCCTCGACAAAGCGATCGAGTTGGCAAACAGGATCGCCGCCAATGGCCCTTTGGGGATCAAGGCATCGCTGGCCTCTGCGCATCGCGTCATCGACCCGGTGCAAGCCGACGCCCTGTCCGCATTAGATGCGCAACGCTCAACGCTGTATAAGTCAAATGACTTCCAGGAGGGGCGCAACGCGGAGGCTCAAGGGCGGTTGCCGGTCTATCACGGAAATTAGAACCGTCAGGTATGGCGAGGCCTGCTGAGTGGGTCGCGCCATTACCGGCGGCGGTCAACTTGATTGAAGGTGCCGGGCTAATCATTCGCGAATGGGTGCTGACGCTGCAGTCAACGATAAGGTTTAAACGGATTGAGTGATGCGCATGATTGACGATTTGAAGATCAGGTACCCGAAAGCCAGTGCATGGGCATTTGGGGATACTCCAGACATGGCAGATGAGCTGGCTGGACTTGTCGCTAACAGCATTAAAACAGCGTCATGTTGCTCACTTTCATCATTCAACCATCAAGATGAATCGTCAGCGATTGGCGGTTACAGCATCATCCTCAACAGTCGGGGCGAGCCGGTATGTGTCATTAGGCTTGTTTCGCTGCGTATCATTCGTTACTGCGACGTGAATGAAGCGTTTGCAAGAAAGGAAGGCGAAGGGGATCTCAGCCTCAGGTACTGGGCGCAGGGCCATAAAGATTTTTTTCATCGGGAGGGCTCGTTCGACGAGGCGATGGAGCTTGTGGCAGAAGAATTCGAGTTGGTGGAAGTGGTGTAAAAGACAACGTTATCCAGCCAACATCCGGCAGGTGCTGCCAGCTCAGGAAGGCGACAGTCGCTCATTCTTGCGCTCACCTTCTTCAAGGTCATTTCGCGCTTTACTTGAACTGACGCGCAAAATAACCTCTGCCCGGCAGGCAGCGCCCTGCCTTTTAAGCCACAGCCTGGTGCGTCAATGTTCTCGACGAATAGCGGTAATGCTTGCGGCTGAGGGCATTCAACAGTGCCCACCTTTCAAGGAGAGAATGTTTGGCGACCACCGATGTTGTTCACACGCTGCGCCTGCCGGGCGACCTGGATTATTACGATCGCAGGTCGATCCTGCTGCCGGTAGATGTCACCGCACTTGAAGCCTGGAATATCATGACGGCCGAACCGGGTCCATTCCTGCACATGGCGTTTCGGATCAGGGATGCCATTTGCGCGTTGTTTGGGGTGAAACGTATTGGCGGGTTTTCCGGCACGCGGCGAGAGCATGTGCAGGTCGGCGAGCGGCTGGACTTCTTTTTGGTGGAGCACAGCGCTCCCAACGTGCTGGTACTGACCGAGCGCGACCGGCATCTGGATGTGATGATCTGCCTGTCGATCAGCGATCGTATGTTCACGATCACCTCATCAGTAATCACCCATAACGCCTTTGGCCGCTTTTATATGGTGCCGGTCGGTCAGGTGCACAAGCTGATCGTCAACCGTGACCTGAAGCGACTCAAGCGCAGCCTTGAAGGGTAGGACGGCGGCTCAGTCGCTTTTTTCCATCGCCGCGTAATACGCCACCAGCGCATTGGCGTGGCCATGGCCCATGCGGTGCTCGGTTTTAAGCCGGGCGACCCTTTCCAAATGCTTCTGGGCATTGACGGTTTTGAGCAGCTCCAGCCAATGGCTGATGGGCTGCCCATACTTTTTTTCGATGGCGGGGAAGTACGACGCCGGCCCATTGGTGCTTGTCTCGTCGGTCATGCTGCAACCTCCCTTTGGTGCCCTGTAAGCGAGGGGGGGGGCTCGCCTGAACTCAGGCTAGTAAAACGTGAGGGATTTCGCCTGCCTTACCGTGGCCGTTCGACACGCAAGGAAGATAGCTAAGCAAGTTAGCTATATGTTGGCGTGGTCGTCACCTTAAGATCCAGAGCAGCCAAACGCATGAAGCCACCCGCATCTGTTCCCGCCCCAGACCACGACCCACGCGGCCTGCAGATCGCCAGCGATGCCGTCGCGCAGCAGCTGCAACAGATCGCCATCCTGACCCGCAAAGCCGCCAGCCATCTTGCCGATGCCTTGTCCATCAACCAGACCGACATGGCGGCGCTGGAGCACTTGATCACGGACGGCCCGTCGCCACCGACCGAACTTGCCTCGCGCCTATCGGTGACGACCGCGGGCATCCCCCCAGGTCTCGACCGCCTGGAGCGTGCCGGCCATGTGATTCGTGAGCGCCAGCTTGATGGTGTGTCCGGTTCCCGCCTCGGTGGCCCTGGTATATCAGCACATTGCGCCAATGCTCACTGGGTTGAACGCCGTGCTGGCGACGCAGCCTATTGCGCCTCGCCCATCAGTGGCATGGGCACCAGCCTGGGCCTGTGAGGGGCGTATGTGTTGGCCGGCGAGCTGGGGCGCCATGTAGATCACCCCCAAGCGTTCGCCGCCTATGAAACCCTGATGCGGCCCTACGTGGCTCCAGCGCAAGGCGTGCCCAAATGTGCGCCGCGGTGGGCGTCACCTCACTGACCTGCCGGACTATGCCCTGAAAGGTCAACTCAAATGAGT
Organism: Pseudomonas sp. RGB; assembly: GCF_007713445.1. NCBI lineage: Bacteria > Pseudomonadati > Pseudomonadota > Gammaproteobacteria > Pseudomonadales > Pseudomonadaceae > Pseudomonas > Pseudomonas sp. RGB. The sequence goes on along the minus strand of NZ_VMSH01000004.1, from coordinate 438,155 downwards.
GACCTTCTTTGAGGTGTATAGGCGTATGGTGGTTTATACCCTCATGGCAGGCATTCAACATGGACAGCAGTTTAGGCGGGCGCTTAAAGGAAGAGCGCAAAAGGCTTTTACTCTCCCAGCACGATTTTGGTGTGATAGGGGGTGTGGCCGGAAACGCACAGGGCCACTATGAAAGGGGCGAGAGGCTGCCCAAATCGGACTATCTGATGGCGATCCGTCGCAGAGGGGTCGATGTGCTGTATGTGCTGAGCGGGGAGCGTTCGCACATGAGCGCGGATGACCTCACGGTGGAAGAAACCGAAGTCGTCAATCAGTACCGCACGCTGCACGAGGCGGATCAGGGGGCGATTGCTCAGATCACCTCCTCATTGTCCCGAGACTCATGACTTCATTGATGAAACCTGCGCCCCAAGGCATCCAGGCGTACCGCAATCGGCGGTAACCGTTCACTGCTGCGCGCCAGCGTCTCCACATCATCCGCGGTGCTTTGCGCAATGCTCTGCACCGCTTGCAAGCGCCCGACAATCTCCAGGTTGGCCGTGGACTGCTCGCGCGTGGTGCTCACAATTCGCCCATTCAGTGCGTCGATGCGCGCGATATCGGCGCCTACCGCTTGCAGCATCTGTACCGCCAACTGGCTGTCTTGTACGCAACGCTCTACGCCTTGCTGGCTGTCATGCATTGCCTCGACGGCCTGACGGCTGCCGTGTTGCAAGCCTTCGATGATCTGTTTGATTTCCTGGGTGGACACCGCCGTGCGCTGGGCCAGGCTGCGCACTTCATCGGCGACCACGGCAAACCCTCGGCCTTGCTCGCCGGCGCGCGCGGCTTCGATGGCGGCGTTGAGCGCGAGCAGGTTGGTCTGGTTGGCGATGCTGCTGATCACTTCGAGCACCGAGCCGATCTGCTCGGCCTGCGCCGCGAGGTCTTGCACGGTGGAGTGGGTGCCGTGAATGCGTGAAGCCAGTTGGCTGATTTCATGCTGGGCGCGGCCGACGCTTTCCTGGCCGCGCACGATTTGTTGGCTGGCTTGGCCGGCGTGCTCGACAGCCTGTTCAACGTGCACGGTGATGTGGCCCATGGCGTCTTCCATGCGCTGCATCGAGCCGGTCATCTGGGTGATTTCTGCCAACTGATGGCGTGCGCCTTTTTCCAGGGTGCCGCTGGCACTGGCCAGTTCCTGGCCGAGTTGGCCAAGGCCCTGGGAGTCGCGGGTCACGCCGTCGATCAGGTGGGTGATTTGCTGCAGGAAGTGGTCGAAGCGCTTGGCCAGGGAAACGTGCACTTTGCCTTCACCCTGGGCGGTTTCGACGGTGAGCTGGGTGGTCACGGCGAGCATTTTCTCGAGCATTTCCTGGCTTTCGACCGCCTCACGCTGGCTGTGAATGGCCAGGTAGAGCAGGGCGACGGTCTCCATCACCACGTAAAACGCGTGGACGAACACCATGCTCCAGCCGCCGTGGTGTTCCATCACAAACACCGGGAAGCCTTGATGTTGCAAGGCATGGAAGACCACGTGATGCACGGCGATCGTTGCCGCCGCGACCAGGATCGGCAGCCAGTCGCGGTAGAACGTCAGCACCGCCAGCAACGCGAAAATGCCGAAGTGTGATTCGATCACGCCTTGCGCCTGGTTGATGTGCAGGGCGGCCATTACCATCAAGCCGGCGCCCAGCAGGCAGCGCATCAAACGTGTTCCGCCGAAAGCGCGATAGAGCACCGTCAGCACCACACTGGTGCCTGCGCCCACGGTCAATGCCTGAAGCCAGGTGTCGTGCCAGAACGCCAGCCCGAGTGAGAACAGAAACATCAGCCAGACCAACGCCAGCATGATGCGATCGGCCTTGCGGTAGTGCTCTAGAAAACGCGGGCGGGTGGGCATTCACTCTTACTCCATGTGTTCGGCGGGTAATAGGCAAGCATGCGGCGTGCCACGACGGGCCGCCGGTGGAGTGAAGCAGGTATTCGTGTGCTTTTTGATTCAGGGATGCCAGAACGTTATCGGCATCCTTGAACGGGACTTTAAGAACGGCTACCCGAACGGATAGCCGAGGCGATGACGATCAGAAGGTGTACTTGGCGGTCAGCATCATGTTGCGTGGGTTGCCGTACGCGTCACCGCCGTAGCTCACCGAGTTGGCGATGGTCGAGTAGTAGCGACGGTCGAAGATGTTGTTGGCGTTGAGCTGCAGGTCCAGGTGCTGGTTGACCTGGTAGCCGGCCATCAGGTCGGTGACCGCATAGCTGCCCTGTTTGAGCCGGTATTTACTGCCATCCGCGAGGTCAAGGTCGTTGTACATGCGGCTCTGCCAGGAGACGTTGCCGCCCACGCGGAATTTTTCCAGCGGGCCCTGAAGGTTGTAGCGCGTGGTCAGTTTGAACAGCTGTTCTGGCGTGTCGGTGTCGTACTGCTTGTTGACCTTCTGCGGGTTGGCCTCGTCCTTGATGGTGTGCGTACGGGCGTAGGTGTAGCCACCGCCAACCTGCCAATTCTCGGTTAACGCGCCTTGCAGTTCGACGTCGATACCCTCGCTGCGAATTTCGCCGGAGGCTTCGTTGCAGGAGGCCTGCGGGCAGTTCGGCACGAACACTTGCACCGCCCGGTTTTCCTGGTCGACGCGGAACAGCGCCAGGCTCGCATTCAGCGCGCCGCCCAGGTATTCGCCCTTGATGCCGACCTCGTAGTTCTTGCCGACAATCGGCTTGACCGGCTTACCGGACGTGTCCTTTTCACTTTGCGGCGTGAAGATGTCGCTGTAGCTGACGTAGACCGAGTGATGGTCGTCCAGCTCATAGATCAAACCTGCGTAGCGGGTGAGGTTGCGGGTGACATGATAATCACCGTCGCCGTCACGGTTGTCATAGTCATACCAGTCAAGGCGCCCGCCGAGGATCAGCTTCAACGGGTCGGCCAGGCTTAGGCGCGTGGTGACGTAGACGCCATCCTGAGTGGTGACTTCGCGCTGGTTGTCGGTGTGAACAAAGTCCGGCTTACCGGCGGTGAGTGGCCAGTTGGTGTCGTACGGGCTGTAGCTGTGGGTGGTCAGGTCGTAGATGCGCTTGCTGGCGCCCACCACCAGTTCATGGGTACGCCCGAACGCCTGGAAAGGGCCGCTGGCAAAGGCGTCGATGCCGGCCTGGTTTTCATCGTAGGCCGCCTGGTAAACCGTGCGAGCCGGGGTGTTGTTGACCCAGCGCGACTGGTAGGAGCCTGAAAACAACGCGTTCTGTTCGGCGTAGTTGGCGTTGACTTGAAGGCTCCAGTCGTTGGCCAGGCGCTGACGCAGCTCGGCGAACACCGTGTTGATTTCCTGGTCCTTGTTCTCCCAGCGAGTGCCGGGGTTGTAGGAGCGCGGCAGGTCCAGATGATGGCCGTCCTGACCGACCATCGCCGATCCCCAGAAGTAGTTGGTCTTGTCCTTCTGGTTGGAGAAACCCAGGGTCAGGGTGGTGTCTTCGCTCAAATCCGCTTCGGTGACGGCGTAGAACAGGCCGTGATCTTCCTGGACTTTATCGATGAAACTGTTGGCATCACCGTAAGAAGTGACCACCCGGCCGCGCAATGTACCGCTGTCGTTGAGTGGGCTGGAGGCGTCCAGCTCGCCACGGTAATTGTCCCAGCTGCCGGCGGCGCCGGTGAGGGTGACTTTCTGCTCGTCCAGCGGTCGCTTGCGGATCAGGTTGATGGCGGCTGAAGGGTTGCCGGCACCGGTGACCAGACCTGTTGCGCCGCGCACTACCTCGACGCGGTCGAACATGGCCAGGTTCGGCTGGGCGCCGACCGTGACCCCGTTGTAGCCGCTGGGGATGCCGTCATACATCAGGTTGTCGATGTCGAAACCGCGCGAGGTGTACGACTGCCGGCCAGGGCCGCTGGAGAAATTCAGGAACAACCCGGGCGTGGCCTTGACCACGTCGTTGATGCTGGTCATCGCCTGGTCATCCATACGCTGTCGCGTGATGACGGTGACGGCCTGTGGGGTTTCGCGCATCGTCAGTGGAAGTTTGGTTGCCGTGGCCATCGAGCCGGTGGTGTAGGACGGGCTGCCTTCGGTGGTCGCACCAAGTTGTTGCTCGGTGTTGATCTGAGTTGCACCCAACTCGACGACGTCGGCTGGCGGCTGCGTATCGGCGGCGAAGGCCGCTTGTGAGCTGGCAATACAGATGGCCATCGCGATCAAGTTGGGTGAAAAACCTTTACTGCCGTGTTGTTGCACAGACATGAAACCGACTCTCCCGAAAGCGCCGTCCCTAGCGAATAACAAAGATGATGATAATTATTCGCATCAGTGTGTCAGATTGGATCCGAGCAAAAAAGCCTTTGACGTTAAATGCTTAACAAATTTTTCACATTGTCGATGCGGGCTTGTCGCCAGCTCGGGCGACAACAGGTAGTCAATACCAGGCCCAGAATGCCGGCAGACGGGACACTGGAGTTGTTGCCGTGGCACTGATCAAGGCGCCGTGGGTCATGTTGATGACTGACGCGCAACTGCCTGGAAGGCACGGTACTGAGCGTCGACGACGGTGCGGTGAACGCCGAAGTGGTGTTCGAATTGGCCGGTGGTTCGAAGGTTTAGGCCATCGTCACCCGCGACGCGGTGGGGGAGTTGGGTTTGGCGCCAGGCGTCAGCGCGACAGCGGTGATTAAGGCCTCGCACATCATTCTCGGCGTGCCGGCCTGATCAATACACGGTGGCCCGAGTCCATTCGGACCACCGTATTCAATTGGCAACACTGTTCAAGCCAGAGAGTGCCTTTCCCCTACAGCCGCGCGCTGAGCAGCAAAAACACGCCCCGCCCAAGGTCGGTACCCGCGCCAGGTCGTCGCGATAAGGTCACAGGTGATCGGCGTCGAACACGGCCTTGGCGAACGCTGTCGGTGCTTCCTGCGGCAGGTTGTGGCCGATTCCGCCATTGATCAGGCGAAATTGGTACTTGCCGGTGAAGCGCTTGGCGTAGTCCTCGGGTTGCGGGTGCGGTGCGCCATTGGCGTCGCCTTCGAGGGTGATGGTCGGCACGCCGATGGTGGGCGACTGGGCCAGCCGCTGTTCCAGCGCGTCGTATTGCGCCTCGCCTTGCACCAAACCCAGGCGCCAACGGTAGTTGAAAACCGTGATGGCGACGTGATCAGGGTTATCCAGGCTTTTGGCGCTGCGTGCGAACGTGGCCTCGTCAAAGGCCCACTTCGGCGAAGCGGTTTGCCAGATCAGCCTGGCAAATTCGTGGGTGTTCTTCTGGTAGCCGGCGGCGCCGCGCTCGGTGGCGAAGTAGAACTGGTACCACCACTGCAATTCCGCCTTGGGCGGCAGCGGTTGCTTGCCGGCAGCCTGGTTGCCGATCAGGTAGCCGCTGACAGACACCAATGCCTTGACCCGCTCCGGCCACAGCGCCGAGACGATATCCGCCGAGCGCGCGCCCCAGTCGTACCCACCGAGCACCGCCTGCTTGATCTTCAGCGCGTCCATGAAGTCGATCACGTCCTGTGCCAACGCCGCCGGTTCACCGTTGCGCAGGGTTTTATCCGACACGAAACGCGTGGCGCCATAGCCGCGGGCATACGGGATCAACACGCGGTAGCCTTTGGCCGCCAGCCACGGCGCGACATTGGCGTAACTGTCGATGTCGTAGGGCCAGCCGTGCAGCAGGATCACCACCTGGCCGTTGGCCGGGCCAATGTCGGCGTAGGCCACATCGAGCACCCCGGCCTTGACGTGCTTGAGCGCGCCAAAGGCGGACTGGTCATGGCTGGCCGGCGTTGGCGGCTCGGGCATTTCAGCGTGCGCCACGCCCAGGGCGCCGAATGGCAATAAGGCCAATGCCAGAAAAAGCGGACGGTGTTTGGAGCGACGGGTCAACAGAGTGTGCAAGGCGAGCCTCCTGCGGCTGATGGGTGCCTGACACTCAGTTGACCGCTGCGCTGTATCGCGCATGTTTCAGGAACGGTCTCGGGTTAAACGCTGTGTATCGCCACGCCTGCTATACACACTGCGATACATAACCGCCCGCGCTACGCGAACACGATCTCATACGGCTCGCGCATGCGCTCCAGCAGTTCCTGGGCGAGCATCGGCGCGAGCCCGATGGCGGGGTCGCCGACCAATTGGCTGGCGTAGGCATGAGCGGCGTGAAGTTTGCGCGCGACACTCCAGCTGTCCAGACGTACCTTATGCGCCCGCTGCCAAGGCATCATCGCCGCTTCACGCGCCGGACTGTGCCAGGCCCAGATGGGCAGTTCATAAAGCCGCGCGCCGATCAGGCTGCAGGCCTTGGCGCTGGCACGGCCGACGGCGTCGTGATCGTCATTGCCGTCGTTGCGCCACGTGGTGAACACCACGTCGCCCGGCTGCAGGTAACGCGCAATGAACTGGCTCATCGGCTGTTCACTGCTCGCCAGGGCGTCGTCACGAAAACCGCCGCGAATCCACTTCAAGCTGTGCAGCGGCATGCCCAACCGGCGCAACGCCTCGGCGCTTTCCTGGGGGCGAATCACACTCAGGCGGCTCGCCGGCCATGCGTGAGACCCCGGATGGCTGGCGCTGCCATCGGTGATCGAGATCAGCAGCAGCGGGTGCTCCAGAGTACTGAACAGTTGCAGCAGCCCTCCACACGCCAGCACTTCATCGCCAGGGTGCGGAGCAATCACCACCACGCGTGCACCGGGCGGCACCAGCGAAGAAGGAGGGATAGCGGGAATTTGCGCCAACTGTGGCGCGCTGTTCCAGATTTGCGCGGGACCGCGGCGGCCCTCGCTTAAGGAGGCAGGCTTCATGGGTGTCACATCCTTGTCAATTGATGCTGGGCCGTACCCCGTTGACGGGACGACGCTCTTTTTGTTCGCCGCAGACTCCGCTGCGGTGATGCGCGGTACTCCAACCCTGGAATACCGGCAAGGCGCTATCAGCATAGTCAAGGATTCATGGGTTTTACATCGTGAAATGTTGATTTTTTCAGCTGGCCTGCATGAGGCTCTTCAAATAGTCACCAAACCCGCCTTGGGCGCGGCAGTCGAGCCGGCCACTGGTAATCACCTGTGGCCTGTGACTCCAGGCGATGGACGCGCCGCAACGCTCCAGATTGCGCACCAGTTGCACATCTTCGTGGCACGCCAGGGGCTCGAACCCGCCGGCCTGCACATAGGCGCCAGCACTCACGCCCAGATTGGCGCCGTGAACATGGCGATGGCCGTCTCGGGCCTGGTAGGCCTGGGTGTAGCGAATTTTCGCCGCGGGGTCGAAGCCTTCACTCCAGGCATCCACGGTCACGGTGCCGCACACCGCGTCAACACCCAGCGCCAATTGCGCCACCAGCCAGTCAGGGGCGACGCGGCTGTCGGCGTCCGTGCACGAAATCCAGCGTGCACCTTGATTCAGCAAGTGCCGCGCACCCACACCGCGCACCTGCCCGACATTGCGCGCCTGCACGTGCAGGCTGTGCACCGCATAGGCTTGCACGATCGCCGCACTGCCATCGTTGCAGCTGTCGAGCACGGTGAGGATCTGAACCGCTTCGCCGAGCAGCCCCGGATGGCGGGCAGCAACCAGGGCGGCCTTCAGGCATGCGCCCAGCAGCGCCTCTTCGTTATGCACCGGGATCAGAACGCCGATCATCGCAGCCCCTCCAGAGTCGCGACCGAGGTACTGTCGCGACTCCACAGGTCGAGCAGGAAATCACTTTCGTGATGCTGCACCACCGGCGGCATACCCAGCCGTTGCTGCAGCAGGGTATGCACCTGTTCAGCGGTCTGCGGGCACCCTTCAATGCGGGGGCGCCAGTGACAGGCCAGCAGTTGCCCATCTTCGGTCAAGGCGCCAAGGGCGCAGTCGACCAGGCGGTGCAAATCATCGGCATCCAAGTAGTAGCACAGCTCGCTCAACACGATCAGTTCGAACGAGCCGGTCGGCCACTGTTCCGGCAAACGACTTTGCTGCACCTCGGCATGAGGAAACCCCAGCAACCGTGTTTTCGCCAATGCCACCGCGGCACTGGCCGTGTCACAACACACCAGGCGGTCACAGCGCGGCGCCAGTTCGGCGCTCAGCTCGCCGTTGGCGCAACCGGGTTCGAATATCGACGCATAACGCGGGCGGGTCAGCGCCGCCAGGGTCAGCGCGCGTTTGCGCTGCTCGTACCAGCGTTGGCGAAATGCCCAAGGGTCGTCATTGCCGGCAAACAGTTGGTCGAAATACGGCGTGGCCACGCTCATACAAACACCACTTCAAAAGGCTGCAGCAGGCGTTCCACCACATAAGGCGCAAGCACAGGCGGCAGGCCGATCTGCGGGTCGCCCTCCAGCTGGCTGGCAAACGCGTGGATGGCATGCCGCTTACGCGCCACCGTTTCGGGCGTCAGCGGGATTTTGCGCGCGCGGTGCCAGGGCACCTGGCTGTCTTCGGGGGTTGCCCAGTGCCAGGTCCATACCGGCAATTCATACAGGGTCGCGCCGACCGCATGCGCGGCCTTTGCACTGGCGCGGCCGACGGCCTCATGGTCGCAATGCCCATCTTCGCGCCACGTGGTGAACACCACGTCCGTGGGTTTGAGGTAGCGTTGGATGAACGCGCTCAGCTGTGCTTCCTGCGCCGCCACCTGACTGTCGCTGAACCCTGCGCGCAGCCATTTGAGGCTGTGCAACGGCAAACCCAGGCGGTGCAATGCTTGGGCTGATTCCTGCGGGCGCACCACACTCAGGCGCTCCACCGGCCAGCGCTGAGAGCCCGGATGGCTGGCGCTGCCATCGGTCACCGAAATCAGCTGAATCGGCCGGCCGATGGCCGCCAGGCCTTGCAGCAGGCCGCCGCAACCGAGCACTTCATCGTCCGGATGCGGGGCAATGATGACTGCACGATGCCCTTCGGGTACCAACTGTTCGACGCTGATGTGCGGCAGCTCGGCAATGTGCGAGGAGGCTTGCCACTGATGCAGTGGCGTGCCCTGGCCTACGATCGGATTGGGTTTCATAACTGCCACCGCCCTGTGGGTTGCTCAGCCACCTGTTCGCCCAACGCCGCCAGGTCGCGTTCCGCATGGCTCTGGCGCACGTACACCGGCAGGTCGGCCATCAACTGGGCAAAGTGCGGATCCTTGCAATAAGGCCCGGCACCTGCCGCGCGGCCCACATGGTGGATGACCTGCTCGACGGTATCTTCGATGCACGCACGCACCTGCTGCGCCAGCAGCCGTGCATCCGCCCGCGGAGCGCGGTCAACCTGTTCTGCACTGTCACGCAACACACAGGCCGCACTGTTGAGCACGCTGTCCACTGCGCCCAAGTGGGCGAGGGCATGGGGCTCGGGGCGCTTGCTGCATTGCTCGCGCAACACTTCGGCCAGGCGTTGCGCGCCGCCGTACCAGCAGGCGGCAATGCCAATCCCGCCTTGCCAGAAGCCAGGGCGGGACAGGTAATCACCCGGCCCGCCGACGGCAATACCCTTGGCCCCGTCGAACACAATCTCGACGCTGCCAGTGGCGGCCATGCCCACGGCGTTCCAGCCTTCATTGGTGACGGTAATGCCGGGCTGATCCATGTCCACGGCAACCAGTTGCTGACGGTCTTCGTCGTCCCAGGCGGTCAGCAAGCCATGACTGACCACCGCCGCCCCGGAACACCAGGCCTTGCGCCCCTCGACGATCAACCGATGGCCATCACGGTGCACGCGCACCTTGGCTGTCGGCGGTTCGGCGGCCCACATGCCCCACAAGCTGCCCAAAGGCGGCAGGGGGCTGTCGAGTTCGGCGATGATCGCCAAGGCATCGGTGTGGCCTTCGAACAATTTGCACAGGCGCAGATCGTGGCCCGCCACCTGGGCCAGACGACTGAATCGCTCCAGCGTCTGGCCACTGCCGGGTAATGGCAGCTGGTCCAGGCCTTCTTCCTGAAGTGCCTTCAGGGCTTGGCCCAAAGCGTGCGTGTCCGCATAGCCCCGGTAGCTTTGAAGGAATCCATGCAACGCCATTTCACACCTCGTCGTGCTGCAGTTCAAACAGCAACAGCGAGCGGCCGGTGACCGCGTACTCGTGCTCGAAATCAAAGCGCTCCTGGCCGCGCACCGCCGGCTCATTGGTGTCGAGCATGCAGGTCCAGAATTCGCCTTCCGGCACCGGTGGCAGGCGGAAATTGACCATGTCGTGGTGGGCGTTGACCACCAGCAGCAAGGTCGCATCGCCACCCGGACGGCGAATCCCGGTTTCCTGGGCGCGGCCATCCATCAGCATGCCCAGGCAGCGGCCATGGCTGTCTTGCCACTGTTCGGTGGTCATTTCGTTGCCATCCGGCGCCAGCCAGGTGACATCCTTCACCCCGATGTCTTCGTTGTAGTCACCCACCAGGAAGCGTCCACGGCGCAGGATCGGATACGCCAGGCGCAGCTTGATCAGGCGTTTCACAAACTTGAGCAGCGCTTTGCCGTCGTCGTCCAGCTCCCAGTTGACCCAGCCGATCTCGCTGTCCTGGCAGTAGGCATTGTTGTTGCCGTGCTGGGTGCGTGCGAACTCGTCACCGGCGACCAGCATCGGTGTGCCTTGGGCCAAGAGCAGGGTGGCAAAAAAGTTGCGCATCTGGCGCAGGCGCAGCGCGTTGATTTCCGGGTCTTCGGTAGGCCCTTCGACGCCATGGTTCCAGGACAGGTTGTTGTTGCTGCCGTCCTGGTTGTTTTCGTCGTTGGCTTCGTTGTGCTTGTCGTTGTACGACACCAGGTCGTGCAAGGTGAAGCCATCGTGGGCGGTGATGAAGTTGACCGAGCTGTACGGACGTCGACCACGCTGGTTGAACATCTCGCCGGACGCGGTCATGCGTGCAGCGAAGTCTGCCAACTGGCCGTCGTCGCCTTTCCAGAACGCGCGCACGGTGTCGCGGAAACGGTCGTTCCATTCCACCCAACCCGGTGGGAATTTGCCCACTTGGTAGCCACCGGGGCCGCAGTCCCAGGGTTCGGCGATCATTTTCACCTGGCGCAGCACCGGGTCCTGGCGGCAGGCCACGAGGAAGCTGTGGCGTTCGTCGAAGCCATCGCGGTAACGGCCCAGAATGGTCGCCAGGTCAAAGCGGAAACCGTCCACGTGCATCTCGGTGGCCCAGTAACGCAAGGAATCGGTGACCATTTGCAGCACGCACGGGTGGCTCAGGTCCAGGGTGTTGCCGGTGCCGGAATCGTTGATGTAGAAGCGCTTGTCGTCAGGCATCAGGCGATAGTAGGAGGCGTTGTCGATGCCGCGCATGGACAGGGTCGGGCCACGCTCGTTGCCTTCGGCGGTGTGGTTGTAGACCACATCGAGGATCACTTCCAGCTTGGCTTCGTGCAGGTGCGCGACCATTTCCTTGAACTCGGCGATCTTGCCGCTGGCCAGGTAGCGCGGGTCCGGGGCGAAGAAGGCGATGCTGTTGTAGCCCCAGTAGTTGGTCATGCCTTTTTGCAGCAAGTGCTGGTCGTTGACGAATGCGTGCACGGGCAGCAATTCCACCGACGACACACCCAGCTGGCGGATGTGCTTGAGCACATCATCTTCCATCAGCCCGGCGCAGGTGCCGCGCACCGACTCGCCAACCGAAGGATGGCGCATGCTGATGCCGCGCAGGTGGGTTTCATAAATGATCGTGCGGTCCCATGGCACCCGCACCGGCTGGTCGTTGCCCCAGGTGTGCGCCGGGTCGATGACCTTGCACTTGGGCACGAAGGGCGCGCTGTCGCGTTCGTCGAAACTGAGGTCGTCGTCGGGGTGGCCGATGGTGTAGCCGAACAACGCTTCGGACCATTTGAGTTCGCCCACCAGCTGTTTGGCATAGGGGTCGATCAGCAATTTGTTGTGGTTGAAGCGGTGACCATTGGCCGGGTCGTATGCACCGTATACGCGGTAGCCGTAAATCAGCCCAGGGTGGGCGTCGGGCAGGTAACCGTGGAAGGTTTCGTCGGTGTATTCGGGCAGTTCGATACGTTCCAGCTCAACTTCGCCGGTGTCGTCAAACAGGCACAGTTCAACTTTGGTGGCGTTGGCCGAGAACAGCGCAAAGTTGACGCCCAGGCCGTCCCAGGTGGCGCCGAGGGGGAAGGGCAAACCTTCACGAATCCGCGACGGCTCGTTTTCCGGCGTCGGTTGGTTTTTATCTGGTTTGCTCATTGAGTTGCTCCTGCAAGGGTCTTTTTTCGGGCCGAGCGCGACCGTGCTGGCGATCGTTCAGCTGACGCAGTGGATATTCAAAAGGGAACCTCCTGCCGGCAGCGCCGGGAGGAGGCCCGTAAGGTCGTGACGCTTAAGGCTTGGGTTTTTTCGGTGCTGCGGGCTTTTTCGCCACAGGCGGCGCCGGTTTGCTCGCCGCCGGTGCTGGCGGCTTGGCTTTGGGCGCAGGCTTGGGCGCGGTTTTCGGCTTGGCAGCGGCCTTGGGCTTGCTCGGCGTCAGCGCTTCGGCTTCGGCCAGTTTGCGCGCCATCTCCCAGTGGCGGGTGTCCTCTCCGTGGGGCTTGCCCTCGGATTCCCAGATCTGATGCGCCAACTCGCGAATACGTTTGTCTTCAGTACTCATCACAATGCTCCTCACAGAAAAGTTTCAGCTTTCTTGATCATCAGGATTGATAAAGACATTGACCGGGAAATCCCCCAGGGCAGCGCTGATCAACAGCTCCTTGTTTGGTGTGACTGCGCCTGTATGAAAAAGTCCCTTCCAGTTTTGCGTTGTCGCGGCGAACGGTAATTTCACCCGCGTATCGCCCCAAACCTGCGCGTTGATGTGGGGCCGCTCACCGTTTTCCAGCAGGCGATGAGGCCAGCGCGGCACCACCACCAGCAGGCGTTTGCCTTCATGTTCGCGACAGAATGCGACCACGTGTTCTGCGTGCGTGCCGGTGACCTCCAGCGGTGTGTAGCGGCCGCTGTGGAAGATCTCGGGGTTCGCCTTGCGCAACGCCAGCACTTGGGCAATCAGCGCTTGCTTGACGCGCCCGTCGCGCCAGTTGGACAACAGTTCAGGGATGTCCGGCGGTGTGTTTAGCGCTTGTTGCCGTGCGCTGAAGTCCACCGGACGACGGTTGTCCGGGTCCACCAGGCTGAAGTCCCAGAACTCATCGCCCTGGTACAAGTCCGGTACACCCGGCACGGTGATACGAAGCAAGGATTGCGCCAGGCTGTTGACTGCGCCCGCCGCGGCAATCGCGTGAGCGGCATTGCCCAGGGCGGTACGCAAAGCGCTGCCGGCCTCGCTGAGCAACAAGCGCGAGAGAAACGCCTCGACGCCTTGTTCATAAGCCTCGTTCGGCGCGCTCCAGCTGCTTTGCAACTTGGCTTCGCGCAGGGCCTTTTGCTGCCATTGCCAGAGGCGCTGCTGGTAGTTTTCGACGTCCAGGTGCAGGTCCAGCGGCCAACTGCCCAGCAATACTTGATACAGGATCAGCTCGTCACCGGCCGACGGGCTATTGGCATCCTCGCGCAACGGGGCGGCGAGGGTGCGCCAATGCTCAACCTGTTCGACATACCACGGCGCGCATTCACTCAATACCGCCAGGCGTGCGCGGGTATCTTCGCCGCGCTTGTGGTCGTGGGTGGCGGTGGCCAGCAGGTTGTCGGGAAAGGTCTGCAAGCGCTGTTGGTTGACGGTGTGAAACGCCGCCACCGGCGCACTGAACTGCTCGGTGCTGAAACCCACGTCATTGCGCGACAGCAGTACTGCCGAGCGATAGAAAGCGGTGTCTTCCACGGCCTTGGCCGCGGCCGGAGAGGTCAGTTGCTGGAAGCGCACACAGGCATGCTTGAGTATCTTGCGCTCACGCCCGATCGGGCGATGGCGCCACGGCTGGCCGCCCAGCCATTTTTCCAGGTGGTCAAGCACCGGCCAGTCGCCTTCGCTCAAGGTGCTGCGGGCACCGGCCAGGGCTTGCAGGAAAAACACGTCATCGTTTTCGCTGCGGCCACGGGCGCTGATGTAAGTGCGGTACACCGGGAAGTGCACGATCAGCTCCTGCAAGGCGCGGCGGATCGCGCCCAGGGTCAGGTCACGGGTCATCACATCGTCACGGGCCACTTGCAGCAGGGCCTGGGCCACGCTTTCGAAGTCACCGGCCAGCGAGCCATTGAGGATCTGCTGGCGCGCCAGCCAGGCTTCTTCGCTAAAGGCCGCTGGCCGTCCGCTGTGGCGGGTCCACAACTCGGCAAGCGGCTCGAAGCCTTGAGGATCGTGCTGCAGCAACGACAGCTGGTTCATGAATTCGTAGCCGGTGGTGCCGTCCACGTTCCAGTCTTCGCGCAGGGTTTCGCCTTCACCGAGGATTTTTTCCACGAAGATCGGCAAGTGCCGTTCGGGCGCCAGTGAATCAACCCGACGCCGCAACTTGCGGCAGTAACCGCGTGGGTCGGCCAGGCCGTCGATATGGTCGATGCGCAAGCCATCGATCAGGCCCTCGCTGATCAGCTCGAAAATCTTGCCATGGGTGGCCTCGAACACCGCCTTGCGTTCGACGCGCAAGCCGCCCAATTCGTTGACATCAAAGAAGCGCCGCCAGTTGATATCGTCCGCCGCCGTGCGCCAGCTGGCGAGCCGGTAGACTTGTTCTTCGAGCAATTGATGCAGGCGATTGAAACCCTCGGGCTGGCGTGCGTCGAACTCGCCCAGACGTTGCTCGATGGCCTGGCGCACGTCGCTTTCGGTCGCGCGCTCGGCCAGCGCCTGCTTGAGCCAGGCGGCTTCGTGGTAGGCATCGTCCTGACAGGCCAGCGCGCTGAAACGCTCGGCCAGCGGCCGGAGCGGCTCGTCGGCGCCGAGGATCAATGCGTAGTCGCGCGGGCAGATCGGGAAGCGGTGTTCGTAATGCTCGACGTAAAACACCCCATGTTCGGCGTCGAAATGCAGCGTCAGCGTGCCGGCTTGCAGGGCCTCGCCGTAGTCGCTGCCCAAAAACGGCATCAGCAGTTGGCCTTTGAGCAACGGGTCTGGCGAGTGCCACTGAATATCGAAGAACTCGCTGTAGGGGCTCAGGCGTCCCCATTCGAGCAGGTCCAGCCACCACGGGTTGTCCGCGCCACCCACGGCCATATGGTTGGAGACGATATCGAGGATCAGCCCCATCTGGTGTTCACGCAGCGCAGCAACCAGGCGGCGCAAGGCCGGCTCGCCGCCCAGTTCGGGGTTGACGGTCGTCGGGTCGACCACGTCGTAGCCGTGCATGGAGCCGGCGCGGGCACTGAGTATCGGTGAGGCGTACAAATGGCTGATGCCTAGCTGGGCGAAGTACGGCACCAGAGGCACCGCGTCGTCCAGGGTAAAACCTTTATGGAATTGCAGGCGCTGGGTAGCGCGCAGGGGCAGTGCTTTCATCGGTCACGCTCATAGGCTTGGTTACGCGCAACGGCCAGCAGTTCGAGGCGGCGGGCAGCGCCGGCGTTGTCGAGCAGGCTGGCGGCTTCGCCCGGCAGGCGACGGCGCCAATTGGGATGGGTGTCAGTGGTGCCGGGCAGGTTGGCTTGTTCTTCGATGCCCAGCGCGTCTTCCAGCGGCAGCAATACCAGCGGCGCACGGGTATGGCCGAGGTAGCGCACGCTGGCGTCGATCATGTGGTCGGTATCGTTGCGAATTTCATCGACAAAGTTCTGCGGGTCCTGGCTCAAGGCCTGGCGCAGCGCCTGACGTTCGCGCAGGCGGTGTTCGCTCCATTGCTCCACCGTCGGTGCGTCGATCAGGCCGAGCTGGATATTCCACTCGATGTCGCGGCTGTGCCACCAACCGTTGAGGGTCGGCAAGTCGTGGGTGCTGGTGGTTGCCAAGGCGTTGTCCGGCCAGTCGAGGATCGGCCTGAACTGGCCATCGTGATTTTGTTCGAACAGCAGCACGCGCATGCCCAGAATCGAACGCGCGCTGAGTTTTTCGCGCAGGCCGTCGGGCACGGTGCCAAGGTCTTCACCCAGCACAATCGCCTTGTGGCGTTGGGATTCCAGCGCCAGCAGCCGCAGCAGGTCGTCCACCGGGTAATACAGATACGCACCCTCGCGCGGGGAGGCATCCATGGGGATCACCCACAGGCGTTGCAGGCCCATCACATGGTCGATGCGCAGGCCGCCGGCATGGGCGAAGTTGGCTCGCAGCATCTCGATAAAGGCGCGGAAGCCATTGCGTTTGAGGCCTTCGGGGGAAAACGCCGAGATGCCCCAACCTTGACCGGCGCGGTTGAGAATATCGGGCGGCGCGCCCACGGTGAGGTTCGCCAGCAATTCATCCTGGCGGCTCCAGGCCTGGCTGCCGCCGCCGTCGGCGCCGACGGCCAGGTCGGCGATCAGGCCGACGCCCATGCCGCTGCCACGCGCCGCTTGCTGCGCACGCTCCAGGCAACGCGCGATCAGCCATTGGCTGAACGCGTAGAAGCCGATTTCGTCACGGTGCTCAGCGGCGAACTTAACCAGCTCAGGGCTTTGCGGCGTGCGCCAGGCTTCGGGCCAGTGCCGCCAGTCGAGGTCCTCACCTGCAGCGGCGCGAACGGCCTGCACGGCTTCGAAGCGGCAGTGGTTCTCCAGGGCTTCACCGCCGTTCTGGCGAAAGCTCAGGAAATCGGCATGCTGGGGGTGTCCGCCGTGGCGGAAGTCTTCATACAGGGCGCGCAACAGGCGCTGCTTGGCCTTGGCGGCGGCGGGCCAGTCGATCAGCGTGTGCTGTTCCAGCGTGTGCAGTTCTTCGGTCAAACCACAGGCGTCGATGGCATTGCGCACTTCGCGCTCGCCCAGAATGCAGGCAGGCGAGGCGTACAGGCTGTTCAGAAACAGGCGGCTGGACGGCGAGTAGGGGCTGAAGCGCTCGGTGTCGGCGCTGAACATCGCGTGCATCGGGCTGATCGCCAAGGCATCGGCGCCGCGTTCGGCGGCGGCGCGGACCATGTGCTCCAACGCCTGTGTGTCGCCAAAACCGCCGTCGCCGAGACGACGCAGCGCATACAGCTGGGCGCTCAGGCCCCAGGCGCGTGCGGGTTGGGCGTCAACCGCTTCGGCCACGCTGTAGCAATGGGCGGGCGCCACGGCCAGGGTGAAGGTCTGGTCGTCGATGTGCACTTGGTGATAGCCCAGCGCGATGACGCCTGGCAGCACGGCATCACCGTCGAGGCGCAGCTCCAGGGTTTCGCCGGTTTCCAGGCTGACGCGGCAGGGCGTGTCTGCGGCAAAGTAGCGTGCCAGGTCGAGGCCTTCGCCGCTGTCGACGGTCATCAACGGCGGCAGGTGTTTGTCTTGCTGCACCTGTTCGAGTTCGAGCAGGCTGGCGTTGATTTCGGCATCGGTATCGGCCGGGTGGCCCAGACCTTTGAGAACGGCGCGCAGGGCGCCGGGTTTAACATGTTGCGGGCGGCCGTTTGCGTCGATCCAATCGACGGCCAGGCCCGCTCGGCTGGCGAGTATTTCCAGGTTCGCTTCGCTCAAAGGTGCTCTCCAACAGGGGATAGGGCAACGCGTGCGCTGAAGGGCGCCAAATGCGCCCCTTCACTAGCAGGCGTTTCAAATAGCAGGTGCGGCGGCGCGGGGTGATCCAGCGGTTCGGCGCCCAGGTTCAAGTCGATCTGCAACACACTGCCGTTGCCCAGGCGCCAGCGCGCGCTGACGGCGCCTTGCCCCAGTACTTGCGCACCCAAGGCCACGCTGCCGGGCAAGTGCGGCACGATCCGCTGGTGGCGCAAGCTCAACAGTTGGCGGTAGAACTGAGCGTGCTGGTTTTCGGTGAAGGCGGGCGCTGATTGCACAAAGGTGGGCAGGGCGTTCGGGTCGGGAATGTGTTCGCGCCTTTGCGGGTCCTTGAATGCGGCAAAATCGGCAAACTCGTTGCGCCGGCCTTCGCGCACGGCTTCGGCGAGCTCGCCATGGTGATCCGTGAAAAACAGGAACGGTTCCTCGGCGTTCACTTCATCACCCATGAACAGCAACGGAATCATCGGCGACAGCAGCAATAACGTCGTGGCTGCCTTGAGCGCCTGCGGTGAGCACAGCTGATGCAGGCGTTCGCCCAGCGCGCGGTTACCGATCTGGTCATGGTTCTGCAAAAACGCCACGAAGGCGCTGGGCGGCAAGTCCCCACTGGGTTCGCCGCGCTCATGGCCGTGGCGGGTGGTGTGGCCCTGATAGATGAACCCCTCACCCAGGCAGCGCGCCAGCTTTTCGGTAGGGTTTTCGGCAAAGTCGCTGTAATAGGCGTCGGTTTCGCCGGTGAGCAATACGTGCAGCACGTTGTGAAAGTCATCGTTCCACTGCGCGTCGAAATCGTTTTTCAACAGGCTGGCCTGGTTCAGCTCGTTTTCCAGCACCAGCCAAACGTGCCGGCCTGTGTCCACCTGCTGGCGAACACGGTGGGCCAGCTCCTTGAGAAAATCGGGATTGTCGATCGCGTGCACCGCGTCCAGACGCAGGCCGTCGAAGCGGTATTCGAGCAACCACATCAACGCATTGTCGAGGAAGAAGTCGCGCACTTCGCGACGATCAAAATCAATGCCAGCGCCCCAGGGCGTGTGCACGTCTTCTTGAAAGAAGCCTTTGGCGTATTGGCCCAGGTAGTTGCCGTCCGGGCCGAAGTGGTTGTAAACCACATCGAGCATCACCGCCAGGCCGTGTTCGTGGGCGCTGTCGATCAATTGCTTGAGCTGTTCCGGCGAGCCATAAGAGGAGTGTGGCGCATAAGGCAGAACCCCGTCGTAACCCCAATTGCGTTCGCCGGGAAATTGCGCCAACGGCATCAATTCAATCGCGGTGACGCCCAGTTCAGCCAGGCGTGGCAGTTGCGCTTGTACGGCGGCGTAGCCACCCAGCGCACCCACGTGCAGCTCGTAGATCACCGCTTCGTGCCATGGGCGGCCTTGCCATTGGCTGTGGCGCCACTGATAGGCGAGTGGATCGACAACCACGCTCCAACCATGAACATCCTGGGCTTGCGCCCTGGATGCCGGGTCGGGTACATCGTTTTCGCCGTCGATGTTGTAGCGGTAGCGAGTGCCCGCCGGGCACTTTATCTCTACCTCAAACCAGCCATCTGCCTGAGGCAACATGGCGATGGACTTGCCGTCTTCCAATTCAACGCTGACATAAAACGCGTCTGGCGCCCACAGGGCAAAACGCGTGTGTTGCGCGTCCAGCATAATTGCGCCGTGGGGCCAGGTTTCCAGAGTCCGTGACGGCATCTATGAAGCCCTCCCTTGATTATTTGTTCGATTTCCCCAGTGCTTTAGCCACAAGCTGTTCATACAGTTCGGCGTAGGGTTCCACTGCCTGGGACCAGTTGAACGGTTGTGTCATGGCGCGGCTGCGCATCGCATTGAGCAGGCCGGTATTGGCAAATACCCTGAAGGCGCGGCTCAGCGCTTCCTTGTAGCTGTCTACCGTGGATTCATTGAACAGGAACCCGGTGACGCCATTTTCAATGGTGTCGGCCAGGCCGCCGGTATTGCGTGCCACCGGCAGCGAGCCGAAGCGCTGGGCGTACATCTGGCTCAGGCCGCAGGGCTCATAGCGCGATGGCATCAACAGGAAGTCACTGCCGGCGAACATGCGGCGGGCGTCGGTTTCGTTGAAGCCGATGCGCACGCCCACCTGGCCCGGGAAGCGCAGGGCCAGCTCACGCATGGCGTGCTCTTCTTCAGGCTCACCTCGGCCGATGATGGCAATCTGGCCACCGTTCTCGACGATAAAGCTGCTGACCGCCTCGGTGAGGTCCAGGCCTTTTTGGTAAACCAGGCGCGATACCACCGCAAACAGTGGGCCGGTGGAGTCGTGCAGGCCGAACAACTCACGCACATGGGCGGCGTTGATGGCTTTGCCTTCCCAGTCACCAATGTTGAAGTTGTGGGTCAGGTGCGTGTCGGTGGAGGTCTCCCAGCTTTCATCGATACCGTTGGGGATACCACTGAGCAGGCCCTGTTGAGTCTTGCTCGCCAGGAAGCCATCGAGGCCGCAACCGAATTCCGGCGTGGTGATTTCCTGGGCGTACGTGGCGCTCACGGTGGTGATATGGCTGGAATACGCCATGCCGGCCTTGAGGAACGACATTTTGCCGTAGAACTCCATGCCTTCCTGTTGCAGGGCATGCGGCGGGATCCCCAGCTCAGGGGTAGAGGCCAGGCTGACCACGCCTTGGTAGGCGAGGTTATGAATGGTGAACAGCGTTGGCGTACGCGAACCACGCCAGTGCATATAAGCCGGAGCCAGGCCAGCGGGCCAGTCATGGGCGTGCACCAGGTCCGGGCACCAGTGGATCTGTGCGAGGTTGGCAGCCATGTCGGCGGCGGCCAGGCCCAGGCGTGCGAAGCGAATGTGGTTGTCCGGCCAGTCACGGCCATTGTTGGCGCCGTACGGCGTGCCTTCGCGCTCATACAGCTCGGGGCAGATCAGCACATAGATGACCAGGCCATCCTTGAGATCCATGCGCCCGATCTTGCACGGCGGCAGCGCTGCGTGGCCACCCAGTTCGCCGATGATATGGATCGGGTTGTCGCTTTCCATCACTTGCGGATAACCCGGAATCAGCACACGCACGTCGTGCAGATGCGCCATGGCGCGGGGCAGGGCTGCGGACACGTCGCCCAGGCCGCCGGTTTTCACCAGGTCGGCGAATTCGGAGGTGACAAACAGGACTTTCTTTCTATTAGGGTTCTGACTCACGATCGGCCGCACAGTGTTGGGCAGGTCGGTCAACGATGTTGGCCCCCCTACCGGCTGACTAAAACGCTCTCCCTGAGTTTCTACTGCAGCACTGATCATAGTTCTCTCCGACATATCTGGTTGGCTAATGGCCCGCTGCCATCGGCTCCGAAGACCGCATCCTGCGGCCAGGCGCACAAGCACTGTACAAACTGGCAAGGCGTATGCCAGTTGCACTCATTGCTAAAAAAGAGTGGATGGACGGGCATTTGGCGTGAACCGCGTGCACTCGCCTCCCTTAAAAACTGGACCTATGGCAGAGTTGGAAAGTTTCGATTTTTTGCGGGGTTTTTGTTTTGGAACGGACCCATCGGTCATGAGTCTAGGCCAGATCCCAGAGCCTGTATGGTTTATGCAGGAATTTTGTAGGACAAAAAAATTTTAACGATATGCAAGGTTGAATGCTTGCGCTGATCGT
This sequence comes from Pseudomonas sp. RGB, assembly GCF_007713445.1. Classification (NCBI taxonomy): domain Bacteria; kingdom Pseudomonadati; phylum Pseudomonadota; class Gammaproteobacteria; order Pseudomonadales; family Pseudomonadaceae; genus Pseudomonas; species Pseudomonas sp. RGB. The sequence continues at coordinate 417,100 of NZ_VMSH01000004.1, read as the reverse complement.
CGGGGTTGTCGGGGAATGCGTGGCCTCAAGACGTGCTCGCGTTGAGCTGCACACTGCCCGGGGTTCTGCAGTCAAGCGCAGGGTCGCTTCGCGCGCCCCAGTGGGTGCACGCACCTCGCCAGAGCAGTGCGTACGCCCCTGATTGGTGCGCTACCCGAGCACTCGAATGGGCGTGCCGCCGGCCCAGGCCTGGATATCCTCGATCATCTGCTGGTAGAACTGCCGGTAATTCTGCTCGCTCACGTAACCCACATGCGGCGTGGCCAATACATTGGGCAAGCGCCGGAACGGATGCTCCGCAGGCAGTGGCTCTTGGCTATACACGTCCAACGCCGCCCCGGCCAGGCGCCCGGTGGACAAGGCCTGCACCAGCGCCTGTTCGTCTACGATCGGCCCGCGTGCCGTATTCACCAGCCGTGCGGTTGGCTTCATCCAGCCCAGCGCCTGGGCATCCACCAGACCACGGCTGCGATCACTGAGTACCAGATGCACCGTCAGGATATCGGCCTGTTCAAACAGCTCGCGCTTGCTGACCCAGGTCACTCCCGACTCGGCCGCACGTTCTGGTGTGAGGTTTTCACTCCAGGCGATCACACGCATGCCGAACACCTGGGCAAATTGCGCGACCTTCTGACCAATGCTGCCCAACCCCAGAATCCCCAGGGTCTTGCCGTACAGATCACCGCCCAGGCCAACCTGCCAGCCGCCGTCGCGTAACGCGTTGGCCTCGACCAGCAGGTTGCGGGTCGAGGCCATGATCAGTGCCCAGGTCAATTCCGGCGCCGCCTGCTTATAGCTGTCGGTGCCGCACACCTGGATTCCCAAGGCCTTGGCCGCCGCGATGTCGATGGCCGCGTTGCGCATGCCGCCGGTCACCAGCAATTTCAGCCTGGGCAGGCCCTGCAACAGCGCCTTGTCGAAGGTTGAGCGTTCGCGCATCACGCAAATCACTTCAAACCCCTTCAAGCGCTCAATCATCAACGCGGTGTCTGCCGGGTAGTCGTGCAGGAATTGCACCTGGCCCACCGACTGCAGCACCGACCAATCCACCACGCCACTGGCTACATCCTGCCAATCATCAATGACTGCGATCTGTACCGACATTCACGAGTGCCTCGAAAAAGGTTGGATTAAAGGGCGTTCAACCCCTGCAACAGCGTCTGATTAAACTTCACCGGCTCTTCCATCTGCGGCGCGTGCCCAAGGCCCGGGAATTCCACCAGGGTTGCGCGGGGGATCAACTTGGCCACTTGCTTGCCGAGCACGTCGTAATGACCGAGCCTGGCCTTGACCGCTGGCGGCGCGATATCGCTGCCGATGGCGGTGGTATCGGACGTGCCGATCAGCAGCAGCGTGGGCATCTGCAAATCCTTGAACTCGTAGTACACCGGCTGGGTGAAGATCATGTCGTAAATCAACGCCGAGTTCCATGCCACCTGGGTGTGCCCCGGGCCTTTGTTCAAGCCGGCGAGCATGTCGACCCAACGGTCGTACTCGGGCTTCCAGCGCCCGACGTAGTAAGTGTTGAGTTCATACTGGCGAATGCCGTCGGCGCTCAGTTTCAGCTCGCGTTCATACCATTGGTCAACGCTGCGATAGGGCACGCCCAGCGCTTTCCAGTCTTCCAGGCCGATCGGGTTGACCAGCGCCAGCTGCTCGGTTTGCGCCGGGTACAGCAGCGCGTAGCGGGTGGCAAGCATGCCGCCGGTGGAATGGCCGACGATGGTGGCCTTTTGAATGCCGAGTTTTTCCAGCAGTTGGTGAGTATTGAGCGCCAGTTGCTGGAAACTGTATTGGTAGTGGTCGGGTTTGCTGGATGTGCAGAAGCCGATCTGGTCGGGCGCGATCACCCGGTAGCCAGCGCCGCTCAAGGCTTTAATCGATTCATCCCAGGTGGCGCCGCAAAAGTTCTTGCCATGCATCAGTACCACGCTGCGCCCGTTGGCCTTGCCTTGGGCGGGCACGTCCATATAACCCATCTGCAGGCTTTTGCCCTGGGACTGAAAGTTGAAATGCTCAACGGGATAGGGGTACTTGAAGCCTTGCAGCTCGGGGCCATAGGCGGGGCCTTCAGTGGCGGCGAAGGCGGGGACGGCGGTGCTCAGCAACAGGCTGGCGGCGCACAGTGAGCGGATCAACGTCATGGGTCAGGCTCCGAAAACAGTGTCTCGGATGCTGTGGCGAGGGGATTAAGCGAGGATTAACCGAGCGCTGCATGATCAGCCAGCGCCCCAGCGGTGATCGCTTCAAGGCGCGCTCAAACCCTGCAGCAGCGCTGCGTTGAACCGTTCAGGGTCTTCCACTTGCGGCGAGTGGCCCAGGCCGTCGAATTCCACCAGCGTGGCACGAGGTATCAGCGTGGCGACTTGCTTGCCCAGCACCTTGTAGTTACCGATTTTCGCCTGCACTTGCGGCGACGCCAGGTCACTGTTGAGGGCCGTGGTGTCCTCGGTGCCAATCAGCAGCAGCGTCGGCACCTGCAGGTTTTTGAACTCGTAGTACACCGGCTGGGTGAAGAGCATGTCGTACAGCGCCGCGGAATTGCGCACCACCTCTGTGTGACCGGAGCCATTGGTAAGCCCGACCAGCATGTCCACCCAACGGTCGAAGGCCGGTTCCCAGCGCCCCGCGTAGTAATGGCGCTGTTGATAGGCGCGCACGCTTTGGTAGGTCAGCCGGCTTTCTGATTGAGCCCATTGGTCGACGGTACGGTAGGGCACGCCGAGGGCTTTCCAGTCCTCCAGCCCGATGGGGTTGACCATCACCAGTTGCTCGGTTTGCTGTGGGTAGAGCAAGGCGTAGCGGGTGGCGAGCATGCCGCCGGCAGAATGGCCCAGGACCGTGGCTTTTTGAATGCCGAGCTTTTGCAGCAATTGATGGGTGTTGATCGCCAGTTGCTGGAAGCTGTATTGGTAGTGATCAGGCTTGCTGGAGGTACAAAAACCGATCTGGTCCGGCACCACCACTCGGTAACCGGCTTCGCTGAGCGGTTTGATCGAGCCCTCCCAGGTGGCGGCGCAGAAGTTCTTGCCGTGCATCAGCACAATGCTGCGGCCATTGGGCGTGCCTTTGGGGGCGACGTCCATGTAGCCCATTTGCACGGTTTGGCCTTGGGACACGAATTTGAACCGTGCCACAGGGTAGGGGTATTTGAACCCCTGCAGCTCGGGACCGTAGGTGTCGTGTTTGCCGGTGGCGCAGCCGGTCAGGGTTACGGCGAGGAATAGGCCGGTGAGATAGAACATACGCTTGGCGTGCATGGTGGGCTCCGCAGTGAAAATCGGATGCTGTCGGCAAGCGATTAATCGAGGATTAACCCCTTGGACCGGCCGATGGGCACGGCTCAACGGCGCGTATAAACAGAAGATTCTTACGGGGAATGTCCGCATAACCGTGCGTATGCGTAGGAAATTAAAAGCCGACCGGGCTCGCGTCTAGCTGTCAGATTTGACAGTGTCGACCAGTGGTCTCGCGTTACCGGTGGGTGAGCTGGCTCAGTGTCACCAGCGCCAGCACCGCGTATCGCGCGCCTTTGGCCACGCTGACCAGCAGCAGAAAGCGCCAGAACGGTTCACGCATGACGCCAGCCACCAGGGTCAGCGGGTCGCCGATAATCGGCACCCAACTGAGCAACAACGACCAATGCCCCCAGCGTTGGTAGTGTGCGCGCGCCTTTTCCAGGTGCCGCGGGCTGACCGGAAACCAGCGTCGCGCCTTGAAACGCTCGACCGAGCGCCCCAGCCACCAATTCACCACCGACCCCAGTACGTTGCCAACGGTGGCGAGCGCGAGCAACCACCACAGGCTGTAATGGCCGCTGATCAACAGGCCCACCAGCACCGCCTCCGATTGCATCGGCAACAGCGTGGCGGCACCGAAGGCGGCGAAGAAGAGGCCCAGGTAACCGGTGAGCATGACTCAATGGGCCGGGTAGTCGGCCACCACCACGTCTTTGCCGTCACGGGTCAGGCCGATGACCCGATAGGCGTCGCTTTTGCCGTCCATCTCCATGCCCGGTGACCCCATGGGCATGCCCGGCGCCGCGATGCCGAGCAAGTCGTCGCGTTTGCGCAAGGCCAGCACTTGTTCGGCGGGCACATGGCCTTCGACGAACTTGCCGTCGATCACGGCGGTATGGCATGAGCCCAGGCGCGGTGCCACGCCCAGGCGCTGCTTGACGGCACTCATGTCGGCTTCGACATGGTCGTTGACCTTGAACCCGTTGCTTTGCAGGTGACTGATCCACTTTTTGCAGCAGCCACAGTTGGCGTCGCGGTGCACGTCGATAGGGATCAGCTCGGCAGCCTGGGCCAGGCTGGAGGTGAGCAGGGCTGAAAGCAGGGCCAGTCGCAATGGGTTTTTCATGCGGGTCTCGTGAGCAAGAGGACGTCGTCGGGAATGGGGGCGATCATGACGACGTCATCGCAGGCAAGCCAGCGTCTACAGGTCGGAGGAGGTGCCAGTAATGTTTCCAAATTATACGAAGGGCGCGTTTTCCAGCCGATGCTTGAGCTGGTCCAGGGCAACGTCGGACAGCTCGAGCATGCGCTCATGCAAGGTGGCCAGTTGCAGCTCGGTTTCGTAGGTCAATACGCGCTTGAACAGCGTGCCACCGCGATGGGGCTGCAAGAAATATTGAATGGCGCCGTCCACGGCCAGGGAAGTGAACACAGTCTTGAATTCAGTCGGATGGCGGGCGATTTGCACGCGATAGCTCATGGGCACACGCACACCCAGCAGGTCGACGACTTCGGTAAAGCGGGTGCCGGCCGGGAGTGAGCCGGTGGTGCCGGTGTCGGCACTGAGGGAAGTGGGGTGCCACTCGTGCCAGCGGTCAGGCTGGGTCACGTAGTCGTAAACGACGTCAATGGGGGCTTGGATAAACCGTTCCTGAATGATCCGCTCCAAGCGGCTCGAATGCTCGACAGCGTGCATGACACACCTCCTGTGTGGCGAGACTTTGCACTAGGAGCTGTCAGGATAGTCCCACTCCCGTGTTTTGCACGGGAGTGTTTCATGCATTTATCAGCGCACCTTGAAGCGACTCATCAACGCAATCACTCGGCCATTGGCATCCAGCAGGCTCTGCGTATTGGTTTCAGTGGCGTGGCCACTTTCCACCAGTTCTTCGACCATATGTCGGATCTGCACCATGCTGCGGTTGATCTCCTCGGTCACCGCGCTTTGCTGCTCGGCGGCGGTGGCGATCTGAGTGCTGAGGTTGTTGATATGGCTGACCGAGCCAGCCATCTCGTCCAGGCCCGTGTTGACCCGCGCGGTAGCATCTGCGGCCGACTGACAACTGGCCTGGGTGTTTTCCATGGCGGTCACCGACGAACTGACCCCGGTGGTCAGGCGTGCGAGCATTTCGTTGATCTGCGAGGTGCTGGCCTGGGTGCGTGCCGCCAGCGCCCGGACTTCGTCGGCCACCACCGCAAAACCACGGCCTTGCTCACCGGCCCGCGCCGCTTCAATCGCGGCGTTCAACGCCAGAAGGTTGGTCTGGCCGGCAATTGCGCCGATCACACCGAGGGTTTCGGTGATGCGAGCAGCGTCCTGGCGCATGTTTTCCACGGTGTGGGTGGCGCTGGCCACTTCGCCGATCAACGCGCTGACGCTGGTGGAGGCTTCTCCGACCACCACCCGTGAGCGGTCCGCGTGTTCGTTGGCGCGCTGGGTGAAGGAGGCGGTTTCAGCGGCGTTCTGCGCCACGGTGTCGGCGGTGGAGCTCATTTCGGTGATGGCAGTGACCGTTTGATCGGTTTCCGACGCATGCCGCACCAGAATCCGGTTGGTGTGCGCCGAGGTCTGCTGCAATTGCTCAAGCCCCGTCGACATGGCGCCCGTGGCCTGGGTTACTTCGCCGATCATGTTTTGCAGGTAGATGATGAAGCGGTTCACCGAGTGGCCGATGGCGCCCATTTCATCTTCGGCACGGATGGTGATGCGGCGCGTCAGGTCGGCATCGCCGGCAGACAGCGCGTCGATATTGATGCTCAGCGACTTCATGCGCTGCACCAGTTGGCGGATGGCATAGAACGCCAGCAGCACCAGCAGCAACACCATGGGAATTTGCAACAGGGCCAGGCTGCCGAGCACATCATCACGCTGTGCGGTGATCAGCGAAGTGGGCAGGGCGGTGGCGAGGAACCAGGGCGTGCCCTCGATCGGGCGCATGTAGAAGGTGCTGGCCACGCCCTGGTTGTCGAATTCGGCGCGCTGGGCCTGGTCGCGGTGGGCGAGGGCCTTGCTGACCTGAGCGGCAAACGCCGAGGTGCCAGCCAATTCGCTGATGTTTTTCAACACCACCGGGCCGCTGAGGCGCGTGCTGTTGCTGATGATCTTGCCGTCGCCTTCGACGATCAGCATCTGCCCGCCGATGTCTTTCTCTTTGCTGGCGACCAGGTCATTGAAGAAACCCAGGGTCACGTCAATGGTGGCAACACCGTAGGCGGCACCGTCGCGCTGGATGGCCATGGCGCAGTTGGTGCGTGGCTCCTGGCTGGCGTCGTCTTTGTAAGCCGCCGCCCAGGCGCACTGGCCACGCGGTGAGGCGAGACCGCCTTTGTACCAGCTCTGATCGTAGTAATTGGGCGCCGCGTCGCTGTTCCAGAAGGTATTGACCGCCAGCTTGCCCGACGCATCGCGGTGCCAGAACGTGCTGTGCTTGTTGCGCCCCGGCGTGCGCTGATTCGGCAGTGGCCAGATGCCGCCACCGAAGACTTTCAGCTCGCCGTACTGGTCCACCAGGCCGGGCAGGACTTTGTCGATGGCATCGCTGTCGAGCAGGGGAATGGTCTGGGTGATGCTGCGTTGCTGGGCCTGAACCTTGTTCAGTTCGCCCTGAATCTGTTCGGCGACTTCCGCGATGCGGTTGAGCACCACCTGTTCTTCAGTGTGCCGCAGCTGGGGCGCGACCAACTGGCCGATCCCCACAACCGTCAACACAGATAACACCAGGACGAACAGCACCAGAAACAGGGTATAGCGGGTTTGGATGGAGCGCAGTGGGGGCATGAGGTCGTCCTTACGAAGCGTTTATTATTGACGCGGCTGTGTTAGAGCTTCATCGGGCTATCGGCTTGGCAAGGAGGAGCTTGAGGTACCATCGTGCAAGAAAAGTCGGGGCGCACCGTAAGCCGGTGCACCCTGACCACACAGGCTATTTATTCACCAGGCCCATTGATGCCTCGGTGTAGCGCAAACCCGCAGTAGCGCCCGCCGGGAAGATTGACGTCAGCGCCGCCAATTCGGCAGGGCTCAAGCTGATATCCAGGGCCGCCACGTTTTCTTCCAGGTATTTGCGCTGCTTGGTGCCTGGAATCGGGATCAGGTAATCACCCTGCGCCAGCACCCAAGCCAGCGCCAGTTGCCCGGCTGTCACGCCTTTTTGCGCAGCCAGCGCTTTCACTTGGTCCACCAGCAGCAGGTTTTTGGCAAAGTTCTCACCTTGAAAGCGCGGGCTGGAGCGGCGGTAGTCGTCGGCGGCGAAGTCCTCCGGACTGTTCAGCGCGCCGGTGAGAAACCCTCGCCCCAGCGGGCTGTAAGGCACAAAGGCGATGCCCAGGCGCTGGCAGGCCGCCAGGCAACCGTTGTCTTCCTGATCGCGGCTCCACAGTGAATATTCACTTTGCAGGGCGCTGATCGGGTGCACTTTGTGCGCGCGCTCCAGGCTGGCCGCCGAGGCTTCACTCAGGCCCAGGTAACGCACCTTGCCTTGCTTGACCAGCTCGGCCATCGCGCCGACGCTTTCTTCGATTGCCACGTCGGGATCAACGCGATGCTGGTAGTAGAGGTCCAGCGTTTCGATGCCCAGACGTTTCAAGGTGCCGTCAATGGCCTCGCGAATGTACTCGGGGCGGCCATTCACACCGCGCGCCGACGGGTTGGCCGGGTCACGCACAAAGCCGAATTTGCTCGCCAGAAACACCTGGTCGCGTTTGCCGGCGATGGCTTTGCCGATCAGCGCCTCATTGGTGTGAGGGCCATACATGTCGGCGGTGTCGAGCAAGGTGACGCCCAACTCCAGGGCGCGGTGCAAGGTTGCAATCGCTTCCTGAGTATCGGTGCCGGTGGTGTAGAAATCAGTCATGCCCATGCAGCCCAGGCCGATGGCGCTGACGTGAGGGCCGTTTTTGCCGAGTTGACGAGTATGCATCGGGGCAGCTCCTTGGAGGGGAAAGGCCCCCATTGTTCTCCTCGACAACTGAGGGATAAAGCGGCTAAAACCGCTATCACTATTAGGATTTTCTAAACAATGCCCCGGGAGAACCTGGCTTTGGACCGATTTAACGCCATGCGTGTGTTTACCCGGATCGTCGAACTGGGTGGCTTTGCCAAGGCCGCCGACAGCCTGCAACTGCCACGCGCCTCGGTGACTATCCTGATCAAGCAACTGGAGGCGCACCTGGGCGTGCAGTTGCTGCAGCGCACCACCCGGCAAGTCAGCCCGACGCTGGATGGCGCCGCGTACTACCAGCGCTGCGTCAGCTTGCTGGCAGACCTTGAAGAGACCGAAGCGGTGTTTGCTACCCGAGGCAGCCCGCGTGGCACATTACGCATCGATATGCCCTCGGGCATCGGCCGATTTTTGGTCATACCCGCACTGCCGGAATTTTCCGCTTGCTACCCGAACATCGACCTGGAAATCGGCCTCAACGACCGCCCGGTCGACCTGATTCGCGAAGGTGTGGACTGCGTGCTGCGCGGTGGCCTGGCGCTGGACGACTCGCTGGTGGCGCGCCCGCTGGCAATGATGGATCAGGTGACTTGTGCCAGCCCCGGGTACCTGCAGCGTTTCGGCGTGCCCGCCAACCTTGACGAGCTGGCCGGCCACCAGGTGGTGGAATACTTCTCCAGCAGCAGTGGCAAGCGCTATGGCCTGGAGTTTCAAGTAGGGCAGGCGCTGCGCCTGGTGGACCTGCCCAAGCAGGTTGCCGTCAACAGTGCCGATGGTTACCTCGCTGCCTGCGAAGCGGGCTATGGCCTGGTGCAGACGCCTTATTACCATGTCATGCAGCAACTGCAGGCGGGCAACCTGGTGGAGGTATTGGCCGCGATCAAGCCGCCGCGATTACCGCTGACAGCGCTGTACCCGCCGCATCGCCAGCTGTCACCCCGGGTGCGGGTATTGGTCGACTGGCTGGTGGAGCTGTGCGCGCGGCCGGGCAACGGGTTGCAACGTCAGGCTTGAGCCTTGCGGTAGGCGCCGGGTTGCTGCCCGGTGACTTTGTAAAAGGCTCGGGTAAACGCCGCCACCGATTGATAACCCACGGCCAGCGCCACATCCGCCACGGTCTGGTCTTCCTTGAACAGCTGGCAGGCGTGGCGCATGCGCATCATCAACAGCACCTGCCCTGGCGACTGCCCGCACAACTCGTTAAACCGCTTGAAAAACGCCGAACGCGACAGCCCGGTGCAGGCGGCCATGCTTTCCAGCGTCCAGGCATCGGCGGGGTGTGCGATCAATTGTTCCAGCAGGTTGGCGAACGCCGGTTGCCGGCCCAGTGCGGCGAGGCCGCCCAATTCGGTGTTGTCGATGACCTGTTGACGCAGCACGTACAGAAACAGCAGGTGGCAAAGCCGTTCAAGCAAGGCCGAAGAGGGTGCCGGCGTGCGCTCGCACTCTTGCAGGATCAGTTCGAACAGGTTGCGTGCGGCGATCAGGGACGGGTCGCCGGCACGCAGGATGATCCAGGCGGGCAGGGTGTCGACGATCATCGCCGACAAGCCCGAATGAAAATGAAAGAACCCGCAGACCAGGCCCACGCCATCGCTGGCCAGGCTGTCCAGCGGCAGCATCGGCCGGCGCGGGCATTCTTGCGCGCCGGCGGCCGTGGCCTCGCCCGACAGACGATAGGCCAAATCGCGCAACAGAAACACCGCGTCGCCATTGTTCAGCTGCAGGGGGGTGGATTCGTCATCGATATGCAGCCAGCATTGGCCCTGAACGATCAGGTGAAAGCTCGCCCTCGCCAGCCCATGCGTGCTCGCATGCCAGTCACCGCAATAGCGGCCGACATGGAACAAACTGGTGTTGAGTTCGAGGCTGTCTAATAACCAATCGACAAGTGCACTGGACGAATTCATCTAACGGAAAGACTCAAGAGCAAGTAATCGCTACTTTAGCCTATTGAGGCGATTTTTTATAACCAACAGACTGGATACACGAATCCATCAGGAGACCACTCCATGTCCCGTGTACCGTTGCTCACCCCAGAAACCGCGCCGCAAGCCGCCAAACCTTTTCTCGAAAATGCCCTGAAGGCCTCGGGTTTCATCCCTAATCTGCTCGCCGTATTGGCCAACGCACCGGCCGCGCTGGAAACCTACATCACGGTTTCGGGCCTCAACGCCAAGGCAGAATTGAGCCTGGCCGACCGCGAAGTGGTGCAACTGATTGCCGCCACCACCCACGGGTGTGATTTTTGCGTTGCCGGCCACACTGCCGTGGCGCGCAACAAGGCCAAGCTGCCTGAAGACGTGATTGATGCCCTGCGCCAGCGCGGCGAACTGCCCAATACCCGCTATGAGACACTCGCCGCCTTCACGCGCGAAGTGATCGCCACGCGCGGTGACGTCAGCGATGCAGGCTTCGAGGCGTTCCGTGCTGCCGGTTATTCCGAAGGCCAGGCCCTGGAAGTTATTTTGGGCGTGAGCCTGGCAACCCTGTGCAACTTCGCTAACGTGTTTGCCCGCACGCCGCTGAACCCGGAGCTGGCGCAATACCGTTGGGAAAAACCGGCAAGCTGAAGCGCGCATGCATCGGCGATGGTCCACCTGCTGTAACAAGGAGAAACATGAATGCTTGACCCAATCTTGAGCCGTTGGCTCGATGTTCAAGCGCAGGCCCTGGATGTGGGCAGTTGCGATCCACAGGAAGTGCTGCCAAGGCTGGCAGAGTCCAATGTGTTGCGTATCGGCGTGCCCAAAGCGCTGGGTGGCCTGGGCGGCGACGTCACCGGCGCGGTTGACGCCATCGCCAATGTCGCCAGCCATTCCCTGGCGGCGGCATTTGTCTGCTGGGGCCAGCGTTCCTTTATCGAATATTTGCTGCAAAGCCCCAATGAGCGGCTGCGCGAGCACCTGTTGCCGGACTTGCTCAGCGGCAAGCTGGCCGGTGCGACCGGCCTGTCGAATGCGATGAAGTTTTTGTCGGGCATCGAGACCCTGCAAATCAGCGCCGAGCCGACCGAAGACGGCTGGACCCTCAACGGCCGCCTGCACTGGGTGACCAATTTACGCAAGAACGGCTTTGTCGCGGCCGCCGCCATCGAGCATGCCGCCGGCGGTGCGCCGTTTATCCTGGCGATTCCTGATTCGGTTGCCGGCTTGCAACGCTCGCGCGACCTGGAACTGATGGGGTTGCAGTCGAGCAATACCGCAGCGCTGGGGCTCGAAGGCGTCGAGCTGAGCCGTGAGTGGTTGTTGCATGAAGATGCGCGCAAGTTCCTGCCGGCCGTGCGCCCGGCGTTTCTGGGCTTGCAATGCGGCATGTCCATTGGCCTGGCCCGTCGTTCGCTGGCGGAGGTGGCCAACCACCTGGGGTCGAGTCGCACGGTGTTGCGCGATGAGTTGGAAGCGTTGCGGGTAACCCTGGATCATTTGGTCAACGACCTGAAAAAGGGCCTGCTCGCCGGGCGCTTTGCGGCCGAACCCGTGCCGCTGTTCAAGCTGCGGATTGCCCTCGCAGAAACCGCCGCCAGTGCCGTGCAGCTTGAACTGCAAGCCAGCGGCGGCAAGGCCTATCTCACCGCCCACGGCAGCGGTTTTGCACGGCGTTGGCGTGAATCGGCCTTTGTGCCGATCGTGACGCCAAGCCTGGTGCAGTTGCGCACCGAGTTACATCGCCAGGCCAATCTATGAACCAGGCGGTACTAACGGCCAACGGCATCTGCCTTGGGTATGCCAGCGGCCCGGTGTTGCAAGGGTTTGATTTGCAGCTGCAACCAGGCGAGGTGGTATCGATCCTGGGCCCCAGCGGCGTCGGCAAATCCAGCCTGTTGCGTGTGCTTGCCGGTTTGCAGGCGCCCCAGGGCGGTAGCGTGCGCGTGCTGGGCGAGCCCTTGAATGGCCCGCATCCACGCGTTGCAGTGGCATTCCAGGACCCCAGCCTGTTGCCCTGGCTGAGCCTGGAAAAGAACGTCGCATTTGGCCTGGATTTCGCCCGCCAGCCGCACTTGAGCACCGAGGAGCGGCGCCGTCGCGTTGACCACGCCATTGCTGCGGTGGGGCTGGAACACGCCCGCCAACAGTTTCCGGCGCAATTGTCCGGCGGCATGGCCCAGCGCACCGCATTGGCCCGCTGCCTGGCACGCCAGCCACAGGTGTTGCTGCTGGATGAGCCGTTCGGCGCGTTAGATGAAGTCACCCGCGCCGATATGCAAAACCTGCTGCTCAAGGTCAACCGCGAGCAAGGTTCGGCGGCGGTGCTGATCACCCACGACATCGATGAGGCGCTGCTGCTGTCCGACCGTATCCTGCTTCTGGGCAACCGCCCAGCGCGCACTTTGGGCGAGTGGCAGATTGACCTGCCACAGCCGCGTGAAGAACAGGTCGAGGCCATCGGCACGCTGCGTATCGACATTCTGAAAACCTTACGGCAGGCGAGCCGCCCTCAACCCAACCCCCTTGAACTGCTGGAGCCCAACCATGTGTCTGGATGACCTCACTCACTCGCGCCGTGACTTTCTCAAACTCTCGGCGGTGCTCAGTGCCGCCGGTGCCATGCCGCTGCTGAGCAGTTTGCAGGCGCGCGCCGCCAGCGAGCCGGACGCGCCGGTGCGCATCGGTTACTTGCCGATCACCGACGCCACGCCGCTGTTGGTCGCACACAACAACGGTCTGTTCGAAGCTGAAGGCATCAAGGCCGAGCGCCCGGTGCTGCTGCGCAGTTGGGCCCAGGTGATCGAGGCGTTCATTTCGGGACAGGTCAACGTGATTCACCTGTTGTCGCCGATGACGGTGTGGGCGCGTTATGGCAGCAAGGTGCCTGCCAAGGTTGTGGCCTGGAACCACGTCGGCGGTTCCGGCCTGACCGTGTCGCCGGGCATTACCGACGTCAAGCAACTGGGCGGTAAGTCGGTGGCGATTCCGTTCTGGTACTCGATCCACAACGTAGTCGTGCAGCAGTTGTTTCGTGATAACGGCCTGACCCCCGTGGCGCGTGCTGCCGGCAGCGCGATTGGCGCCAACGAGGTCAACCTCATCGTGTTGCCGCCTTCCGACATGCCGCCGGCCCTGGCCAGCAAACGCATCGACGGCTATATCGTCGCCGAGCCGTTCAACGCCCTGGCAGAAAACCTCAAGGTCGGCCGGGTGCAGCGCTTTACCGGCGATGTGTGGCGCAACCATGCGTGTTGCGTGGTGTTCATGCATGAACATGACCTGACCAACCGTCCCGAATGGTCGCAAAAGGTCGTGAATGCGATCGTAAAGGCCCAGGTGTGGACGCGCGACAACCGTGAAGAGGCGGTGAAGCTGCTGTCCAAAGACGGCCCGAACCGCTACACGCCACACGCTGAGCCGGTCTTGAGCAAAGTCCTTGCGCCGGCCGCCGCCGACCGTGCTGCCTATTTGGCCGACGGTGCGATCCAGCATGCCAATTGGGACGAACACCGCATCGACTTTCAGCCCTACCCATTCCCCAGCTACACCGAGGAACTGGTGCGACGCTTGAAGGACACGCTGATTGAAGGCGACAAAAAATTCCTCGCCGACCTCGATCCGGCGTTCGTTGCCAAAGACTTGGTCGACGACCGTTTTGTGCGTAACGCCATCGAATCGGTGGGCGGCATGAAGACCTTCGGTTTGCCGGATGGCTACGAACGGCACGAGGAGATTGGCGCTTGAGTAAAGGCAGAATCCCGGGCTGGTTGCTGGGGCTGAGTGGCTTGGCAGGCTTGCTGTTTTTGTGGTGGCTGGGCGTCAAGGTATTGGGCGACGCCGACGGGTTGTCGGCGCGCTTTTCAGTGGCAGCGACCTTCAGCAGCTTGTGGGAACTGCTCGGGCGCAGCGAGCTGTACCTGCACATCGCGGTCAGCCTGAAGCGTATTTTCGTCGGCCTGTTTCTCGCGTTGTGGGTAGGCGTGCCACTGGGCCTGCTGGTGGGCAGTTCGCGCAACCTGGAGGCGGCCACCACGCCGGCCTTCCAGTTTCTGCGGATGATTTCACCGCTGTCGTGGATGCCTATCGTGGTGATGTTGATGGGCGTGGGCGACCAGCCGATCTATTTCCTGCTGGCCTTCGCGGCTGTGTGGCCGATCATGCTCAACACCGCTGCCGGCGTGCGTCAGCTCGACCCGCGTTGGCTGCAGTTGAGTAAGAGTTTGAGCGCTACGCGCTGGGAAACCTTGCGGCGGGTGATCATCCCCGGCGTGGTGGGGCATGTGCTGACCGGCGTGCGCCTGGCCATCGGTATCTTGTGGATCGTGCTGGTGCCGTGCGAAATGCTTGGGGTCAGTGCGGGGCTGGGGTACTACATCCTCGACACTCGGGACCGTCTGGCCTATTCGGAACTGATGGCCATGGTGCTGCTGATCGGGCTATTGGGGTTTGCCCTGGATGCGTTTGCGCGTTGGTTGCATCAGCGCTGGGTGCACGCTGGCTGAGCGCCCCGTTTTCCGGGCTGGAAAACGGGGCGCAGGCGCGATCAGCGGTGCTCGTAGCCTGGGCCGCCGTCGTAGCGATGATCGTGCCAGCCGCCACCGCCGCCGTGTGGGAAAAAGAAGCAGCCGCTCATGCTCAGCATGATCAGCAATGGAATCAGCAGTGTGATTCGACGTAACATTTGAAAATCCTCTAGGGTGCTCACAAGGTCAATCAGGCGTGGGACAAGCCAAACTTTTTCATCGCCTGTAACATACGACCCTGCCGACCCTCATCCATCCCCGTCACTGGGTATGTGCTTGGCATGTTCAGCGATACAAAGTGGATACATTTATCAGGTTCAGGAACCCCGTCATGACCCAAAAGCAACGTTTGAAATATTCGATTCTGATTTCCCTTGTGGTGCTGGGGACGATGTTCGGCCTGTCCTACCTGCAGAACACTGGGGTCATCAGCGAAAAAACGTTCCAGTACATCGCCATTGCCGTGGCGGTGACCGTGGTAGTGATCAACGGCATCATGCGCCGCAAGGTCAAGCCCAACTTCTGATCGCGCCAGTCAGGCGCGACCATCGAGCACTTTGGCAGCCTCTTCATGGAGGCTGTAGCTTTTATCGGCATTGAGGGTGATCACGCCCTCGCTGCACAGGCGCTTGAGCACCTCACGCACGCTGAGAAACGACAACGGAATGCCCAGCTCCAGCAAATGGCTGTGCACGCCGCGCACCCCGAGGGTGCGCTGGTTGTCGGCAGCGGTGAGGAGGGCGTCGATGACCTTCAGCCGAATCAGGCTGGTGCGCAAACCGAAGCACTTGAGCAAATGGCGAATACGCTGGTTGCCTTGCTGTTCGGGCGCTTTGCCGAACGCGTGTGCGCCGCCGCTGCCGTAATTGGCGTCGGCGGCCGGTGAATGTCCGTCCGTGGGCAGTTGCGAGTTGTACATGCAGAAAACTCCTTATCAGAGCCTGATCAGGAAAATGATGGCGCTCTTACCTAATAAGACGAACGAGCGACAGAAATCATGAAGTGCTGAATGTAGAAATTTTGTCGGTATCGACTTTGTCACAGCGCGCACGCCTTAAATAAACGCGTCCGGCGGCTAAATTATTCCCGGTTCATTGCGTCCTTACGGTGGGGTAGCTGCCCCTTGTGAGGGTGTTCAATTTGACTGTGGAGCTTGCGTGATTATTTCCAACCGGTTGTCCAGGGTGTGCGTGGCGGGGCTGTTGCTGGGAGCCAGTGTTGCCGCGTCGGCGCGCGAGCAAGTGACACAGGCGTCGGCGGACATTCGCCGCACCACGTTTGGCGTGCCGCACATTCGCGCCAACGACGAACGCGGCCTGGGCTTCGGCATCGGCTACGCGTATGCCCAGGACAACCTGTGCCTGCTGGCCAACGAAGTGGTGACGGTGAGCGGCGAGCGCGCCAAGTATTTCGGCCCCGAACAGGCGACCCTGGAGGAGCGCAACAACCTTGCCAGCGATGTGTTTTTCACCTGGCTGAATACACCCCAAGCGGTGAGCGCTTTTTGGAACGCTCAGACGCCACAGATACAGCAGCGGATTGAAGGCTACGTCGCGGGCTACAACCGCTACCTGAAAGAGCAGGGCGCGCCGGCACAATGCCAGGCGGCGTGGGTTCGACCGATTGTGGCGCAAGACGTGGTCAAGCTGACGCGCAGGCTGCTGGTGGAAGGCGGTGTCGGTCAATTCGCCGAAGCCCTGGTTGGCGCCACACCGCCTCAGGCCACTGCCAGTGTGAAACCCGGTTTAAAAGCCTTTGAACAGGCGTCAGCCAACCAGCAACGTTTCAGCCTCGACCGCGGCAGTAACGCCGTCGCGGTAGGCCGTGATCGCTCGTTCAATGGCCGTGGCATGCTGTTAGCCAACCCGCATTTCCCGTGGGTGGGCGGCATGCGCTTTTATGAGATGCACCTGACCATCCCCGGCCAACTGGACGTGATGGGCGCCGCGCTGCCAGGCTTGCCGCTGATCAACATCGGCTTCAACCAGCATGTGGCCTGGACCCACACGGTCGACACGTCCAAGCATTTCACCCTCTACCGACTGACGCTTGATCCCAAGGATTCGACGCGCTACCTGCTCGACGGTCAATCCATTCCCCTGGAGAAAACCTCCGTCACCGTGCAGGTCAAGCAGGCCGATGGCAGCCTGAGGCCGCAGGCGCATACCCTGTACAGCTCGCAATTCGGCCCGGTGGTGCAATGGCCCGGCAAGCTGGATTGGGACAGCCACTACGCCTTCAGCCTGCGCGACGCCAACCTGGGCAACGACCGCGTCCTGCAGCAGTGGGACGCCATGAACCGCGCCACCAGCCTCAAGGCGCTGCAAACCTCGGTGCACACCCTGCAAGGCATCCCGTGGGTCAACACCCTGGCCGCCGATGACCAGGGCCAGAGCCTGTACATGAACCTGTCAGTGGTGCCCAACGTCAGCGCGGCCAAACTTGCGCAATGCAGCGACCCGCGCGCCGGCCTGCAACTGATCGTGCTCGACGGATCCCGCAGCGCCTGCGCCTGGGACATCGACCCGCGTGCCGCCCAACCCGGCATCTTCGCCGCCGCCGACCTGCCGCAGCTGGAGCGCACCGACTACGTGCAACACGCCAATGATTCGGCGTGGATGGCCAACCCCAAGGCGCCATTGACCGGGTTTTCGCCGGTGATCAGCCAGGATCACATCGGCCTTGGCCCACGCGCCCGATTCGCCCTGCAGCGCCTGCAATCGCTGGCCAAACAACCGATCAAGGTAACCGACCTGCAAAACATGGTCATGGACAACGAGGTCTACCTCGCCAGCCAAGTCATGCCCGACCTGCTCGCGTTCTGCGCCAAACACCTAGGCGGGGATGCGGCGACATTGCAGCCACTTTGCACCAGCCTTAAAAACTGGGACCAACACGCCAACCTCGACAGCGGCGTCGGCCTGGTGCACTTCATCAATCTGTTCGAGCACCTGCAGGCACTCCCCGACGCCTGGCGCGTCGCCTTCGACCCGGCGCAGCCCCTGACCACCCCGCGTGGGCTGGCCATCGAGCGCGAACCCGTGGCCAACGCCCTGCGCGAAGCCATGCTGGCCTCAACGGCAGCGGTGAGCCAGCTTGGATTGACCCGCTGGGGCGACATCCAGGTCTCCGGCCAAACCCCGATGCACGGCGGCCCGCAGCAGCTGGGCATCTACAACGCCATGCAAACCGTGCCGCGCGCCGATGGCAAACGCGAAGTCGTCAGCGGCACCAGCTATTTGCAAATCGTCACCTTCGACGCCCAAGGCCCGCAGGCCCTGGGCGTATTGGCATTCTCCGAATCCAGCAACCCCGCCTCCCAGTATTCGAAGGACCAGACCCGCGCCTTCTCCGAGAAAAAACTGCGCTCGCTGCCCTTCACCGACGCCCAGATCCAGGCTGACCCGCAGTATCAGCAACAGCTCATCAAGGAGTAGGGCAGGTGCGCAACCCCTTGATGCCAATACGAAATATTTTTGAAATCAAGGGGTTGCAGGTAAAAGCAAATGAGTACATAATGGCGCCCATCGAACGCAACGAAGCATTAAAAACTTCAATGTATTCAATAAGTTAGAGTAGAGGCAGGGTTCTATAGCCCACTCAAGTTTTTATGCGGTAAATGTCAGCGGTCAGGGCATTTGTCGTTTGAGGCCGAGTAGCAAAATGGTTATGCAGCGGATTGCAAATCCGCCTACGCCGGTTCGATTCCGACCTCGGCCTCCACTCTTAGAAACCCCGTAGATTAACGTCTACGGGGTTTTTTATTGCCTTAAAATTGACTGCGCTCAGCCTTGTCATCCGGATCAATGACCACAAAGCACATAGTGTTTGCCGGTAGGTCGGGCATCGTTGGGCGTACTGCCATCGAGCGGTTTCGCGAGCGACAGCCCCGTATGCCCTTGCAGCTGGCGACCGGCCTGAGCGTGGTGCTTTCGCTGTCAGCCGTGCTGGGCCTCAATAGCGGTTTTCCGTTTTCCGCCGGGTCGTATAAGCCCCAGCTACTTGCGAACGCCGAGGCGTATCTGGATGAATTGCGCCGCGCGGGCGCGGTTATTCACGAATGCATCGGGTAAACGTCACCTGATGACAACGCGAGGCGACTTTCAAAGTAAAAAAGGAACGGCTCTATTCAACTAAATAGATCCGTTCCTTTATCAGTCATAGCAGCAAATAACGTGATTTATACCGACGCTGCACTATTAAAAGACTGGCAGCGAAAGCCGATTTGATCACGCCCTTCGATTATGGCGTGACAGTTATCCCCCAAACGGCCCGCTCTTTATCTGCTCGCCTTTTTTCGCACAAGAGGGCGGGTTGGACATGCCGAAGGTCAAGATATTGCCGCCGTTGATAATGCAGTTGAATTGCTTGTTATCGTTGGTTTTCAGCAATACGTAGGTATTGGTGCCCTGGGTTTGACGATTGACAATAGTCAGGTCCGCAGGGGCGTAGCCCAGCGCGCCGGCGCTTTGCGATTTCACGTCATCATCGCTCAACATGTTGGTCTTGCCTGCGAGCGCATTGCAGCCGCCCAACAATGCCACCGTGATGACCAGTGCAAATAACTTGTGCAGTGACATGTTCCTTATCCTTTTTGCCTATAACACGTGAATTAAGCGCTTATGCGGTTCAGCTATCGTCAATTAACAGCGCAAGTGATAAACCTGCGCTGTTGTTTCGCGATGGCTGTTAACAAGCGTCAATTATAAAATGTTACAAAAAGTTCCAGAGAGAAATCTCTTGTCTCTCCGTCTTCATTACTTGTCTGTGTGTCTCGCCGGTGACCCCCGCACCATCATCGCCTGCGAACCCTCGCAGTTGAATCTGTAAGAAAATGTAACCGTTCGTCGGAACCCACGCACTATCAAAGGGATACAGAGGTCGATCTACAGAACAAATAAGACAGGTAGCTATGCGATCTCTAATTTTGGATATGCCTAACGGGCGCCAGCTCGTAGAAGAACTGGACCTGGCAACGGAGCAGATGATGGCGACGCCCGTTGAGCAAATTGGCGGTGAGCAATGGCAGGCGGCATTTGCCAGGCAGCAACGGGCGTTCAGGCTGTGGAGCGATTATCTGCATTGCAAGGCTGACGGCAGGGGGCTGGACTGTCCTCGTAAGGTTGCTTAGGCGTTTGACTGTCAGTTACAAGAAGGGCATGCCTTGCTCTGCAGACGGGCGGGCCTGGCACCACGCATCCTTGGAGAAGCGAGCCCATGTCAAACGCCGCCAGCATGTTTACGCGACAGTTCTTTCACGGCACTCGGGCTGACCTCGAGCCGGGAGACATGATCCGCGTCGGTTATGCGTCCAATTTCACCGAAGGGCGTGCGCTGTCCTGGGTCTATTTTGCGGGCACGTTGGACGCCGCTATCTGGGGGGCCGAACTGGCACTTGGCGATGAGCGCGAACGCATTTATGTCGTACAGCCCACGGGCCCGATCGTGGACGACCCCAACGTCACGGATAAGAAGTTTCCCGGCAATCCGACGCTCTCCTATCTCCCGCGATCCACTGCGGGTCGTCGCCGAAGTGACCCAGTGGCAAGGGCATTCGCCAGAGCGGTTGCAGCAGATGAAAGACAACCTCGCTCGTTTAAAGGCCGAAGGCGGCGATGTCATCCTCGACTGATGGGCCGGTACCTGCGCGTTGATGAGTAGCGATCAAGCCTGGGCCTCGGACCTGGCGATGCGCTGCGCTTTGACCTCATCTGCATACAGGCCAATTTTCCCCTGCTGAGCTCTCAGCAACGCACATATTTTCATCAACGCCACCGCTTCGTCCGGCGTCCTGCCAGTGCCGGCCATGGCCGTCAGTTCAACCACTGACCAGCCGATAACCGCCGCCGCATCTTCAAGGTCATAAAACAGTTCTTGCTGCGCAGTCCTGAGCCCATCGAGCCCCTGCATCAATCCTTCCATCTGCTACCTACCTGACATTGCTTGAAGTCCAATCCATTCACCCCCATCCCTCTTTCAGCCAGGTCTGGGGATTACCAAATACCTCATGAGAACCCGTGCGTCCTGCCCTCACTTGCCCCCGGTGACGTCAAGAAACGTGCCGGTAATGAACGACGCTTCATCGCTCGCCAGCCACAGGATAGCCCGCGCAACTTCTTCGGGTTGTCCGCCGCGGCCCATGGGGATTGAGTCCTTGACCCGATCCACCCGACCCGGCTCTCCGCCACTGGCGTGCATGTCGGTGTAGATATGGCCGGGGCGGATGCAGTTGACGCGGATGCCGTCTCGCGCAACTTCTTTGGCGAAGCCGATGGTGAACGTCTCCAGGGCGCCTTTTGAGGCAGCGTAGTCGATATATTCGTTCGGACTGCCAAGCCGGGCCGCGCCCGAGGATACGTTGATTACAACGCCGCCGCGGCCGTTATGGCGATGGGACATGCGTTTGACCGCTTGTTGCGCACACAGCATCGGGCCGATGGCATTGACCGCGAAGATGCGCTGCATGCGTGCAAAGCCGAGGTCTTCGAGGCGCGATTGTGGTCCGAGTATGCCCGCGTTGTTGACCAGCACATCGATGCGGCCAAACTCGCGGTCAATCGCGGCGAATAACGCCGCGACCTGCTCCGGCTCTGCGCTATCGGCGCGGACCGCCAGCGTTCGCCGTCCGGCGGCTTTCACGTCATTCGCCACGGCCAGGGCGGCGGCCTGGTCGGACACGTAGCTGATCGCGACATCGTAGCCGCGCGCGGCGGCCAGACGTGCGGTGGCCGCACCGACGCCGCGGCTGCCACCGGTAATCAGGATGACAGGGGCCTGGGGAAGGGTGCTCATAACGCGTAAACCTCACTGTGTGACAGCAATGGACGGCCTCAGCCGATAAGTACAGTGCCGAGCGCAATCACCGCGCAGGCCAGAAACTTGCGCAGCGTGAATGCCTCGCCGAGAAACCGATAACCGATCAGCGCGGCAAACAACACGCTGGTTTCGCGCAATGCAGACACCGCGCCCATGGGCGCAGTGGACATGGCGTAGATGATGATCCCGTAGGCCAGCAGCGAGACCAGTCCGCCGCCCAAAGCCGTCGCGACACCGGGCCGCCAGCTGAACAAACTGCGCGTCCCACGTAAACCGATATACACCAGAGGCATCAACACGCCCCACAACGCGCACATCCACACGGTATACGCCAAGGGCGCGCCAGACAGCCGGGCGCCAATGCCGTCGGTCACGCTGTAAGCCGCAATAAAAACCCCAGTACCCAATGCGTACGGCAGGCTGGGAACGGCAAGCCTGCGTTTATTGAACGCCAGGGAAATGATGCCGCCAGACACCAGCGCAATGCCCAGCAGCGCAGCGCCGGTGACTGCTTCCCCGACAAAAACCGCAGCACTCAGGGCGATCAGAATAGGCGAGGAACCGCGGGAAATCGGATAGGTTTGCCCCAGGTCGCCGACCTTGTAGCTGCGTACCAGAAACAGGTTATAGCCCACATGCAGTACCGCCGACAGCCCGGCGTAGCACCAACTGGCCCGGGCGGGCGGCGCCAGGAACGGCGCGATGAGCACGCTGGCAGTGGCCACCGCCAGGCACATCACCGTCATCGACCACAACCTGTCGGCGCCGCCACGCAGCAGCGCGTTCCAGCTGGCGTGCAGGAGGGCGGCGAACAGAATGAGCAAAACGATATGAAAAGGCATGCGCCATCCTAAGCAACGGCGCGCCTGCACTAAAGCGAAGTCCCCTCATCCTGGCATGAGCAAACGTTCATGCTTTAGCGGTAGCTCAGTTGGGCCTGCTGTGACGCTTCCATCAGCCAGTGACGAAAACTGACGACGTGGGGCTGCGATTCGATGCCTTTTGGGCAGACAAAATAGTAGGCCACCGGGGAGTCGAACGGCACATCAAACAGCCTGACCAAACTGCCGTCGCGGATCTGCGCTTCGACATGCCCGCTTCGCGCAAGCGCGACGCCCTGGCCCAGCAGCGCAGCCTCGATAGTCATGTTGGTGTCTGCAAACCGCACACTTTCCTTGAGTGCCGCGATGCCCGTGCCGACATGCTGGAACCAGGCCTCCCACTTCGGCACCAGGTCTGCGCCGTCGCGCGTCAGCAATGGGTAACGCAATAACTGCGCAGGCGTTTGTGGCAGGCCAAAGCGGTGTAGGAGATCGGGGCTGGCCACGGGGAAAATCTGTTCCCTGAGCAGAAACTCCGAGTGCAGGCCCGGATAATTGCCATTGCCCAGGCGGATCGCCACGTCAGATTCACTGCTGGAAAAGGTGATGGCCTTGTCGCTGGTTTCCAGCGTGATCAGAATTTCCGGGTGCTGCTGCGACAGACTCGGCAACCTGGGAAGCAGCCATTTGAGCGCAAAGGAGTAAGTGGTGCTGACCTTGAGGCGCACCCGGCCTTTGTGTTCCCGAAGGTCAGACAGGGTGGCTTGCAGGTTCATGAAAAACTCACGCACGATCGGCGCTAGCGCGGCGCCGGCGGGTGTCAATGTCAGCGACTTGCCGCGCTGAAAAAGCTCCAGACCCCAAATCGCTTCGAGGTGTTTTAACTGATGGCTGACAGCACTTTGGGTGACATGCAGTTCCTGCGACGCCGAGGTGAAGGTGGCATGCCGTGTGGCAACCTCAAAGGCGCGCAAGGTGGCGGTGGGCGGTAAGTCTCTCATCGAATGCAAGCCGGTAGCCATGAATGAAGGCTCATGGTAGTTGATTTGCCGCCAATCGCCTGCTCACCGTGTCCATCCCAGCCCCAGTGCCTTGTGCAGCGACGCAAAATCCTTCAGTAGCTCTGCGTCCGCGGAGATCCGGCTTTCTTGTGCCTGATAGCGCGTGCGCTCCGCATCCAGCCAATCCAGCGTACTCGCGGTACCTGCACGGTAACGCTGACGCGTCAGGTCGGCTGCACGCACTGCGGAAGATTCCACCGTGCGCAACAGCAGCACGTTCTGGCGCTGGTGCCCATAACGCGCCAACGCCACGTCGGCATCGCGCAAGGCACTCAACACCACGCTTTTATAGTTGGCCAGGGCCTCGTCACGTCCAGCCTCTGCCCCTTTGACGCTGGCGGCAACACGGCCGAAATCCAGCGCGTTCCAGGTGATCCGAGGCAGGATCAACCAGGTGCCGTTGTCCTTGCGTGCAAGGTGCCCCGGGTCACCGGCCGAGAATGACAGGTCGCCCATCAAGTTCAGTTTGGGAAACCAGTCTGCGGTCTTCTCGCCAATCTGGGCATTGCTCGATGCCAGTTTGCGTTCTGCGATGCGGATGTCCGGGCGGGCCTTCAAGAGTGCGGCCGGGTCGGCGACCGGCACCGCCTCCGGGATAGCGGGCAGCGGCCGCGCGGTGGCCAGTTGGCTGTCCAGCTCGCCGGGTTCCAGGCCGCAGAGCAGGCCAAGCTGGTCGAGCGATTCGACGATGGCGGCTTGCAGCGGCAGGCGTTGGGCCTGGGTGTTTTGGGCCTGTGTCAGTACCTGCTCCAGTTGCAGTTGCGAGGCCACGCCGCGCTCGCGCCGTTGCTGGGTGAGGTCCAGGGCCTGGTTTTCGATGCCGACGCTGGCGTCGACCAATGCCAGGCGTGCTTGCTGGTCGCGCAGGTCGGTGTAGGCCTGCACTATTTCCGCAGCCAATTGCACTTGGGCGTCAGCCAGCTGGGCTTGGGAGGCGTCGGCCTCGGCTTGGGCGGCTTCGACTGCACGGCGTGTGCCGCCAAACAGGTCGGCCTCCCAGCTGGCATCGAAACCGGCGAGGTACAGGCTCAACGGGCCGCGGCCACCACCATTGTTGCCACCCAGCGCGGAGGTGTCCGGGGAGCGCAGTTTGAGCATCGCGGCATCCCCGGTGACCTTGGGCATTGCGTTGGCTTGCGCGCCGCCGAGGCTCGCGCGGGACTGCTTGAGGCGCGCCTGGGCCGTGGCAATGTCCGGGCTGTTTTGCAGGGCTTGCTCCACCAGCTGGTTCAATTGCGCGTCGCCCAGGGTTCGCCACCACTGCGCGACACCGGGAGTGCTTGCCGATGCGCTGTCAGCGTGCGGCAGGTGCCCGGCCGCCAGGGTCTTTGGCGCGACGTTGGGGGCGCCGTGGTAATCCGGGCCGACGGTGCAAGCCGACAACAGGCCGATGGTCAGCAAGAGGGGAAGGGTGCGAGGAATCATCGTTGTACCGTGCGCTTTTTCAGGATGAAGATCAGGGGCAGGCACGCCAGCATCGCGAGTCCCAGTACATAAAACGAGTCGTTGTAGGCCATCACCGAGGCTTGTTGCGCAATGTCATTGGCCAGTTGTGCGAACGCCTGCACCTGCGCCGTCGATGCATCGCCGGTTTGCGCGAGGTAGCTGGCGGTGTGGCTGGCCATGTGGTCCTGCGCCAACTGGCTGTTGGCCTGGATGCCTTCGCGCAGCCTGTCGTCATGAAAATGGCTGCGTCGGTCCATCAACACGCCAAGCAAGGCCAGGCCGATGGTGCCGCCCAGGTTGCGCGACATGTTGTAAAGCCCGGCGGCGTCCCCGGCGTCACGGGTCTCGACCGAACGCATCGACAGTTGGCTGAGCGGCATCATCACCAGAATCTGCCCAAAACCACGCAACAACTGCGACCAGACAAAGTCGTGCCCGACACTCTCTGTGGTGAGTTGGGTGTCGACGAAGCAGCTGGCCCAATACAGCAACAGGCCGGCACCGACCATCCAGCGCAGGTCATAACGGCCGAGCATGCGCGGCAAAATGGGCATCAGCAAAAACGCCGGTATGCCCGACAGCAACATGATCGCGCCTGACTGCTGCGCGTTGTAGCCCGAGAGGATGCCCAGGAACTGCGGCACCAGATACGCCGTGCCATAAATCCCGGCGCCCACGGCGGTACCGATCAACAGCACGCTGCCAAAGCTCTTGTTCAGCACCAGTTGCAGTCGCACGATCGGCGTACTCGAGCGCAACTGCCCGACCGCAATCAGGAAAAAGCCGATCACCGTGGCGATGCTCAGCCACGTGATCAGCAGCGAGTCGAACCAATGCTCACGCTGGCCTTCTTCAAGCACCACCGTCAGCGAACTCAGGCCCATGGCCAGGCCGAGGATGCCCAACCAGTCGGCACTGATGAAGCGTTGCAGGTTCATGCGCTCGCTTGGCAGGCCGGTGATCAGCAGCGTGATCAGGGCGATGCTGATGGGCAGATTGAGAAAGAAGCACCAGCGCCAGTTGATGTTTTCCGTGAGCCAGCCGCCGATGACCGGGCCGAGCAAGGGGCCGAGGATCACGGTCATGCCAAACATCGTGGTGCCGATGGCCAGCTGGTGCGGCGGCAGGCGCGTGCGCACGATGGTTTGCGCGGTGGGAATCATCGCGCCGCCGGCGAACCCCTGGCCGATGCGCCCGGCGATCATGGCGCCGAGGCTTGAGGACAGGCCACAGAACATCGAAAACGCAGTAAACATCAACGCCGTGCCGATCAGGAACCGGCGCAGGCCGAACACCCGGGTCAGCCAGGCGGCGAGGGGGATCATGACGATTTCCGACATCAGATAGCCCGTGGCGATCCACGTGCCTTCGGTGCCGGTCGCGCCGATTTGCCCTTGAATCTGTGGCAGCGCCGAGTTGGTGATCGACACGTCCAGCGTCGCCAGCAGGGCGCCGAGTGCGCCGGCAGCCACGGCGATCCAGTCGGTCAGCGAGGCGTTGCGCGGTTTTTCTGCGGCCTCGGCCATCAGCGCTTCAGCCATGATTGGCGTCCGCGGCATGGGTGCGGGTGTCGACGTCAACGGTTGCCGACAGGCCAGGCATCAACGCCGCGCGCACCTCATCGGGTATGTCCAGCGAGATGCGCACCGGTACGCGTTGCACGATTTTGGTGAAGTTGCCGGTGGCATTCGACGGCGGCAGCAGCGCGAACTGCGCGCCGGTGCCCGGAGACAGGCTGTCGATATGGCCTTGCAGATCACGCCCTGGCAGCGCGTCCACGTGCACGCTGACGGATTGGCCGGGGCGCATGTCGCCGATCTGGGTTTCCTTGTAGTTGACGGTCAGGTAAATCGCGCTGATCGGCACCACTGTCAGCAAGCGAGTGCCGGGCTGCACATATTGACCGACACGTACGCCGCGGTCGGCCACGCGCCCGTCCAGCGGGCTGCGAATCACTGCATCATCCACGTCCAGCTGGCTCTGCGCCTCGCTGGCCTTGGCCACGCCGAGTTGCGCCTGGGCTTGTTTGAGTTGTGCTTCAAGCGTGCCATAGCGGGTCTGACTGGAGCGCAAGGCGGCCTGTTTGGCCGCCACGGTGCTGCGGGCCTGGGCCAATTGGTTATTCAGCTGCGCCAGGCGCTCTTCGGGCTCGGCACCTGAACGCGCCAGCGGGGCGTAGCGCGCGACTTCGGTCTGTGCGTGTTTTGCATCGGCCTCGGCGCCTTGCAACTGCGCGCGCGCTTCGGCAATGGTCGAGTCCTGCTGCACCAGGTCGGCCTGGGCCTTGGCGTAGTCGGCCGTGCGCGCGGCAATGGTTGCCGAGGCTTCATCGCTGACGGCCTGGTATTTGCGCGCATCCAGGCGCACCAGCACATCGCCGCGCTTTACGTCCTGGTTGTCGCTGACCAGCACTTGGGCCACGTAGCCATTGATTTTGGGCGCCACACTGATGCTGTCGGCTTGCAGGTAGGCGTCGTCGGTGGTCTGGATGAAACGTCCGGTGAGCCACCACCAGGCAGCCCAACCCACAGCACCCAAAAGTGCGACGGTGGCGATGGTCAGCAGTATCCGTCGAGCCTTGCCGCGTTGACGGTTGACGGTGTCTTCAGGAATGACCTGAGGCGAGGGAGGTGCAGCGGACATCGGGTCACTCCAGATTTATAACAGATGGAATAAATTCCATTTTTCGCGAATTTTTGTCAACTGGTATATTTTGGTCCGGTATTCGAAAGGAGCTGCACATGGCACGACATAAACCTGCCGCCGAGGGTGGTTATCAGCGTGGTGAAGAAACCCGCGCGCGTATTGTCGACGCGGCGGTCGTGGTCTTTGGCGAGCGCGGCTACGACGGCGCGTCGACCCGCGACATCGCCACGGCAGCGGGCGTCAACGCCCCGGCGATTCAGTATTATTTTGACGGCAAGGAAGGCATCTATCTGGAGTGTGTCGAGCACTTGATCACACTGCTGTGGCGCAAGATGGCGACGTGCGTGGAGGCCGCCGAATGCGCGTTGGCTGATGAGGCCTCGGACGATAAAACCCTGATCGACGTGTCGCTGGGCATCCTCGGTACGGTGGTTTCCACCATCCAGGACAGCCCGCAAACCACCGCCTGGCGTGCGTTTCTTGACCGCCACCAGGCCGGCCTGTGTCCAGAAAGCGCGACAACCGCCTTTGAGGATCGCTTCAAGGCGCGCATTGGCCGGGTTATCCGCCAACTGATCGCGCGCCTGGCCGGTTTTGCGGTGGAGGACGAGCGCACCGTGATTCACTCGATGGCACTGTTCACCCAGGGCCTGGCATTCCGGGTGCAAAAACCCAAGCTGCTTGAGGCGTTGAAGTGGGCCGAGGTCAACCAGAAGGAAATGGAACTGGTGCGCGACGTGGTGCTGATGCAGGCCCGGTTTACCCTCGAAGGCCTGGTCAAGCAACGCGGCGTGATCGCTACGTGATGTGATGTTCAACCCCAGACAAGGACGCAACGATGTCGCTCTATACCGTTACCATTCCCTGCTTCGCCCAGATGCTGAACTCGCTCAAAGGCCTGCTCGCCAAAGGTGAGGCTCACGCTGCAGCGCTGGCTTTCGACCCGCAAGTTCTTCTCGATTCACGCCTGGCACCCGACATGCACCCCCTGGCGACTCAGGTTCGCTACGCCTGCACCCAGGCGCGCGAGGCGGTTGAGCGGCTAAGCGGGCAGCCGCTGTCGACGCTGCAGGCGCCGACTTCGATGGCTGAGGCGCTCGCACTGATCGACCAAACGCTGGCAGTGCTCGCCGGCGCTGATCGCAGCGTGATTGAGCGTCGGGCGGATGAATCCATCGCCATCGAACTCCCCGGTGGTATCGCCTTCCAAATGACCGGCAACGAATACGCCGTCAATTGGGCCACGCCGCAGTTCTATTTTCACCTGATGACCGCCTACAACATCCTGCGCCATAACGGCGTGCCGCTGGGCAAAGCGGACTATGTGCCGCACATGTTTGCGTATGTGCGTCAGGGCTGAACGCAGCACTAAGGGCGGCGGCGATTGGGGTTCTGCGCAGTGTCGACACGTGCTGTACGAGTGGTCTGCCGCCGCGCTTTTTTGCAGATGACCTGCGCCCAGATGCTGCGAAAATCGGCCAGCCGTTGTGAAATGTTGTGAAGCATGGGGAATGGCCCTTTGCCCATGCTAACGTCCGCATCGGGGTATCGTCAGCACGACGATTTCATTCGTTCCATTGAGGGAGCAGCGCCGATGTCTACTACCGTAACGCCCGCGTCTGGCGGGTCGAACACGCCAAAGTCCTCGCCATCGTCTTTCGACGACAAGTTGAACATTGCCAAGTCCAGCAAGGTCATTGCCGATTACATGCGCCAGACGGGCAAGTCGGCCATCACCAAGCAGGAGCTGTCGCAACTGGCCAGCAATGCCTCGGGCAAGGTGCCAGCGAACGTTTCCGACGCTGCCAAGTACATGGAAAAACACCCGGATGTATTCACCGCCATCGAAACCCACGACGTGGCCGGCGCCGACAACCTGTCCGGCGTGTGGAACTTCGACTGGGCGGCCAATGGCGGGCTGAAGGGCACGGCGACCGATGCCATCGCCACAATGCAGGACACGTTTGACATGGCCATCGCCAAGTCTGCGCAGATCACTGAAATTTCCACCGCTAAAAAAGCCGAACTGGACTCGACCAAACAACGGCCGCAGAACTGAGACCGCAGGTTGTCAGCCACGCCCAAAACGGTTCCCGGCGCGTCAGTGGGGACCGTTTTCTGCCTGACCGGCGGTGAGTGTCACTCAATACCCGCAACTCAATCACGGCGCTGTGCCGACACTCATGGTTTGGCCTTTTTTGATGCGTTCAGCGCAGATTCAAGCAGCGTGAGCAACTATACCGGTCAGTGAAAGCATTCCACTCGCCACTGCCGGAGAAACCTTGATGCTTGTGATCGTCGGCGTACTTGCCAGCGTGGCCGTGTGGATCTGGTGGACCTATCCCCCGCGAGTTTCTCGACAACGCCAAAGTGTATTCCTCGATCCGACCCTAGCTGTACGGGGCAGCCAGGGCTGCAACCGATTACTGTCGCAGGCAACCACCGCCGTCTGGATGCCGCGCCATGTTCATGTCTACCAGCCTGCTCTCAGCCTTCGTGCTGTTTGCCTTCGTGTCCTCGATCACACCCGGCCCCAACAACACGATGCTGCTGGCCTCGGGTGTGAACTTCGGGTTTCGCCGGTCGATGCCCCACGCGTTGGGAATCAGCATCGGCTTTATGCTGTTGGTGATTTCGGTGGGGCTCGGTCTGGGCGAAGTGTTCAAGGTATTTCCGTGGGCCTACACCCTGTTGCGGTATGTGGGCGCGGCTTACTTGTTGTACTTGGCGTGGAAGATTGCAACCTCCGGCGGCATGTCCGAGAGCGACAACGAACACGCCAAACCCATGACCTTCCTCGGGGCGGCGGCGTTTCAATGGGTCAATCCCAAGGCGTGGATCATGGCGTTAGGGGCGATCACCACCTACACGCCGGCCGAGGGTTATGTGACCAACGTGCTGGTGATTGTCCTGGTGTTTGCGGTGGTCAACTTGCCCAGCGTGTGTGTCTGGGTCGTTTGCGGCACTGGCCTGCGCACTGTGCTGCGTGAACCGCGTTGGTTGCGTCTGTTCAACGTGTCGATGGCCGGGCTGCTGGTGGTGTCGCTGTACCCGATGCTCTTTGCGAGTTGATAAAGTTCGAGACGGTGACGCAGTCACACGGGCGAGATGGTCGCCAGCAAGCCGATGCCGATGGTCAACACCAAAAAGCCGAACAGGAAAAGTGCCATCTTGGTCATAAGGCCTCCGAAGGGAAGGGAGCGACAGGAATGTCGGATTGGCGCCATTGTCCGCCTCGAGGCGTTTTCGATACAGACGCAGATAGCAAAGAAAAAACCGTATCAGATGGCCCCGCAACTGCCCGGCAGCTGGCCTGGAAGGCGGGCGGGTTTCTAAAGATCAGGCACGCGGCTGGCGTTCAACAGCGCCGCCGGGGCAACCGCACGCCCAGGCACCACGCCTGGGGAATGCCGAGGGACAGCGCCTGCATTTGCCCCTAAGATAGCGCCCACTGCATCAACAATAAGCGTGGGCCAACCCTCGATGGAAAGACGCCAATTCAGCGGTGGCATGCAAGGCAAGAACCTGCGCTACCTGAATGACT
This sequence comes from Pseudomonas sp. RGB, assembly GCF_007713445.1. NCBI lineage: Bacteria > Pseudomonadati > Pseudomonadota > Gammaproteobacteria > Pseudomonadales > Pseudomonadaceae > Pseudomonas > Pseudomonas sp. RGB. The sequence goes on along the minus strand of NZ_VMSH01000004.1, from coordinate 386,136 downwards.
CCCCCCAGCAGCGGCCGCCGGTTACCCGTGTGGGCTTCCTGCTGCTCGAACACTTCTCCCTGCCCGCATTCACCCAGACCCTCGACACGCTGATCACCGCCAACCTGCTGCGTCCCGAACTGTTTGCCACCCGTACGTTTGGTTGCGGCGACGGCGAGGTGATCAGCGACCTGGGCCTGGTGATCCGTCCCGATGCGCGCCTGGACGTGTCGGCATTGCCGCAGTTGGACCTGTTGGTGGTGTGCGGCGGCTTTCGTACCGAACTCAAGGCCGATGACGAATTCAGCCAGCTGTTACGCAGCGCCGCCGAACAGGCTGTCGCCCTTGCCGGGTTGTGGAACGGCGCCTGGTTTCTCGGCCGCGCCGGACTGCTGCAGGGCTATCGCTGCGCCATCCACCCGGAACATCGCCCGGCGCTGGCGGAGGTCTCCAAGGCCGCCCAAGTGACCAGCGAGCCCTATGTGATCGACCGTGACCGCCTGACGGCCTCCAGCCCCTCAGGCGCGTTTCACATGGCCCTGGACTGGATCAAGGGTCTGCACGGCAAGGCGCTGGTCGAGGGCATTGAAGACATTCTGGCGTTTGAGGAGTCGCGTTACCGACGCATCAAACCCACGGAAAATGTCTGCGTCAGTGCGCCGCTGCGTGAGGTGGTAAAGCTGATGGACGCCAACCTTGAAGAACCGCTGGAACTCGACCAGTTGGCCGTCTACGCCGGTCGTTCACGCCGTCAGCTGGAGCGGCTGTTCAAGGAACAATTGGGCACCACGCCGCAGCGCTATTACATGGAACTGCGGGTCACCGAGGCGCGGCGCTTGTTGCAGCACACCGAACTGTCCCAAGTGGACGTGCTGGTGGCGTGCGGTTTTGTCTCGCCGAGCCATTTCAGCAAATGTTACAGCGCGTATTTCGGCTATCGCCCCTCCAAGGAGAAGCGGCTGGTCAAGTAGTCTGCGCGCGTTGATTGTCTATCTGGACGACGTTTTATCAAGGAGTACCGATGCCTATAACACTGTCAGACCGCTACCGTGGCAGCCTGCTTGGGCTGGCCTGTGGCGACGCGGTCGGCACCACGGTTGAGTTCATGCCCCGCGGCACATTTGCCGCCGTGACGGACATGGTCGGAGGCGGGCCGTTCAGCCTGAAGCCTGGCCAGTGGACGGACGACACATCGATGGCCCTGTGCCTGGCCGAAAGCCTGCTGAGCAAGGGCGGCTTTGATGCGAAGGATCAGATGGGCCGTTACCTGAACTGGTGGCAATGGGGCTATTTGAGTGCCACGGGAGACTGCTTTGATATCGGCATGACCGTGCGCGAGGCCTTGGCGGCTTTCCAGCAGCATGGCGACCCATTTGCCGGTTCTACACACCCGTATTCGGCCGGCAATGGCTCGATGATGCGTCTCGCGCCTGTGGTGTTGTTCTTCTTCCCGGACCTGCAACGTGTGCGCACCTTTGCCATCGACAGTTCACGCACAACCCACGCGGCTCCAGAGGCCATCGAGTGTTGTGTGGTGCTCGCGCAGGCGCTTTGCAAGGCCTTGAGCGGCATGCTCAAAGACGAGGTGTTGCGCGTCTCGGACAGTGCGCTGACGGCGCCCAAAGTGCTGGCTATCGCTGCCGGCGAATACCGTAACAAGGCGCGTGGCGAGATTGCCGGTTCCGGCTATTCGGTTGCCTCGCTGGAAGCCGCGTTCTGGTGCTTCCACCACACCGACAGCTTTGCCGATGCCGTGCTCGCCGCTGCAAACCTGGGTGACGATGCGGACACCACGGCCGCCATCGTGGGCCAGTTGGCGGGCGCCTACTATGGCGTCCAAGGCATCCCCGCCGGCTGGCTGGAAAAATTATGGATGCGCGAGGAGATTCAGCAGATGGCGGATGCCTTATCAGACGCCTCCAGGGCCGGCCACTGAGGCCGGCACCCGGGAGCGTTGCTCAGAATCGCCCCAGTCGATAGGGCGCAAGCGTGGGCAGCCCGGACAGCGAGGGTTGTGCGGCGGCCAGTTGCGCGACGATCTCCGCCGTCACCGCCGCCTGCGTCAAGCCCAAATGCTGGTGCCCGAACGCAAGCAACACCTTGCCGTCGCACAGCCGATCAATGATCGGCAATGAGTCGGGCAGGGAAGGGCGAAACCCCATCCAGGCGGTCGCGTCCTGCGCGTTCAGGTCCTCACGGAACAGCCCTTGGCTCAGCCGGTGCAATTGCCAGGCACGCTGCATATTCGCCGGGCGCTCGAGCCCTGCGAACTCGACGGTGCCGGCCAAGCGCAAGCCATCGGTCATGGGCGTCATGATGAACTTGCGCTCAAACGAGGTGACGGCAAACGGCAGGCGGTGCTGCTCCCTTGGCAGCATCAAGTGATAGCCGCGCTCCGTATCCAACGGCACTGTTTTACCCGTGAGTGCCGCGGTGAGTCTGGCCGAGTGAGCACCGCAGGCGATCAGCACCTGGCGCGCGGTGACGACGCCTTGATCGGTCATCAGCGACACGCCAGCGCCTTCCAGCCGCCCATCCAGCACGCGCTGCTGCACAAACTGCACGCCACTGGCCTGGGCGGCGCTCACCAGTGCGCAGACCACGGTGTACGGGTCAATAAAATGCCCGGTGGCGGGGAAAAACAGGCCGCCTCGGATAGCCTCGCTCAGTTGCGGCGCCACCTGGCGTATCGCATCGCCTGGCCAGAATTCCACCGCCACGTTCTGCTGCTGCATGCGCAGGCGCAATGCATCGATCGCCTCAGCTGACGCGGCGCGCTCAAACACCAGCAAGGAACCGTCTGGACGCAACAACTGTGGCCGGTCGATGCTCTGCAACAAGCGTTGCCACGCCGCCAGGCTGGCTTCATTCAGCGCGCGAATACCTGCGACCGTGCGCCGGTAGCGCGCCGGGCGCAGGTTCAGCAGCAGGCGCGCAAACCAGGGCAGGGCGCGCGGCAGGTATTTCCAGTCCAGGCGCAGCGGGCCCATGGGGTCCATCAGCATCGCCGGCAGGCGCTTGAGGATCGACACGTCGGCAATCGGAAACACCTGCTCGGTCGCCAAGTGCCCGGCATTGCCATAGGAGGCGCCCATACCGGGCTGCTGCGGGTCGATGACCACCACGCGCCGGCCTTGACGCGACAATTGCAACGCGCAGGCCACGCCGATGATCCCGGCGCCGATGACGACGGTGTCTGCAGTGTTGGAATCGGACATGGCCTAGGCCTCTCTCTGACCGTCGAGCAAACGCCTTAACTGCAACGGGTTGCCCTGTTGCAGCGCGCAAGGCAACAAACCATCGGGGAAGTCCTGGTAGCACACCGGGCGCAAAAACCGCAGGATCGCCGCTGTGCCCACCGAGGTGCTGCGTGAGTCCGAGGTGGCAGGGAAGGGCCCGCCGTGGACCATGGCGTCACACACCTCCACACCCGTGGGCCAGCCGTTGACCAGCAGGCGCCCGGCCTTGCGTTCAAGCACCGGCAGCAAGGCTTTGGCACGTGCCACGTCCGCATCGTCCAGGTGGAGTGTGGCCGTCAGTTGGCCTTCCAAGTGTTCCGAGACCTGGCGGACTTCATCTTCGCTGGCGCACACCACCACCAGCGATGCGGCGCCGAAGACTTCTGCTTGCAGGTGCTGATTGCGCAAAAAGTCGTGGGCCGGGGCGACGAACAGGTGCGCCTGAGCCTGGTTGGGGCCGTCGGCCGCCTGACCTGTTGCTGCAATCCGGGCATGTTCGGCCAGCGTACTCACGCCGCTTTGGTAAGCGCGGAAAATACCCGGCGTCAGCATGGTTTGGGCCGCGCAACCGCGCAGCAACTGCGTTGCGCTGGCGATGAAAGCATCCAGTGCGCTGCCTGCGACGGCAATCACCAACCCAGGGTTGGTACAAAATTGCCCGGCGCCCTGAGTCAACGACGCGACAAAACCCCGCGCCAACGCTTCGCCACGTGCCTGCAACGCGGCAGGAAACAGATACACCGGGTTGATCGAACTCATCTCGGCATACACCGGGATCGGCTCCGGCCGCGCCTGCGCCGCCTGGGTCAACGCGATACCAGCGTTGCGCGAACCGGTAAAGCCCAAGGCCTTGATGCGCGGGTCGGCGACCAGCGCCACGCCGATGTCCGTGCCTGCGCCGTAAAGCAGTGAAAACACCCCGTCGGGCAAACCACAGGCCTTCACCGCCTGGGCCACCGCGCGTCCGACCAGTTCACTGGTGCCGGGATGGGCACCGTGTGCCTTGACGACCACCGGGCAGCCGGCCGCCAGGGCCGATGCGGTATCACCGCCCGCCACCGAGAACGCCAAGGGGAAATTGCTCGCGCCAAACACGGCCACCGGTCCCAGTGGCACCTGCCGTTGACGCAAGTCTGGACGTGGCAACGGCTGGCGCTCGGGCTGCGCGGTGTCGACACGCACGCCCAGCCATTCACCAGCGCGCACCGTGCGCGCAAAGCTACGCAACTGCGCGCAGGTGCGGCCTCGTTCGCCCTGGATGCGCGGGCGCGGCAGGCCCGTTTCGGCCATGGCGCGTTCAATCAACTCATCGCCAAGGGCTTCGATAGTGTCGGCAATGACGTCCAGAAAGCCGGCGCGCTCGGCCAGCGAGGTTTCGCGATAGGTGTCGAACGCAGCCCACGCCAGGGCGCACGCCTGCTCGACATGCTCACGACTGCCGCCGGCGTAAGCCGGCTCCAGTGGCGCGTCGGTGGCGGGATTGATGGCCCGAATCGCTTCGCGATGGCCGGAAATTGCTTGCTGACCGATCAGCATCTTGCCCGTCAGAGTCATGGGGTCGTCCTGGAAAAATGAGGGTTGGCCGCTGTGAGAAACACAGCGGCGCGCAAGGGCTCAGGCGAGGTTCTGTTCGGCCGACCAGTTGGCGTACCACTGGCGGAACAGCGCGTACTGGTGCTCGGCATAACGCCGCTGCGCATCACTGAGCACGTCGGTGTCGTTGAAGTGCAGGGCGTAACCCTGGTCACCGTTAAGCACCATCAAATGCTTGTAATACAGCACCAGGTCGCAGCCTTCGTCGAAGGAGGACAGCACGCCCAGCGCCGCTTCCAGTTCGCGGGCCAGGCGCCGCGCCTTGGCGTCACCTTTGGCGGCTTGCTTGCTCAGGGCCACCAGTTGCAGCACTTCGCGTGGCAGCGCATTGCCGATGCCGGTGATGGCGCCGGTGGCGTTGCAGTTGACGAAACCGTGCACCACCTGGGTGTCGACGCCGACCATCAGGGTCACGTTATCGTCCTGGGAGGTGATGTTTTCAGCCGCGTAACGCAGGTCGGCAGCGCCGCCGAATTCCTTGAAACCGATGAGGTTGGGGTGTTCGCGGCGCAGTTCGAAGAACAGGTCGGCGCGGGTGGCAAAACCGTAGTACGGGCTGTTGTAGATCACCGCCGGCAGGTTTGGCGCGGCATTGAGGATGGCCGAGAAGTGCGCCTTTTGCGCGGTAGCCGACGCACCGCGTGACAACACGCGCGGGATCACCATCAGGCCATGGGCACCGACGTTGGCCGCGTGCGCTGCGTGGGCCACGGCCTCACGGCTGTTCACCGCACCCGTGCCGACAATGGTCGGCACACCGGCAGCCACCAAGCGCGCCACACCTTCCTGGCGCTGGGCCTCGGTGAGCAACGGCCAGTCACCCATGGAGCCGCAGTACACCACGGCGCTCATGCCGATATCGATCAGCTCGCGCCCCTTGGCCACCAGGGCGTCGAAGTCCGGCGTGCGCTCACGCGTGCACGGGGTCATCAGCGCGGGGATGCAACCGGTGAAAATGTTGTCGCTCATTGTTTTAACTCCTTGCAGCGTTCAGTAAAAAATCGGGGCTCAGATGCCCCAGGCGAAAGGGTCCTGCGCGTCGATCAGCAGGGTGCTGTCGGCGGTCATGTAGGCGCGGCCGGTGATAAACGGGCGTACGCGCTCGCCGTCCCATTCATAGCGGCCTTCGAATTGGCTGCCGGTGATGCTGGCTTGCACCCAGGTCGCACCGGGCGCGAGCTTGCCGTCGGCGGCCAGGCACGCGAGCTTGGCGCTGGTCCCGGTGCCGCACGGCGAACGGTCGTAGGCTTTGCCGGGGCACATCACGAAGTTGCGGCTGTCGGCGTTGGCGTCGTCTGCGAACAGTTCGACATGGTCGATCAGCGCGCCATCGGCGCCGTGGATGCCTTGGTTTTCCAAGGCCTTGAGCATCGTCCAGGTGTAGTCGGTGAGGGCGTCGACGTTGCCCATCTCCAGCGTTTGCCCGTGCTGCGAGACCAGGAAAAACCAGTTGCCGCCCCAGGCAATGTCGCCGTGGACCACACCATGGCCTGGCACGTCCACCGCCACGTGGTGACGATGGCGATAGGCGGGCACGTTGCGCAGGGTCACGGCGCCGTCTTCGTGCAGGGTGGCCGTTACAGGGCCGACCGGCGTGTCGATGCTGTGCACGCCGGGATCGATGCGCCCCAAGTGGTGCAACGAGGCGACCAGCCCGATGGTGCCGTGGCCACACATGCCGAGGTAGCCGGTGTTGTTGAAGAAGATCACCCCGCACGTTGCACCCGGAGTGACCGGCTCGCAGTACAGCGCGCCGACCAGTACATCATTGCCGCGCGGTTCCAGCAGGCAGGCGCGGCGCCACAGGTCGTGCTCGGTGCGCAAGTTCTCCAGTTGCTCGGCGATGCTGCTGCCTGTCAGCGTGGGAAAGCCGTCCAGCACCAGGCGCGTGGGTTCGCCGCCGGTATGGGAGTCGATCACGTGCAACCGTTTCATAAAATGCTCCATTCAGTGGGTGGCCGGGGACAAAAGCGTGCTGTGCCGGGGCTCGTTGGCGACTTCGCTTTCGTCGTCTTCGTGTTCCAGGCGCACGAGGTGGGCAGGCACGCCGGTGGCCGCGCCCCAGTAATAAATGCCCAAGGCGCAGGCCGCGACGATCAGCGTGTCAAACGGGTGGCTGAGCACGCCGAGGCCACCAAAACTGCCGAGTTTGGAGAGCAGGAGGGTCACCGCGTAGAAGCCGATCAACCACGCCGATGAGCGCACTTGCTGCTTGATGTTCAGGTGTGCGGTCGGCACCCAGCGTGCGCACAGCAGGTACACCCCGAACATGAGGATTTGCAGGCCGAGCAGCCATGACACGGTGCTCCAGCCAGACCAGTACACAATCAGCGCGGCGATGATGAACGACAGCGGGCCGAGTACCGCCATGCCCTTGACCCGAAACGGCCGTGGCATGCCCGGTGCATTGCGGCGCAGCGCGGCGACGGTCACCGGGGCGACGGCGTAGCTTAGGATCAGCGCGGCCGACACCACATTGATCAGCGCTTCCCAGGAGGGGAACGGCAGGGTCCAGAACACCGACAGGCCAAAGGTCAGCCACAGCGCCGGGCGCGGGATGCCGGATTTCTCATCAATGCGCGTGAAGATCTTGAAGAACGTGCCGGTCTGCGCCCAGCCATACACCACGCGCGGCGTGGCATTCATGTAGATATTGCCGCAGCCGCTGGGCGAGATCACCGCGTCCGCCACCACCAGGTACGCCAGCCAGCCCACACCCAGCGCCAGGGCGATATCGCGATAAGGCAGCGCGAGTTCCTTGCTGATTCCCGCCCAACCATTGGCGAGCATCTCGGTCGGCACGCCGCCGAGGAACGCGGTTTGCAGCAGCACATAGATGGCCGTCGAGAGCAGCACGGAGAGGATCAACGCGATGGGAATGGTGCGTTGCGGGTTCTTCACTTCACTGGCCACCGAGATGATCGGCGTCAGGCCCAGATAGGCAAAAATCACGCCGCCGGCCGACACCGCCATCTCGATGCCCGACAGGCCGAACGGGGCAAAACCCTGCGCCTGGAAGTTCGCCGGTTTGAAGAAGGTGAACAGCACGCCAATCACCAGCAGCGGCACGATGAACTTGAACACGCTCACCAGGTTATTGGCGATGGCGAAGGTCTTCACACTGCGGTAGTTAAGGACAAAGAACAGGCACAACAGCGCCAATTGCATCAGCCAGCCCAGGGTGGTGGGGTCGCTGGAGCCGGCCTTGGTCAGTTCGGGAAACCAGGCCGCGGCGTATTGGCGCGAAGCGACCACTTCAATCGCCACCAGGCTTGAAAACGCAATCAGCGTGATAAAGCCCATCAGGTAGCCCAACAGCGGGCCGTGAGAATACACCGGGTAACGCACCACGCCACCGGCACGGGGCAGGGCGGCGCCGAGTTCGCAATAGACGATGCCCAGCAGCAGCACGGCGAAACCGCCGATCAGCCAGGAAAAAATCCCCGCCGGCCCGGCGATGGCCGAGACGTGACTGGCCGCAAACAGCCAGCCCGAACCGAAGATGGCGCCCAGCCCGATAAAGGTCAGGTCCATCAGTGAAAGTTGTTTCTTGAACTTGCCTTGAGCAGACATGGCGGCGCCTTCTTGTGAGTTATTGGATAGGCAGGTAGTGGCGTTATCCTGAACGCATCAAGGGCGTGGCGATTGATGTTTTGCGCCTGTGTGGATGACGAATTCGGCACAGTTTGCCGCGCTCGACAGTCACTTCGGCATGGGGCAATCTGCTCGAAAACAGGGGAGTCCAGTTCATGCTGCCGAGCGCATTTGCGAGCCTTTTTCAGGCCAATCGTCCCCACGACATGCAGCAGCTATTGGCCGGGGTGGCGCAGCTGTTGCCGATGCTCGACGTGATCCCCAACGCCGCGATCTTTATCAAGGACATCGAGGCGCGTTACGTGCTCGCCAACCACACGCTGGTGCAGCGCTGCGGGCTCAAGCAGCTGCAACCGCTGCTGGGCAAGACCAGTGCGCAGGTGTTCCCCGCGCAACTGGGGCCGGGCTATACCGAACAGGATCGGCGCGTGCTGGAACAGGGGTTTGTGCTTGAAGACCAGCTGGAACTGCACCTCTATGGCACGCGCGAACCCGGCTGGTGCCTGACGCATAAATGGCCGCTGTACAGCGATGTAAACCAGATCATCGGCCTGGCAGGCATCTCCGTCGACCTGCAGTCAGCCAGCGAAACGCACCCGGCGTACCAGCGCCTGGCCGCTGTCGACGCGCACATCCGCACGCATTTCAACCGGCGCGTCAGCCTCGGTGAACTAACGCGCATTGCCGGCATTTCCGTGGCGCAGCTGGAGCGCTACTGCAAACGCGTTTTCCACCTGACGCCACGGCAGATGATCCAGAAAGTGCGCCTGGAGCACGCGCACCGGCTGCTGCATAGCGAACTGCCGATCACCGAGGTCGCGCTGCAATGCGGCTACACCGACCACAGCGCGTTCACCCGCCAGTTCAGGGCGTTGACCGGGTTTACACCGAGGCAGTATCGGCAGGCGACGCAAGGCCGTGCGTGAGACCTGAGCCATTGAGCTTCGCCGCGAGCAGCGCCCGCGCTGTTGCCAGCGCGCACGCGGCGAGCGACTAGATGGCGGTTCCCGGTGGCCACAAATGACGCCGCGTGATTTGCTCATGCGCCCGGCGAGTCGAGTGTGCGATTCAACGCCTACGAACTGCGCTGCACGTACAGTGCAAATTGCAATGCAACGAATCGCACCCGTGGCGGCTCCTATGCTTACAGATAACTTTTTCACGCACACAGGTAACGGGCTTATGACGGCGGCGGACAACGATCATGTGAACTGGCTGGTTGAGCAATCGATGCTGCACGCGGCGCGCCAGCGCGCCAAGCTCTATTCGGGGCAAGGGCGATTGTGGCAGCAGCCGTATGCGCATACCCGGCCGCGTGATGCTTCAGCCTTGTCGTCGGTGTGGTTTACCGCCTACCCGGCCTCGATCGTGACCCGTGAAAACGGCACGGTGCTGGAGGCGCTGGGAGATGAAAGCCTGTGGCACGCGTTGTCGAAGATCGGCATCCAGGGCATTCACAACGGCCCACTGAAAAAATCCGGCGGGCTCTCTGGCACGCGGCATACACCGACCATCGACGGCAACTTTGACCGCATCAGTTTTGAAATCGACCCGCAGCTGGGCACCGAGGCGCAGCTGCAGGCGCTGACGCGCATGGCCGCTGCGCACAATGCGGTGATCATCGACGACGTGATCCCATCCCACACCGGCAAGGGCGCGGATTTTCGCCTGGCCGAGATGGCGTACGAGGACTATCCCGGGCTCTACCACATGGTGGAAATCCGCGAAGAAGACTGGCCGATGTTGCCCGATGTCGCCGAAGGCCGGGACGCGCAGAACCTCAGCCCGGTGCAGGTGGATGCGCTGCGCGACAAGCATTACATCGTCGGCCAGTTGCAGCGGGTGATTTTCTTTGAGCCCGGCGTGAAGGAAACCGACTGGAGCGCTACCCCGGTGGTGGTCGGCGTGGATGGCAAGCCGCGCCGTTGGGTCTACCTGCATTACTTCAAGGAAGGCCAGCCATCGCTGAACTGGCTGGACCCTTCGTTCGCCGCGCAGCAAATGATCATCGGCGACGCCCTGCATGCGATTGACGTGATGGGCGCCAAGATCCTGCGCCTGGATGCCAACGGCTTTCTGGGGGTGGAGCGCAAGCTCGAGGGCGGTGCCTGGTCGGAGAGCCATCCGCTGTCGATTACCGGCAACCAGTTGCTCGGCGGCGCGATTCGCAAGGCCGGTGGGTTCAGCTTTCAGGAGCTTAACCTGACGGTGGATGACATCGCCTCGATGTCACACGGCGGCGCGGACCTGTCCTATGACTTCATCACGCGCCCGGCGTATCAGCATGCGTTGCTGATGGGCGACACCGAGTTTCTGCGCCTGATGCTGCGCGAAATGCACAGCCAGGGCATCGACCCAGGCTCCCTGATTCATGCATTGCAAAACCACGATGAACTGACCCTGGAGCTGGTGCATTTCTGGACCTTGCACGCCCACGACAATTACCTCTACCAGGGCCAGACTTTCCCCGGCAACATTTTGCGTGAGCATATCCGCGAACAGATGTACGAACGCCTGACCGGCGAACATGCGCCGTATAACCTCAAATTCGTCACCAACGGCGTGTCCTGCACCACCGCCAGCATCATCACTGCAGCGCTGGGTATTCGTGACCTGGAGGCGATTACGCCGGCCGATATCGAGCAGATCCGGCAGATCCATTTGTTGTTGGTGATGTACAACGCCATGCAGCCTGGGGTGTTTGCCTTGTCGGGTTGGGACCTGGTTGGCGCACTGCCGTTGGCGGCCGATGAAGTCGCGCATTTGATGGCCGACGGCGATACCCGCTGGGTGCATCGCGGCGCTTACGACCTGGTGGACCTGAACCCCGAGGCCGAGCTGTCGGCGGGGCAAATGCCGCGCTCCAAAGCCTTGTATGGCAGCCTTAACCAGCAGTTGCAGGACCCGCAGTCGTTTGCCTCGCAGCTGCAAAAAATCCTCGCGGTGCGCAGTGCCTATGGCATCGCCGCCAGCCGGCAGATTCTGGTGCCGGACGTCGAGCATCCCGGCTTGCTGATCATGGTCCACGAGTTGCCGGCCGGGAAGGGCACGCAGATTACCGCGCTCAACTTTAGCAACAGCGCGATCACCGAAACCCTGCACCTGCCCAATATCGCGCCGGGGCCGGTGGTGGACATCATCAATGAACGGGTTGAGGGCGACCTCACTGCCGAGGGTGAATTTACGATCACGCTGGATGCCTACGAGGGCCTGGCGCTGCGGGTCGTCAGTCATTCGCCGATGGTTTGAGTGCGGCCTTAACGCGGCGTTCGAGCGTGAGTCTTGCGCAGCGCCGCATCCTCTGCGTCTCGCTGGCGCAAGCCGTCGGCAATGCCTTGGGCCAGCAGTGGTGTGCACTTGCTCTGTACCACCTGAATGTCGAGTGTGGTGATCCGTTGCGCTTGCAGCGAGGCGGGCGGGCTATTGGCGGCGGGCAGCATCAGCGTGGCCGCATCCCGTTCGCCGAGGAGCAGGCGTTGTTCGAGCTCGGAACTGCAGTGCGTGACAATGCTTCGCCCAAGGTTTCTTCCAAGTGCTGAATGCGACGAGAAACCGCGGACTGCGTCAGGCAAAGGGTTTGCGCTGCCTTGGTCAGTGACGCGCTGTCGACCACGGTGACGAAGGCCTTCAATTCTTGAAGTGGCATGCGAAATACTCATCATCTTTTGGAAAATTATGCGCTTGATGAATCTTGTGGTGGCGACTAGCGTTGTACCACTGGCCGTCGGTGCGGATGGCCGCTCACCCTGTTAAGGATATGTTCATGCCTTTAGTCCGAATTGACCTCGCCGCCGACACCTCTACCGACACCGTGACGGCCATCAGCGAGGTGGTGTACGCGGCGATGACCAGCGTTGCTAACGTGCCTGAGCACGATAAATTCCAGATCATCAACCGTCATGCCAAGGATGAACTGGTGTACCCGGCGGCCGGTTATCTGGGGATCAGCTACACGCCCAGGATTGTGTTTATCCAGGTGACCTGGAACGCCGGGCGCAGCATTGACGTGAAAAAGGCCTTTTATGCATTCATCGCCGAAGGCATTCACGCCAGGACCGGGTTGCGCAAGGAAGACGTGTGGATCAGCCTGGTGGACGTGAAGCGCGAAGACTGGTCGTTTGGTAACGGTGAAATGCAGTACGCGCCGACCGAGTGACCGGGGCACTAAAAAGGGGCGACTCAGTCTGAGTCGCCCCTTTTTTCATTCGGCGTTCAGCGCCTGCAGAAACGCTGTGTGTTGCAGCGTTTGCGAAAACATCGGCAAGGTAAACTGCTCGGCTGCGCGCTGTTGTTCTTCACTGAACGTCGCGGTGCAATCGGTCAAGGTCACCACGTCATAGCCTTTCTCGTACCCTGATCGAACCGTGCCTTCGACGCAGCAGTTGGTCAGGAAGCCTGCGACGACCAGGTTCTGGATGCCATTGTTGCGCAGGACCAAATCCAGGCCGGTGGTGGCGAACCCGTCCAGCCCGCGTTTGCCTTCGATCACGATGTCAGCGGCTTCGTGCGTCAGCGCGTCGCTGATCTCGGCGCCCCAGGTGCCGGCGCGAAAGGCGTTGCCGTCGGCGACGCCCTTGAGAATGCCGTAGGAGCGTGTGGTCAGCTCAGGGTAGCCGTCGGCAAATTGGATCGGTAAGTGGATGATCTTCACGCCCAGCTTGCGTGCCTGCTCAATCGTGGTGGCGGTGTTTGCCAGCATGTTGGTGGTGTGCATGACGTCTTTCACGGCGTCATGGAACACTCCGCCGGGGGTGGTGAAGTCGTTCTGGTATTCAATCAACACAATTGCGGTTTTATGCGGGTGCATGGTCGCTCTCCGATCAATAGGGTTTATTCGTTACTGCCTTCAACCAGGGCGACGCTGTAGGTCGTACCCTTCAAACGGTGTGCGGCAACCGCCGGATACGCGGGGCTGTTTGCCAAGGCGAGTCTCGGACAAGCCGGCGCCATACAGCGGCGCTGTGTCAAAGAAACGGATGCCTTGAGCCCAGGCGGCAGCGACGTTAGCGGCCGCCTCGTCTTCGTCAATGGCGCGGAACATGTTGCTCAGCGGCGCCGTGCCGAAGCCCAGTTGCCCGATAATGTTGTCTTTCAAACTCATTGCATCACCTCGGCCTCATCAGGCCTTTAATCGTAGGTCAAGCACGACGCTTGGGTCGTGTTCGTTGAGGAATTTCTTAAGCGAGAATGAAGAGGCATGACTGAAAACATCTATCAAATAGATTCTACATAAAATCTATTATGGTTTTTTGAGTGTTCAAGCCTGAGTGATGTTTGCCTGGCTGCTCATCGCTCTGGCGCAAACAGGCTGGTTATCGCGATGCTAACGGCCTACGCGTCACGACCCGCCCACATCGAATTTATGGAGAAACATCGATGCAATCGCTGCCCATTCCGCCGTCCATCGTCGGGCACACGCTTGAGTTGCGCCCGTTGGACAGCGCAGATTTCGAAGCCCTGTACCGCGTCGCCGCCGATCCTTTGCTCTGGGCTCAGCACCCGAGCCCAACCCGCTATCAGGCGCCGGTATTTCGTGAGTGGTTCGACGAGGCATTAACGTCGCAGAGCGTTGTGGTGGTGATCGACTGTGCCAGCCATGCGGTGATAGGCAGTTCTCGGTACTACGACTTCAGTGAAGAAAAACGTGAGGTTGCGATTGGGTACACCTTTTTAGCCCGCGAAAAATGGGGCGGCGCGGCGAATGGGGAACTCAAGCGCCTGATGCTCGACCACGCATTTCGCTGGGTCGACACGGTATGGTTCCATATCGGCGCTCAGAACATTCGCTCACAACGGGCCATGCAGAAAATCGGCGGGAGGTTGTCGCATTCCGCGACGAAGGATGTCGCCGGGCGCACCCAAGAGACCGTTTTTTATAAAGTTGAGCGTGATGCGTTGGTGGGTAACGAGTTGTAGCGGATCAGGATGCGCGTGTGATCGTCGGTCGGCGGGACGCGGGGGGGGGGGATTTGCGCAGGGCAAAAAGAAAAGGGTCTGTCCGACGGACTTTGCTGGAACGCTCCAGCGCTTTCTCGCATCGGAGCTTAACAGCCGTCAATGCCCAGCCCGCGCAGGGCTTTTTGCATCTGGCGAAAGTGTTTTTTAACAGGGATCACAGGCTTACTTTAACGGAAAAGTAGCCTTGAATTCTGTCCCACTTTCAATTGTTGAGCTAACCGAAACCGTGCCGCCGTGTGCCTTCACGATTTCGCGGACAATGAAAAGCCCCAATCCAACGCTGCGACTATCTTGCGCAAGATTGACGCCACGAGTCATCGGACTGAAGACCGTGGCGAGGAAGTCTGGAGGAATCGGTATACCCCAGTTGTGCACCACCAGCTCGAAACCTTGCTCCGTAATGGAGGAGGTTACTGTCACCGGGCGATCCACCGCTCCGTATGTAACAGCATTGGAAATAAGGTTACCTGCAAGCTGCGTAAGCCTATCGCTGTCAGCCATGCATAGACCCTGGCCATTGATTGAATGCAGAAGCTCTCGTTTGGGATAAACGATTCGAAGCTGCTCGACAGCCGCAGCGATCAGCAGGTGTAGGTCGATAGTCGTTTTTGTTACCCCAATACCGCGTCCTATTCTGGCCTGCGTGAAATCCAACAAATCGTTGATAAGCCTGCGTGCCCTTTGCGCCGCTTCCTGAGTGTGCCGAACCAATTTCAGCTGCCTGGGGGACAGATCATTCCGCTCAAGCACCTCGGTGGCCATTGAGATCACCGATAGGGGATTACGCAGATCGTGACTCACTATCCCAATCATTTGCTCAGAGAATAGAGCACGGTCTTCTGCTGCTGCCTGCTCCCGTTTTACGTCTGTAATGTCATGAAGGATACCGACAAACTGAACGAGCTTGTTGTTTGGGTCGAATGCCGCACGCCCAGTGGAGAGTACCGTGCGCTGAACGCCGTCAACGCCGTTCAATCTATAAATGCAGCGATACTCCTGAGCTACCGATCCGAGAGCCGCCGAAAATAACTCGGCCTCTCTTGGAAGGTCATTAGGGTCTATCAGGTCTGAGTAAACTGACGCTGAAACATCTTGGTTTGACGGGTAACCGAGCAATTGCGCGACGCTGTTATCGTAACGACGCTCAAGTGTCACCGGGTCGACGTCCCAAACGTGCATCTTGGCCGACTCTAGAGCAACTCGCAGCCTTGCATCGGCAACCGACAAATCCCGCTGAAGAGCTAGGTGAGCTTCGAGCGATTCCTCAGCTTGCCGTTTGGAAATCAGCACTTCCTGCTCGAATCTATGCCTCTCGATCACTACAAACGCGCAAACCTCATCGAAAATGCCGCCAAGGTGTTCCCGCCTTGTTGCATTGAGAATCATCGGTAATTTTTTACCCTCAGACGTCGCAAACTCAAGCTTTACCTCGGAGATGGAACGCTGCATCTCAAGCAAAGGCATCCAGTGAGTTTGATGGAAAATCCGTCCTCCGACAGTCAGCAACTCTTGTAGTTTACGTCGGCCAACCAACTGATCTTTGGAGTATCCCAACCATTCGCAGAAGGTGGCATTTGCGCGAAGGATTAAACCGGCCTTGCTGGTGATAATGAGGGCGCAGGGAGCGTGCTCGTAAAGCAAGTCGGCATCAGGGACTGGGTCGTCATTAGCCGCCATGAGCAATTCGACCCTGAACGCTTGCAATGAAGCTTTGGATCGAATTGATGCATAGATCAGGAGCACTCAGGTGCGGGCAATGCCCCACGTTTTCTATCACCTCAAGACGATTATCCGGGATGACCTTGTTGAGGTAACGACCTACTTCGACAGGTGCAATGATGTCGTCGGATGACTGAATAATCAGCGCCGGCGCCAGTAGCTTGGCCACGTCAGTGCGGTTATCAGATAGGAACGTCACCCTGGCGAACCGCTTCGCAATATCAGGGTCTGTCTGGCAGAAGCTATTGGTTAATTCGACACCAAGATGGGGCTGTCCAGGCGCGCCCATGATGGCGGGGGCCATGGAGCTCGACCAGCCGAGGTAGTTGCTTTCCAACGTCTCCAGAAGAGAGTCGATGTCCTCCCTGCTGAAACCACCAAAATATTCACCATCGTTGATATACGACGGTGAAGGCCCAACCATGACATGCGCCCCGAATAGATCAGGCCGCTTATTCGCGGCGATTACGCCCGCCATAGCGCTGACAGAATGCCCAACAAATATGACCGGGCGATCCGCAAACTCCTCAATAATCTCCACGATGTCCTGCGCGTACCCTTTCAATGATGAGTACCTCACAACCTCATAGGCTGAGAGGTCTGACTTCCCACAGCCTACAACGTCGAAAAGAATCGTCCGAAAGTTGTCGCGGAATGCCGGCTCGACGAGTCTCCACATGTTCTGATCACACCCAAAACCATGCGCAAAAACTAGAGTGACAGGGCCTGAACCGTGGACGCGTACATTGTTGCGGGTTAGGACAGACATTTAAGCCTCCTGCGCTGATCACACATGGAATTCGAAAGGGCGAGTTTAACAGTCTACGTCATTAACTGCCGTCGTCCGTCCTGCTTGGCAGCAAAAACCTGGACGATAGCAAGTCTCAACGGGCATGACGCAGCTGGCAAAATGAGAACGCATGTATGGCAGCCGGTTTAAAAACTTGAGACGTGATGCTTAAGCGTATGCCTGGAGGTGGCTTTTCGGATGGTTAGCCAGGCGCCGTGAAAATCTCTTGTTTTTGTGAGGCCTGATGTCGGCGGAATGCTTGGTGCAGACGAGCCTTGGCTGAACGCTACATCGCTGACCAACGGCCGGTTGGACAGGCGTTTGGTGGGGCTGCAAGGCAGGCTTGCAGCGCTGCCCATCTCGTTCCTTAGATCTGGGCGGTGTCCGGTATGTTGGTACGCTGCGTAGGGGCTGCCATTCGGGCCTGCCACGCATACGTTCGCGCCATTGCACGCTGACGATTCAATCAATTAGTTCTACGAAGCCTGACAAGGACTTGCTGGCTTTTGTTCAGCAGCAAGGTTGGTGAAAAAAATGCAGCCTATTAACTTGGCGAATAAAACTAAAGTCTCCTCAAGATCCGGGTCTTCAAACAATATTGAGCGTGAGTCCAGCGCGCATAAAGCACCAAAGAGTCGCCCATCAGGAAGGAAGATAGGAGCGCCTGCATAACTTTCCAGTCCGTATCGCTTGACGACATGGCGATCTGAATATCTGCGATCGCCACTGATTTTTGGAATGAAGAGGGCTTTGGGGTTTCTTCTCAGCTCGCTGCAGAGGGTGATTTCCAACTCCAGGATATTTCCAGCCTCTATCCCTAGATGGGTTGGGTCGAAAACTGAGCAAACTATCCAGTCCTTTTCCGTGAATTTGGCAATCCCGGCAAATCGCATTCCTGTAAGGCGCGTAACAAGCTGCAAAATAGCGCTTGTGGCCTCCAGTTCAGCTATTTCAGAGCGTTCATCTGCGCTCAGCACAGAGTGCAAGGCAATCTCATGAGAAGCCATTTTTATCCCCTGCTGTCTGTAGCTGAGCGTGTCACTGTTGATTGGTAACTCTGTGCCATGAACGCACTGTGCTTGATCCAGCTTTTAGGTCCGGAATCGGAGAACCAAGTCATTCAAGTTGACTGCTAGACGTGATAACTCATTGCTGGCAGTCAACGTCTGGCGGGTACCCTCAGTGCTTTGAATTGCCAAGTCACGGATGCTGATGAGGCTGCGATCCACGTCACGTGCAACGTGAGCTTGCTCCTCGGAAGCGGTTGCAATCTGAATATTGCGGTCGTTGATTTCCAGTACGGAATCAATAATTTGGCGTAGCGATTGGCCTGCTTGCTCTGCCGTATCTCGCGTGGTGTAGACCTCAGAGGTGCTCTTGTGCATCAACTCGACTGCGGCTGAAGAACCGGCCTGGATGGTGGATATCATCTGCTCGATTTCTTGGGTCGACGTTTGGGTGCGGTGCGCCAAAGCCCGAACCTCATCGGCCACCACTGCAAAACCACGGCCCTGTTCACCCGCACGTGCCGCTTCAATTGCTGCATTCAACGCCAGGAGATTCGTTTGCTCGGCAATCGCCCTGATCACACTCAGAACTTTGGTGATGTCTTGAGCCTGGCCCGCGAGTTCTTTCACCTGGTTTGAGGAGACTTCGACCAGTTCCGTCAGTCCGCGCATGGCCGTTAACGTTTCAGTCACTTTTTGATTGCCCAGATCAGCCGCCAAGCTGGACTGCGTGGCCGCTTCAGATGTGGAGTTGGCATTGCGGGCGACCTCTTCGACGGCGGCGCTCATTTCGGTCACTGCTGTGGCTGCTTGCTCTATTTCGCTGTTTTGCTGCTGAAGGGTGCGATCGGCACTTTCGGTGATCGAGGTCATTTCAACCGCTGCGGTACTCAGTTGGGCAGACGCTCCCGAGATTTCCAAGATCGTGTTTCTGAGATTTTTCTGCATCCGATTGAGCGCATGCATCAAGCGTGAGGCTTCGTCTGAACCTGTAACTTCAAGGTCGTGGGTGAGGTCGCCAGACGCGATATCTTCGGCCAACTTCAGCGAGGCGCTGATGGGGCTGACAATGCTTTTAGTGAACAGGGTCGCCAGGACGATGGTTAAGATAAATGCGACTACCAGTACCGAGATCAAGACTTTAACGCTATGCGTATATACGTCCGTCGCGTCTTGCCCCGACACCACCGCCTGACGCGCATTTTGCTCACGAAGTGTTGTTAGCTGCTCCTGATAGGCGCTTGCTCGCTGTGCCTGCTCTGTGTTCGCAAAAAGGACAGCTTGGTCATGATCAGAAATATCGAGGGCAAGTACGTTCTTGAGACCGTCGATGTAGACATTCATAGCTTGGTTTGTCTTCGAAAACTGGATTTCATCCTGCTCGCCAGAAATCAGATGATCACGGTAAAACGCCGTCTTCGACTGGAGCATCTGTATGGCGCCTTCGACCAACGACAGCGATTTATCATGCACATCCTTGGTCGTGCTCGACAGCATGCGAATACTTTCAAGGCGAGCATGGAGCAGGGCGATTTGAATGTCGTCAATGACCTGGACGCTGGGAAGGGAGTTTTGCTCGATGTCCTGCTCTGCATTACGTAGGTGATCTATCTGCAAATACGAGAAGCCCGCCAGGCTTATGAGCAGGAGTGTAATTAGCCCAAAGCAGACGAAAGCCCTGCGCGCGATATTCAAGGATCTTAATTTCATATAGGCCTCCGAGGGCCGGGATTTATTGGCGTGGCAACCCACGTCATTTTGTTGAGCGCGAACAAAACAGACTGTTCATGCGGCACAGTGACTCTCGGCTGCAGCTTGGGCGGCAGGCGTAAATCCAGGAATACAAAAGAATGCATCGGGATAATAGGCGCGCTAAATAATTGCGCGCTCATGAGTTGCAGGCGCTCATACTGTAAGCGGGTCGGAGGGGAATGTTCGATTAATCCAAGCGGAGCGTGCCGCAACGACGTGCGCACCGTTGCAGGCTTCGCGCAGTGAACTACGCTTGCCGGGAACGCTTTGACTTCGATCATTTTGGTAACTGAAAGGGCACGATGGACAAGCGGCTTGCGGGTCTTTCAATACTGCTGACCCTCGGGTGGGTCGCCACAGTCGCGACTGTCATGTGGTATTTCTACGACAATTAATCTAAAGGCCGAATCAATTCAGGCCCCTTAGTCCTCACGTTTCCCACGGCCGTTCTACTGACATTTCGGACACGCCAATATGCCAAGCAATAATATCGAACGTAAAACTTACGCAGCACTTCCTCCTGCCGTGGGGCCCTATTCGCATTCGGTGAAACATGGCAATACCCTGTACCTGTCAGGCTTCACAGCGTTCGGAACTAATGCTCAAGGGCAGAGCCTAGAAAAACAGGCCAATGCTATTTTGGAGCAGATTAAAGCGGTTGCCGCCGAAGAGGGCACCGATATATCTGCACTCTTGAAGGTGACTCTATTCATCACCGACTTCAGCCAAATCGGCGAACTGCGCAAGGTGCTGGTGCAGCACTATGATGGACATCTGCCTGCCAGCTCCCTGGTCGAGGTTTCAAAGTTGTTTTCCCCGGAACTGAATATCGAAATTGAGGCTATTTTCGGGGTGTGACAGGCTGTAGAGGCGGCTTTGCATGGTCGAACAGTGTGCAAACTGCCCAAAAAATGGCCATGGAAAAGACGGCTCAATTTTGCAATCAGGGCAGCCGATGTTAGTTCACCCGCGGATCAGCGAGGATCGACGCCAGCGCCAACAGCAAGACCTTCGAACACTTGTTCGTGCCTGGCTTGCGCAAAGGGTGGGTGATCACGTCTTTGGACCGTAGCGAGCGGGGGTTACTGGTTGCGTAATGGCATCCAGTTGTGCGGGCACAGCTCAGCAATTTTGCTCGCTGCGGGAGTTTAAACATTTGGCAACGACGTCAATTCAATGAGGCATGGCTTTCATCTTGCTCGCGCCGCTCGCCGAGCATACTCTCGGAGCCGCATTTCTTAGGCCTTACTGCCATGTATTATTGGAACAATGATAATTTCGAAGGGCTTCTGGCGCTTGCGGAGAGCCTTGATGCACATTCTGACCTGAAGCCACTTGCGAGCTATTGTCGATATCGAGAACAAGGGCTACGTCGCGAAGCATTTTCTGCACTTGAACGGTTTCTCGTCGCATCCAGTTCGTTTGATAGCGCCGCCGCACGTCGCGCAGCAATCGAAATTCTCGAAGCCAATTCGCGATCCTCAAAAACCCATCAGTTTCTGACGCAGCCGCTCACCGCCCGGTTTCTGGTGCCTACGTTGAAGGCATGGATGGAGGAAGATGCAGTCACAACCTTACCCGTGCGATGGCTCGGGATGCTCAACCGTGACCCTGAACTGCTTACCAGAGCACTTTCTGGGTTCCCCGAAGATATGCCTGTCCGCAGGATGCTGATCGACTTCGCGCTTGGAGGGATTGACTATGCCACCCATCATCTTGACGAGTCTTTCTTCTTAGGCAGTGTTGACGAGGCGACCTCAGCGCTGGAGCGTGCCAGAAGACTCATAGCAGAAGCCCCTGATCCCGAAGCGCTGGCTTATCTGACATCTGAAGTGCAGCATTTCGATCGCCTCATCGCGGACTGGAAAGCCTATTCGGAAAATCCCATAGGCGGCTTCCCCGAATGGTGCGCGAAACTGGGACGAGACTACAAATATTCCGCCAAGGTCTACTACGAGTAGATGAAGGGGCGACAGATCAAGCGCGCATCAGGTTTCCTCAAGAGCGAGTTGGTTTTCATAGCATTTTGAGAGCGGGGTAGGGATCAAATCTGAATGTGGCATCGGCGTTCCTCCCCGAGACGAACAGCGTAGCAGGGAGCTTCTTCGGTGAGGCGCTGCAGATTGCCGCAGACACCGCGAAGAAATTGAACACGCCCCGCCAAGCGCAGGGCGCGTCTGACACTATTTGCCGAGCTTCTCACGAACGTCAGTAACCATCGGACCAACAGCTTTAACGGCGTCTTTGAGCTGTTGCTCTGTTACGCCAAACTCCTTCGTCCAGTGCTTTAGCTCCCAAGGTTCTGATGTGTTCACTCGAGCACGATCTTGAGGCCCGCGGTTTTTCAGATCATCAGACATATTCCACTCCCTGCGGGTTGGCCTGGAGGGCCCAGGCGACTCCCGATAGAGCATGGGAAGGTATGGGTAGTTCGATTGAGGTTACAGGAGGGTA
Organism: Pseudomonas sp. RGB; assembly: GCF_007713445.1. NCBI lineage: Bacteria > Pseudomonadati > Pseudomonadota > Gammaproteobacteria > Pseudomonadales > Pseudomonadaceae > Pseudomonas > Pseudomonas sp. RGB. The sequence goes on along the minus strand of NZ_VMSH01000004.1, from coordinate 364,051 downwards.
AGTGCATTCGGCAGGACGCCGGAGGAGGGGAATTGCGGAACAGTGTGGAAATTGCGGAACAAAAAAGAAAAAGGCCTGCATGAAATTCATCATGCAAGCCCTTGATATCCATGGTGCCCGAACCCGGAATCGAACCGGGACGCCCTTACGAGCGGGGGATTTTAAGTCCCATGCGTCTACCAGTTTCGCCATTCGGGCGGTAGCGCGGTGCAGCAGGGTTGGGAATATATAGACCCAGGCGCTGGGATGCAAGGTCGAAGGTTGTGTTTGTTGCATTCGCGCAAAGTTGAAAAAGCTTGCCAGATCAGTGATCTACACGAGAAACCTGGCGTCAGGGCGAAGGTTTTGACACGCCACGACATGCTCCTGTCACTATCTGACACAGCCCTGAATTAGAGTACGCCTGCGTATTCCAGTCAGGTCAGCTCATGAAATTTGCATCTGTTCGCATCGTGACTCAACAGTTTGAGCAACTCATACGGTTCTATCAAAACCTGTCGACTATCGAGCCGCGGCATCGGGCTGATGGTTTTGCCGAGATTCACTTCGAGGGTGTGGTTCTGGCGATAAGCGACGAGCGTTTGGTCCGCTTGCATAACAACGGGTTGGCCGTCGCTGCGAGTAACCGCTCGGCGATCCTGGAGTTTCAGGTGGAGGAGGTCGAAGCTATCCTGCTGCGGGTCAGCAGCACGCAAGTGGTAATGCCTGTGACGATCATGCCATGGGGCAATACTTGCGCACTGCTGCAGGACCCCGACGGGAACCTGGTGAATATTTTCTCAATACCCGAACAGATCAGACAAAGCGCTGCCCACTGAACCCGCGTGGCAAGCGCTGCAACCCGGGCAGGTCGGTCAGGCGTTGTGTCCACGCACTGCGCCAGTCGCTGGCAGTGTGGGTCTGGGTTTTGCGCGCGGAGCGGCGGGCGGCATTGCGTTGTGTGCGGCGCGCTTCTTTGTAGGCTTCGGTATTGCGGCAGGTGCGGCATTTGACTCGGTTCAGCTCGGTGCTGGACGTGAGGTTGCTACCGTGGTGGCCGCAGGCTAGATGCCCGGCGACCTTGAAGTGAGTGACCATGTAAGCGTCTCCTTCTTATGGGGGTACGCGCATCCCAGACCAGCAGGTGCACGTGAGCAGGGCGGGGTCCAAACCCCGCTGCCTCAGGGTTTGGACCCCGGGCGCGGCGTGGCGTTCGGTTTTGTTTCGCGACGGGTTCACGTTACCCTGCGGGGCCAAAAATCATAAAAAAGGAATGAATGATGACCGTCGACGTGTTGCCGCTGGAAGGCAGTTGCCGTTGTAACCGGGTGCGTTTCAGCGTGAGCCTGCCGCCGTTGATCACCATGGCTTGCCACTGCAGCGGCTGCCGGAAAATGACCTCAAGCGCGTTCTCCCTCAGCGCCTTGATCCCCGCCAGTGGCTTTACCGTGACCCAGGGTTGCCCGGTCATCGGCGGCTTGCACGGTGTGGACCGTCACTATTGCTGCCCGCATTGCATGAGCTGGCTGTTTACCCGACCCCATGGCATCGACGAATTCGTCAATGTGCGCGCGACATTGTTGGATGACGCCCACGATTACGTGCCGTTCATGGAAACCTGGACCAGCGAAAAGCTGCCCTGGGCCTCCACGCCTGCCGTCGAAAGCTTTGCGCAATTGCCTGAGCCGCAGGACTTTGCGCGCTTGATGCAGGCCTACGCCGCGTTCAGCGCACGCTGAGCTCAGTCAATCAGTGCCAGCAGGTCGGTGTCGCCTACATCCACGCCCGCCTGGGTCAGCAGCGTGGTTGTCTGGCCTCGGTGGTGGGTCTGGTGATTGAAAAAATGCACCAGCAAGCCAAAGAACGGCTTGTGGTTCGCTGCGCCGCGCATGTTGTGATAATGCAGGTGCTGGTCCAGATCGGACTCGCGCAGGCTATGCGCCCACTCGATGATGAGCTGATCCAGCCACGCGCGATGGGCTGACAGCGCGCGGATATCGGCAAAGGCCAGCTGCTTGAGGTCGGTGGGTGTGGCAATCGCACTCAAGGGGGCCAGCGCCGAAAAGCCCGCTGGATGCTGGGCAAAGCGTTTGAGCCAGACGGTATCCCCCAGCGCCAGGTGATTCAGCGTGCCGAGGATTGAGCTAAAAAACGCCTGTCGATCCGCCGCCAGCTCCGCGTCCGTCAGCGTGCCGGCGGCGTCGTAGAGTTTGCGGTTCATCCACTGGTTGTAGTGGGCCATCAATGCGATGTGCTCGATACGGTTCACGGGTGTTCTCTCTCAACGGCGCAATGGCGTCATCATAGAGCGTGCCTGCCCGGCGGTCATGGTGTTCCAGCTGCGGCGGGCTATGGTTGTTGAACGCCAACACTGCGCCCTGGGAGGGCAAGACCATGAATACCAGCGATCTATTGGAACAATTGCTGCGCGGGCAGTCAGGCAGCGCCACCTCGGGCGGTGGCCTGGGCGGCCTGTTGGGCGGTTTGCTCAAAGGTACCAGCACCGGCACTGCCTCGGCCGGCGGTGGGCTGGGTGGTCTGTTGGGTGGTCTCGGTGGGCTGCTGCGCGGCGCGCCCGCCGGCGGTACGACGCCGGCGCGTTCCGGCGGGATGAATTACGCGGCACTGGCGTCCCTCGGGATGGCCGCGTTCCAGGCGTATCAGGCCTGGCAACGACAGCAGGCGTCTGCACCCCAGCAAGCCATTCAGACGGTTGACCAGCTCGACGGCCCTGAGGCCGAGGCCCATAGCCATGCGCTGTTGCGTGCATTGATTGCGGCCGCCAAGGCGGATGGCAAGATCGACGCGCAGGAGCAGCAGATGATTAGCGCCGAAATCGGTCGCCACACCGATGACCCACAATTGCAGCAATGGCTCGACGCCGAAGTGGCCAAGCCGCTCAATGCTGCCGATTTTGCAGAGTATGCGCGTGACCCGGCGGTGGCGTCGGAGATCTACCTGGCCAGCGTGATGCTGGTCAATGATCAACAGGAAGGCGAGCGTAGCTACCTGGATGAATTGGCAGGGCAGTTGCAGCTCGATCCTGATCTGCAACTGCACCTGGAACAGCAAGCCAAGGCTTAGAAGCGTAGGGTGGCGCCGGTCGTCAACCACTGGTCGCGCTCGCCGCTCAGGCTCTGCCCGACAACGACATCCACGTCCACCAACGCGCCTAGATGGAAGCGGGGCCCGGCCTGCCACGCCTGGTCGCCGCCTTCCTGGCCGTAGCGCTCACCGATCAGCGTCAAAGCATGCGCAAGCTGATATTCGAATCCCGTGCCCCAGGTCAGGCGATGGTTTTGCTCGCCGCCGTTGTAGGCATGTGTCCAGCCGCCATTCAGGTTCAGGCGCAGCGCTTGGACAGGTTGCCAGGTCAATGGCACATTCAGGTCCGCACCGTCGAACGCGTGTTGGCGATCCAAGGCAACATGCGACGTTGCCGAAACTGCCAGCTGTAGCCCCAGGTCGTCGCGTGACCACACCTGGGCCTTCACTTGCGGGCTGACCTGCGTTTGGGCATCACCGGCCTGGCTGGCGTGCGACAATGCGGCGCTCCATTGCACCAAGGGCAGTGCGTTGAAGGTACAGGCCGGGTTCAAGGTTTCGCTGTGGCTGTTGCCTTCGTGCCGATTGGCGGTGTACCAGGCGTCCACATTGCATTCGCCTGGGGCGTTGACCGCGCCGTCATCAACCACATAGGCGCCACCGGCTGCGTGAGCTTTGGAAAGCAGCGCGATGAGCAGGACAAGGCCCAGGGTCACGCCAATAAACGTAAGGTTGCGTTGCAGTGCACGCCGCTTGGCCGGCGGCAGCAGCAACAGGGTATGGCGAGCGCCGCGATAGTGACGTGCGCGATATTTGGCAAACCCGTCTTGGCGATGAGGGGTGTGTTTTTTGTGCATGATGCACCTCGCTTGAATTCAGCTTTCTACGGTCAGCACCGAAATGCCGCTGGCTTTGGCCTGGCAGACCAGCTCCGAGGTGTCGTCACCACCCGGCAGGGCGATGACCACGTCGGGGCGGCTGTCGGTCAGCATGAAATGGTTGCGCTGGCGTTCCGCCTGCTTGCCATGGCGTTGCCAGTTGGGCGGGTAGCGCACCACGTCGATGCCGATTTCCCGCGCCCATTCCTCAACGTCACTGCCCAGGAATTGGTTGCCGCCGTGAATCAATACCTGCACCGGGCGCAGGCGGTGGTAAGCGTCCAGCACTTGGCGGGACTTTTTGGTGTCGGCGTAATGACGACCTGCACAGATCAACACGCGCATAGTCAGAATCCTTGTGTTGCACGGTGGCCGCCGGGCGACGGCCACCGTTTCAGAGGCGGGTGATCAGTACCACTGCTTGAAGCGGCGGATGTAGATCGTTTTCATCAGTTGGGCCACGCAGCAGTAGGCGAACAGCGTGCCGACCAGCCATGGGAAGTACGCCAGCGGCAGCGGCTGCAGGCCGACCAGGGTGCCCAGCGGCGAGAACGGCACGTAGATCCCCAGGCCGATGACGAGGGCGGTCATCATCAACACCGGCCAGGCGGCCGTGCTCTGGAAGAACGGGATCTTGCGGGTCCGCAACATGTGCACCACCAGGGTTTGCGAGAGCAGCCCCTCGATAAACCAGCCGGACTGGAACAGGGTCTGCATTTCCACACTGTTGGCGCTGAACACGTACCACATCAGCGCAAAGGTGGTGATGTCGAAGATCGACGAGGTCGGCCCGATCCAGATCATGAAGCGGCCGATGTTTTTCGCATCCCACTTGCGCGGTTTGGCCAGGTATTCTTTGTCCATCTTGTCCCACGGCAGGGCCAGCTGAGAGATGTCGTACATCAGGTTTTGCAGCAGCAGGTGGATCGCCAGCATCGGCATGAACGGAATGAACGCACTGGCCACCAGCACCGAGAACACGTTGCCGAAGTTGGAACTGGCGGTCATGTTCAGGTACTTCATGATGTTGCCGAAAGTTTCGCGGCCCTTGAGCACGCCTTCTTCCAGCACCATCAGGCTCTTTTCCAACAGGATGATGTCGGCCGATTCCTTGGCGATGTCGGTGCCGCTGTCCACCGAGATGCCCACGTCAGCATCGCGCAGCGCCGGCGCATCGTTGATGCCGTCGCCGAGGAAACCCACAGTGTGGCCGTTGGCTTGCAGCGCTTTGAGCACCCGGGATTTCTGCAGCGGCGTCAGCTTGGCAAACACGGTGCGTTCTTCCACGCGGCGCAGCAGCGTCGCGTCGTCCATCGCTTCGATTTCTACGCCCAGCAGTGGTTGACCAGGCTCCAGGCCGACCTGGCGGCAGATCTTGCTGGTGACCACCGCGTTGTCGCCGGTCAGCACCTTCACCGCCACGCCAATTTGTTGCAGCGCCGCAATCGCCGGGCCTGCGGTTTCCTTCGGTGGATCCAGGAAGGTCAGGAAGCCCTGGATGATCAGGTTGCGCTCATCGGCAGTGGTGTATTGCTGGCGAGCCAGGGATTTGGGGATGTTGCGGGTGGCGACCACCAGCACGCGAAAGCCATCCTCGTTGTAGTCATTGGCCAGTGCCAGCAGCTCGTCACGGCGACGATCATCCAGCGGCACTGCAGCACCATCTTCCATGACGTGGGTGGAAATGCTCAGCATCTCTTCCACCGCGCCTTTGCACACCAGCAACTGGTCACCGGCGGCGTCCTTGACCACGATCGACAGGCGACGGCGCACGAAGTCGAACGGCAATTCATCGACTTTGCTATAGGCAAATGGCCGCTGGAACTTGGGGTTGTGTTCCGAGAACTGCACCACGGCCTGGTCCATCAGGTTTTTCATGCCGCTTTGGTGGTAGCTGTTCAGCCAGGCCAGGGACAGCACCGCATCATCACGTTGGCCAAAGGCGTTGACGTGGTGTTCGAGGATGATCTTGTCCTGGGTCAGGGTGCCGGTCTTGTCGGTGCACAGCACGTCCATCGAGCCGAAGTTCTGGATCGCATTCAGGCGCTTGACCACCACTTTGCGCTTGGCCATGGCGGTAGCGCCCTTGGCCAGGTTGGCGCTGACGATCATCGGCAGCATTTCCGGGGTCAGGCCCACCGCCACGGCCAGAGCGAACAGGAATGCATCGCCCCAGTCGCCTTTGGAAAAGCCATTGAGCAGGAACACGATCGGCACCATCACCAGCATGAAGCGAATCAACAGCCAGCTGACGCTGTTGACCCCACGGTCGAACGCGGTCTGCACCCGCGAGCCGACAATCGCCTTGGCCAGCGAGCCAAAGTAAGTGCGCGGCCCGGTGGCGACCACCACGGCCTTGGCGCGGCCACTGACCACGTTGGTGCCCATAAAGCAGATGTTGGGCAGGTCCAGCAGGTTGCCCTGGTCGGCCGCCAGCGAAGAGGCGGATTTTTGCGTGACATCGCCGAGCGTGTCGTATTTTTCGACCGGCAAGGCTTCGCCGGTCAGTACGGCCTGGCTGATAAACAGGTCGCGGGATTCGATCAGGCGCACATCGGCAGGGATCATGTCGCCGGCCGACAGTTGCACGATATCGCCGGCGACCAGGTCGCGCATCGGCACTTCGCGCAGGGTCGGCTGAGCGCCGACTTGCTCACGCCGCAGCACAGTGGCGGTGGTGCGCACCATGGCTTTGAGTGCTTCGGCGGATTTGGCCGAGCGGTGTTCCTGCCAGAAGCGCAGCAGGCTGCTGAGCAGCACCATGGTCATGATGATGATGACTTTGGTCAGGTCGACTTCTTCACCGGCCTGCAACGGCAGCCAATAGTCGGTGACAAAGCTGATGCCCGCCAGGGTCAGCAACACGTAAATGAAGGGATTGTTCAGCGCCTGCAGGAACTGGACGATGGCGTGAGGCGGCTTGTCGTGGGCCACTTCGTTGTAGCCTTCGCGTTGCAGACGCGCCGAGGCGTCCAGTTCGGTCAGGCCATCCTGGGTGGCTCGCACGTTGGCGAGGGTGGCCTGCAGGCCGTTCTGGGCTTCGCGGGCGGCGCGCATCGACAGTTTGGTGTCGGTGTCGGTGCCATTTTTCTTGTGCAGAGGCGTGTTTTTTACGGCGCTCATTGTCTGTACTCCTGTCGCCAATTCTCGACAAAACATACCCGGTACTTACCTGAAGACAGGCGAGCGAAAGCATGCCGAGCCGCAAACTTCGCGATCGGTTTAAATAAGGTGTTCACATAACTTCTACAGCGCCCGCCACGCGCGCGTTAGTTAACTAACGCGCAGCGGGCTACTACTGGACGTGTTCATAAAGAACTCCAGAACATCAATTAGAAAGTTGCTGTTTCCAGCCGGGTTAAGCGCTGCGAGTGCTCAGGTAAAGTCCGAACATCAGGCGCGCTTGAGCCAGCATGGAAACCTGGGGTCTCTGCGGGTCTTGAGGGTCGGCATGGTCCCAGTGCTGCAGCAGTTGGCCGCTGGCAGGGCACAGGTGCCAGTGCGCCAACACCGGGGCCGGACGCGCTTGGTCTTTACTGGCTTGAGGGGAGGGTGCAGCAAACGTGGCCCGGGTAGGCGAAAAGCCTGCGGGCTCGCGGCACAGCTTGGCGCGCAGGGCGGCGGCCAGCGTACGTACATCGGGCAAAGCAATGAGTTGGAAGGTCATAACACACCTCGGGACCGGACGGGCGACCGGTGAGGCAGTTACGGTGGAGCATCAAGCTCTAGCGCAGCTTACCGGACCTGGAAGGCGAGTCCTGTCATATTCTGGGTTTGGCGCCCGATGCCCGCTAAAGCGGTGCTCGGACAGCGACTAGATACTGTGTCCATTGGCTTCTTTTGTGAGGTTTAAAAAAGGCCCCAGTTGCGGGCACGGGCAATCTACTCAGACGGTTACAAAATGTCAACGCATGATTAATTAAATCAGTCTGCGTTCAGAGTTTATTCAGACAAGGGGGCACGGTTAGTTATGGGATATATAACTTCATACGCCCTGTGCAGCCAGAACTGCCAGATAGATCAACACTAAACCGCACGCGCCGTAACTGACGCGCTGCCACAGCGGCGAGGCGTTTTTGCGTAACAGATTGACCAGCACCGCAATCAGAAAACACGACAGCACCGACGCCAGCATGAAACCTGCAAAAAACATCAGGGTTTGCCCAGGGCTGGGCGTGGCGCCGACGATCCCGGACAAGGCGCTGCCCAACGCGCCCCAGTACACAATGTTCTTCGGGTTAGCCAGGGAAATGGCCGCGCCCACCGCCAGCGCATTCTGTCCGGAGCGGACCGGCCCGCTGTCCGCCGCGGGCAGGTGCCAGCCGTCGATCAGGCTGCGCACACCGAGCCAGGCCAGGTACACCGTGCACACAATCGTCAGCGGAACGCGCACGGCTTCATGCTCAATCAGCAGGGCGATGCCGGTGAGGCCGATCACCGCCCAGGCGGCGTCGCCCACCAGCGAACCGATCTGTACCAGCAAGGCAGAGGTGAACCCATGGAGCAAGCCACGGCGCAAGGTTTCTGCCAGCACCGCGCCGGGTGAGAGGCAAAACACAAAACCGAATACCAGCGCGTAAAAAAAGATCGTGACCATGCCGCTTTCCTTCAACAGAGGCGCGCAGTGTGCGGCTGTGTGGCGCAGGTGTCTTGAACCAGATTGCGCTTTCAGCGTTTCAACAGGCTTTGATAGCGGCCTGGGGTAATGCCATAGGCGGCGCGAAAGTGTCGGTTGAGATGGCTTTGGTCAGCAAACCCCAGCTCATGCGCGACGTCGCTGGCCGAGGCGCCGCGGCGCAAGAGTCCCTTGGCACGACACGTACGCAATTGCATCGCCCACTGCCTGGGGCTCAGCCCGGTTTCTTTCTGGAAGGTGCGCAACAGATGGAATTTGGACAGGCCCAGCTCATCGCCCAACTGGTCCAGCGGCAGCGCTTGGCTCAGTTGCTCGGCGAGCAGCTCCTGGGCGCGGCGGATCATGCCTTTGCCGCCCGTGGCAGCGCCGGGCAGGCGCACGCCGCTGGCACCCACCACTTCACCCAGCAGCAAAACCAAGGCGTCTTCGTTAATCTCGCGGAGCAATGGGTCGTCGTTCAAGGCACCTTTGGCCGCCGCAGCCAGGCGCTGTGCCAGGTCGGGCTGCAAGCAGAGCGAGCGATCAAATTCCACCTGGCCCAGCCCTAGGTCAGCCGCCAACGCGTCAGCCGCGACGTACAGGCTGACAAAATGCCAGGGTGCGCCATCAGCCGCGCCGCCGCCTTGAATCTGCCCGGGGTTGTACAACGTGATGCTGCCAGGCCCGGCCTGGAACTCGCGGCGGTCGAGCCAAACGCTTTCCTCGCCGACCAGGTTTACGCCGATCACGCATTCATCATGGCTATGGCGGGCAAAGGTCAGGCCCGTGCAGCGTGTATGGGTGACTTCGTAGTTGCCCAGCCAGGCATGTTGCATGGCGCTCATAGGGTCGGCTCGATAAAAAATCAGCCGTGAGCATACGCTGACGAGGGTGTTCAGATCGACCACTGGCTGCAACGTGCGCTTAAGGATACGCACTGTGAGCCGGTCGCTATTTGGGGGCGAGCTTACTGGGCAGGATGACGGTTCAGTAAGCTCTGCACCTTCCAAAAAGAGGTTCAGGGTTTTAAATATTTCATTGATGCAAACGAGGACGCGTGTTTTTTATAAATACGCTCGTCATCACTATCGATATCGGTAACTGCCCAGGTAGTCAGGGTTGCTGGCGACGACAATGACGCCGGGACGATCAAGGTCGCGATTACCTTTTTTGTAATGCTGGATGCTGACATCGGTAGCCGAGCTCATCCGGTGTCGGTTCACCGCACTCGTCTTCACAGACTCAGGCGCAAGGCGAGCGCCGCCAGGGTGATCAACAGCACCGGCAACGTCAGCACAATTCCGACCTTGAAGTAGTAGCCCCACGTGATGCTGATGCCTTTGCGCGCAAGAATATGCAGCCACAGCAACGTGGCCAGGCTGCCGATGGGAGTGATTTTCGGGCCCAGGTCGCTGCCGATCACGTTGGCGTAAATCATCGCGTCCTTGACCACGCCCACGGCGTGGCTGGATTCGATGGACAGCGCGCCGATCAACACCGTCGGCAGGTTGTTCATGGCCGACGACAGCAGCGCCGTCAGCACCCCGGTGCCCATCGCCGCGCCCCACACGCCGTAGGTGGCGAAGGTGTCGAGCCAGGTTGCCAGGTAGGTGGTCAAACCCGCGTTACGCAAGCCGTAGACCACCAGGTACATGCCCAGGGAAAACACCACGATCTGCCACGGGGCGTCCTTCAGCACTTTGCGCGTGGAAATCTTGTGGCCTTTGGCGGCGATCACCAGCAGCAAAACGGCGCACACGGCGGAAATCGCACTGATCGGAATGCCCAGCGGCTCCAGGGCGAAACAGCCGACCAACAAAATCCCGAGTACCCACCACCCGGCACGAAAGGTCGCACGGTCGTGGACGGCGCTGGCCGGGTCATCAAGGTCGGCGGGGTCGTAGGCCTGCGGAATATCGCGGCGGAAAAACCACAGCAGCACCGCCAGTGTCGCAGCAACGCTGACGAAGTTGACCGGCACCATGACCGCTGCGTATTCGTTGAAGCCGATCTTGAAATAATCCGCCGAGACGATGTTCACCAGGTTCGACACCACCAACGGCAAGCTCGCCGTGTCGGCGATAAACCCGGCGCCCATCACGAAGGCCAGGGTGGCCGCCGGGGAAAAGCGCAACGCCAGCAGCATCGACATCACAATCGGTGTGAGGATCAACGCCGCGCCGTCGTTGGCAAACAATGCCGACACCAAGGCGCCGAGCAGCACCATATAGGCAAACAGGCGCCGGCCACGCCCCCGGCCCCAGCGTGCTACATGCAACGCGGTCCAGGCAAAGAACCCGGCTTCATCGAGCAACAGGCTGATGATAATCAGCGCGACAAAGGTGCCGGTGGCGTTCCAGATGATGTGCCACACCACCGGGATGTCAGACAGGCTGATGACTCCGCACGCCAGGGCCAGAATCGCGCCCATGGTTGCGCTCCAGCCGACCCCAAGGCCTTTGGGCTGCCAGATAACCAGAACGATGGTGAAGATAAAAATCGCAATTGCGACAAGCATGAATAAACGCTCCGATGGCTCAGCAGCAGGTGCTGGCCCGTTGTGGTCTGTTGCCCATTGCATCAAGACGCTGCGCGTCGTTTTGCAACCATGGCTGGTTAGCTTGCAAGGTGGTGTCCAGCACTTGGGTGACCCAGTCGGGCAGTGCCGGATTGATGCAGTAGTAGATCCATTGACCCTGGCGACGATCCAGCAAAAGCCCACCACTGCGCAGTTGCGCCAGGTGGCGGGAGATCTTGGGTTGACTGTCGCACAGAGCATGGATCAGTTCGCACACGCAAAGTTCGCCCTCGCGCAGGATCAATAACATCAACCGTACGCGCGTGGCATCGGCCAGGCATTTGAACAGCTCGGGCGGAGAGAGGGGGGCGGACATGATCAAGGTCTTGGTATGGATAGCGTTGCGAATATATGGTTTGCCATATATGTAGGTCAAATCCTGAATTCCGTTGATGTGGATCAAATGCCCGACAATCAGCCACAAGTGTCTGAAATTAAAATGAAACACGAATGTCCTAAAGTGCCTGCCCATTGCTGATGAAGGAAGAACTCGCGTGACCCGTGCCACTCGCAACCTGCGCAAAACCCTCGATTCTGTCGCGGACAATAACGAAACCGCGGCGTTTGACCTGATGCGCGCCGTCGAAAAACTCGGCGATGAAGTGCTGCGCCAACGCCTGCTCAATACCATTCACCGGCTCAACCAGGATGCCCATGAGTTGCGCGAAGCGCGTGACTCGGTGGAGCAGGTCTCGGTCAGGCTCGCCTGAGCACGATCGTTCAAGACACGCCTCGTATCACGCTGGCATGCTTGTCGACTGTCTGTCGATGAGCCGTCTCCATGCCTACAGCCTTACCTCATTACGCCTTCGGTCGCGGCGCCCTTGCCGTTATTCCACTGTCTCTGGCCTGTGCGCCCTGGGGATTGTTGGCCGGCTCGATGGCGATTGATGCGCAATTTACTCCGCTGCAAGCTCAGGGTTTGTCCGCCATTGTGTTCGCCGGTGCCGCGCAGCTGGTGGCGATCGGCATGGTCAAGAGCGGTGCCAGCCTGATCTCGATTGTGCTGACCACCTTGCTGCTCACATCCCAGCATTTGCTTTACGGCATGCACATGCGCCCGACGCTCTCGTCGCTCAATGTGCGCTGGCGCATGAGCCTGGGCTTTTTGCTGACGGACGAGTTTTTCGCGCTGGTCAACCACTATGACCGTCAAACCTTCAATCGCTGGTATGCGCTGGGCGTCGGCCTGACGTTCTACATCATCTGGAACCTCTTCACCCTGGCGGGCATCGTGCTCGGCAAAAGCATTCCGGGGCTTGATCAACTGGGACTGGAATTTTCCATTGCCGCAACCTTTATCGCCTTGATTACGCCGGTGGTGCGCGATGTGCCCACGGTGGTCTGCGTGGCGGTCTCGCTGCTGTGTTCGGTATGGCTGAGTTACTTGCACTGGGAGTCGGCGGTGGTGGTCTCGGGTGTGCTGGGGATGGGCGCAGGGTTTGCCTGCAAGCGGCTGGGAGTAGGGCCGCGATGATCTACATCATGATTGTGGCCATGGGCCTGGTGGTGTTTCTCAACCGCTACTTGTTCATCGAGCCGCGTCTGCCGGTGCGCCTCAATCGCGGCGCGCGCGAGTTTCTCGGGTTTGCCGTGCCGGGAATGCTGACGGCGATTTGCGGGCCGATCATTTTTCTCGCCGAGCATAAGCTCAACGTGAGTCCGGCCAATCCTTACCTGCTGGCTGGGATCTGCGCGGTGGCGTTGATGTTCTGGACGCGCAGCGTGTTGATCACGGTGCTGCTCAGCATGGGGCTGTTTTATTTGTTTCGTTGGTGGTTTTGATGCGCGGGTAAGTAGCTGGAGGTCATCCACCAACACTCAGGCAAAAAAAAGCCCGCGGGAGGGCGGGCAGAAGTGAGACTTCTTAAAAATGAGCCTGCCAACTATAGGCAGCGCGAGCACCCTTCACAGTGAAACTAAATTCATCCGGCCGCAGGTTTAGGCGGCTTCTTGGCTTTGGCCTCCGCCGCCAGGCATTCCAGGGCGAACTGCTCGGTGTAGGTCATCTGGATCGGCGTGCTTTCACCCTTTACCGTGCGTTCGCCATCGAGGATGTAGCGGATGCGCTTGTCGGTGACGCCGATGCGCTTGGCGATCCACGTCGGCGTCTGGCCGATGCGGCTGATCAGCTTGTCGGCGTAGTCGGTGGAAGGGTTATAGCGTTCGGCGTTGGGCGTCATCGGGTTTCCAGGGGCAAGCGGGGGCATAAGTAGGCGACAGCGTGACGTAATAATCCTTGAGTGTCGCCTGCTAATGGTAGAGTCGCGTTTTTTTCCAAGGAGGCGATGGCATGCGAAAGCTGGTAATTGGCGCATTGGCACTGGCAGTACTGTCCGGTTGCGCGGGCTCGAAAATGAACAATGCGCGCACCGGCGTGCCCTACAAAACGCTGGCTTCGGACAAGACGCCGTTGGTGGTTGCCCAATGCATTCAGTTCGGCTGGCAGGACGAGGCGGTATTTGGCGTTGACGCCGGAGGCTTCAAGGAGCCGATCGAAGCAGGCGGTTTTACCGTCTACACCACCGGCGGCGATTATTTTGTCGACGTGCGCAGCGCCGGCGCCGGCTCTACCGTCAATTACTTTGCCGTCGCCGACACGATGCCCGCCAAGCGCCGACTGGCCGCGCTCGCGACCTGCCTGTAATCCTTTGCCTAAGTGATATTCGGAAAAGCCCGGCGGGACAGCCGACGGACATTGGCTTATCATTCCCCCGCTCGCTCGACGTGATGGCTCTTTACCAGTACACGGACGTCGAGGCCGCAACGTCGAGCGGGCCTCTTTTCTCTTAGCGTGGCATGTAACCCAAGTGCCAGCGCCGCGGAATCTTCAGCGACACTACGCCCAGCAACGCGGCGAACGCGCCACTGACCAGCAGCGCCTTCAGGCCGAGCTGGTGCTCCAGCACCGCGCCGATCACCGCGCCCACAAACATGCCGCCCCACGGAATCAGTTGCACCCTCCAGCCATTGCGCCGTTCTCCCAGCACCCAGCGGCCCAGCCCGCGCCCGAAGCGTGAGAGGGCGCCTGTCACATAAGTCAGGCCCACCGGCAAACCGTTTACCTCTTCCACTGCGGCGTTGAGCATACCCATCGCCACAATCGCTGCCAGCAGCGCGGGCAAGGTGTCGTCGAAGGGCCACACGGCGGCGCCGCACAGCAAGGCCGCAATGCACAGCAGCAAGGGCAGCGCGTGCCGGCGGCTGAGGCGGCTGATCACCACGCCCAGGGCGTTGCCGACGACAAAGGTTGCGACCAGCAACAACAAGCGCCCGGTAAGGCCCAAGTCGCCTGCGCTGATCGCCACGGCCAGGCGCGTGGTGTTACCGCTCATGAACGAAACAAAATCGCCGCTGGCCATAAAGCCTATCGCATCGGTCATGCCGGCCAGCACGGAAAGGCTGGCCACCAGCATCAAGCCAACCCGCCCGCGCCAACGTTGACGGTGGGCGAGTGCGGCGTTGGCGTAGGGTTTGCGCGATGAAGGCAGCATGGCCCCAGGTTCCTCGGTGAGATTATTCGGCCACTACCGTAGGACGCTTTGGTTGCGCGCGCAATGACCTCAGACACACTCCAGCCGCCAGCCCTGACGCTGCCAGGTCAAAAAATGCGTCGGCCTGACGGCCTGCACGAACGTTTCGTCATGGGAGACCACCACCATCGCTCCGGTAAAACCCTGCAACGCCTGTTCAAAGGCCAGCACGGATTCAAGGTCCAGGTGGTTAGTCGGCTCGTCCAGCAACAGCAGTTGCGCCGGTACCTCGCGCCACAAGGCAATCGCCATCGCGGCCTTCAGGCGTTCGCCGCCGCTCAACTGGCGGGTGGGTTGAGTCACCCGCAGGGCATCCAGTTGCAGCAACGCCAAACGCGTGCGCAGCTCGGCTTCGGCCAGCGGGGTGTCGAGCAGGTTGAGCTGTTCGACAATGCTACGGTTGCCATCCAGCAGCGTCAGGTGCTGGTCGAGATAGGCATTGGCCACATGCACGGCGCATTCGCCACTGACCACCGGCCATTGGCCCGCAAGCACCTTGAGCAACGTGGATTTGCCGCAACCGTTCGGCCCGCGCACGGCCATTCGCACCGGGCCCGCCAGGTTGAGCGTGACGAAGCTGCAGGCTTGCTGCGGATCAAGCCACGGCAGTTGAGCGTTTTCCACGCTCAGAACCTGTCGGCCATTGGGCACTACTGAGCCAGGCAGGGCCAGCAGCGTGGGCGAGTGATCCTCCACACGCTCATGGGCTTGGCGTACCTGCGCATCGAGCTCGTGTTTATACGCGTGATGCGCGCTGCGCACGCTGCTGACGATTTCCTTGGCGGCGCCTTTCCAGCGGGCTTTGGTAAACCCGGTGACGTTGGCGGTTTCTGCGTGTTTACGTGCGCGGGCGGCGTTGCGCTGCAGGTTGTCATGATCCTTCTGCAGACGTTTGCGTTCGCGGCTGCGCGCCAGGCGGGCGTGTTCCAGGGCGGCCATGGCCGCGTGCTGTTCGCTGTCGCGTTGCAAGCGATAGGCATCGTAGTTGCCGCCATACACCTGCGCGCCAAGCGGCGACAGCTCGATGATGCGCGCCATCGCATTGAGCAGTTGCCGGTCATGGCTGACCACTACCAGGCCGCCGGGCCAGGCTGCCAGCGTGCGCAACAGCCAGTCACGGCCGGCGCTGTCGAGGTGGTTGGTTGGCTCATCGAGAATCAGCAACTGCGGCGTGGCCAAAAGCGCGCCGATCACCGCAATCCTGGCCAGTTGGCCGCCACTGAGTTGATCGGCTGGCGTGGCAGCGTCGAGTTGCTGCAACCCGGCTGCACCCAGCGCGGTGCGCAGGCGTTCGGCAAGGTCCCAACGATCATCGATCAGCGCGAGATCATCCGCGCGCGCCTCACCGCGGGCCAGCCGCTCAAGGGCGGCCAACACCTGGGCGGTGCCGGTGATGTCGGCGACGGTTTCGCCCGGTTGGACGGCCAGCGCCTGCGGCACATATGCCACGCTGGCCGAGCTTTTCAACGTGCCGCCAGTGGGCGCCAGCAGCCCGGCAAGCAGCTTGGCGAGCAGGCTTTTGCCCCGGCCATTACGCCCGACAATCCCGGTGGGCGCGTGATCAATCGACAGGTTGAGGTTGTTCAGCAGGGTTTCGCCATCGGCGAACTGCAAGGACAGGTGTTGCAATGAAACGAGTACGGGCGGCCGTTTGACGTCAGTCATCAGCACCTCCAAAAAAATGTCGGACAGGCCAACAAGCGCGCCAAGCGGCTCGTTGCAGGTACATTTTGGAAGGCTTAGTTGTTCACGTCGGCGTGCATCCCGTGAGTCAGAAGAGGCGCAAAGGCTAACCCACCTTGGCGTTTTTCGGCAAGTCCGCGGCCAATTGCTCAAGGAACATTGCCAGCGCAACTTCTTCGGCTTTCAGGCCCTTGCGCACTCGGGGCTTGGGCAGCTTGGACAATTCGCCCAGGCTGAAATGCTCCAGCACGGCGGGGTGGATATAGCACTTGCGGCACACCGCCGGGGTATTGCCCAATTGTTTGGCGACGTCCTTGACCATGGCGACCACATGCCGCTTGGCATCCGATTCCGGTTGCCACTCCAGTTCGCGCAATACGGCCAAGGCCAGGGCGGTGCCGGCCCAGGTGCGGTAGTCCTTGGCAGTGAAGTCGGCGCCGGTGAGGCTGTGCAGGTAGGCGTTAACGTCATGGGAGCTGACGGTATGCCGTTCACCGTCCTCATCCAGGTACTGAAACAGATTTTGCCCTGGCAATTCCAGGCAACGCTTGACCACCGTGGCCAGGCGCCGGTCCTTGACGCTGACCTGATGCTCGACGCCGCTCTTGCCGCGAAACTGGAACAGTATCTCGCTGCCCTTGATGTCGACATGGCGGGTGCGCAGCGTGGTCAGGCCGTAGGATTTGTTGTCCCGCGCGTACTGGGTGTTGCCCACTCGAATCAGCGTGGCATCGAGCAGCATCACCACGGTGGCCAGGACTTTTTCGCGGGTGAAACCGGGCGCGGCGATTTGTGCTTCCAGTTGCGCGCGCAGTTTCGGCAGAGCATTGCCGAACTGTTGCAGGCGCGAATATTTGTCGGTGTCGCGCACCTCACGCCAACGCGGGTGGTAGCGGTATTGCTTGCGGCCACGGGCATCGCGGCCGGTGGCTTGCAAATGGCCGCGCGGGTCGGCGCAGATCCACACGTCGGTGTAGGCGGGTGGCACAGCCAATGAGTTCAGGCGTTTGATTTCGTCGGCATCGGTGATGCGCTCACCGTTGACGTCGAAATACTGAAACTTGCCGCGCAGCTTCTTGCGGCGGATACCCGGTTGGGTGTCGTCAACGTAATGCAGGTCGCGGGGCAGGTCGGCAAGCAACGCGGAGTCGGGCATGGTGCAAATTCCTTGGCAGTAATCAGGCCGGTATTTCTGATTGACCGCAGGGTTTTGCGCTCGTGCCAAATTCTTAAGCCAGCACCGCCACAGCCTTGATTTGCGCCCACAGCGCCTGGCCGGGATGCAGCTGCAACTGGTCGCGGGAAAACCGCGTGATGCGCGCCAGCAACGGCGTGCCGCCGGCGTCGAGGCGCACCAGCACATGGGCGTTGTTGTCGGCACAGATCTCCCCGGTCACCGTCACCGGCAAGCGATTGAGGATACTGCTGGGTTCCTGCGCCTGCAGGCTGAGGCTGACATCGCGTGCCTGCACCTTGATGCGCAGCTGTTTGCCCAGCGCCAACGGCGCATGGGCAACGCGCATCGATAACGCGCTGTCGGGCAATTGCAGCGTCAGCAGGTGATAGTGCGCGTCGTAGGCACTGACGCTGCCATTGATCACTACCCCGGCATCGTCACCCAGGGCCATGGGCAAATCGAGCCGCGCCAGGGTTTCACCGATGGGGCCGCTGGCCAGCGCCTGGCCGTCACTGAGTAACACGATGTGATCGGCCAGCCGCGCTACTTCGTCCTGAGCATGGCTGACGTACAGCACGGGGATATCGAGCTCGTCGTGCAGGCGTTCGAGGTACGGCAAAATTTCACTTTTGCGTTTGCTGTCCAGCGCCGCCAGGGGTTCATCCATCAACAGCAATTGGGGGCTGGTGAGCAGCGCGCGGGCGATGCCGATGCGTTGGCGTTCACCGCCGGACAGATGCTGCGGGTGGCGGTCGAGCAAATGGGCGATACCCAGCAGTTCGGTGGCGTGAGCCATGTCCACGCGCCGCTGCTGACGAGCAATACGCTTGAAGCCGAATTCCAGGTTGGCCCGCACCGACAGGTGGGGAAACAGGCTCGCTTCCTGAAACACATAGCCCAATGCGCGTTTGTGCGGCGGCACAAACAGCCCGTTGCGGCTGTCTTGCCAGGCTTGATCGTTGATCTGCACAAAGCCGTCTTCGGCACGCTCCAGCCCGGCGATACAGCGCAGGCAGGTGGTCTTGCCCGAGCCGGAATGCCCGTACAAAGCGGTCACACCACGGCCGGGCAATTTCAAGTCCACCTTCAGCGCAAAGCCTGGGTAATTCAGTTGCAGGCGTACCTCAATCATCGCGATCAGCTCCAGCCCATCTTGGTTTTACGGCTGGAGTAAAGCGCCAGCAATACGAGGAAGGCGAACACCACCATG
The DNA here is from genome assembly GCF_007713445.1 of Pseudomonas sp. RGB. Classification (NCBI taxonomy): domain Bacteria; kingdom Pseudomonadati; phylum Pseudomonadota; class Gammaproteobacteria; order Pseudomonadales; family Pseudomonadaceae; genus Pseudomonas; species Pseudomonas sp. RGB. The sequence continues at coordinate 345,353 of NZ_VMSH01000004.1, read as the reverse complement.
GAGCCGGCCAGCCAGTGCGCCTGGGCGTATTCCATGGCTTCGACGTGGTCGTAGATCTGCACCGAGACCACGCGGGTTTTGTTGGGGATATTGCCGCCGATCATCAGCACCACGCCGAACTCACCGACGGTGTGCGCAAAGCCGAGAATCGACGCGGTGATAAACCCCGGGCGGGCCAGGGGCAGGATCACCGTGAAAAAGGTGTCCCACGGATTGGCGCGCAAGGTCGCGGCCACTTCCAGGGGGCGAGTACCGATGGCGCCGAAGGCATTTTGCAGCGGCTGCACCACAAACGGCATGGAGTAGATCACCGAGCCCAGTACCAGCCCGGTGAAGCTGAACGTCAGGGTGCCCAGGCCCAGCCATTGGGTGAATTGGCCGAAATAGCCATTGGGCCCCATGGTCAACAGCAGGTAAAACCCGATGACCGTCGGCGGCAATACCAACGGCAGGGCGACGATTGCGCCAATGGGGCCGCGCCACCAGGAACGGGTGCGCGACAGCCACAGGGCAATCGGAGTGCCGATGACCAGCAGAATCACGGTGGTCAGTGACGCCAGTTTGAGGGTCAACCAGATCGCGGAAAAATCGGCACTCGACAGCGGCATTTACTGGGCCAGCTCGTAACCGTAGGACTTGATCACCGCAGCGGCTTTCGGGCCTTTGAGGTAGTCGACCAGGGCTTTGGCTGCGGCACTGTCCTTGCCTTTGGTGAGGATCACCGCGTCTTGCTTGATCGGATCGTGCAGCGAGGCGGGCACAATCCACGCCGAACCGCGGGTGACTTTGCCGTCCTTGTAGATCTGCGACAGGGCGACGAAGCCCAGTTCAGCGTTGCCGGTGGAGACGAACTGGAAGGCTTGGGTGATGTTCTGCCCGGTGACCAGCTTGTCTGCGACCTGCTCGCTCAGACCTTCCTTGGCCAGCACTCGGGTGGCGGCCAGGCCGTAGGGTGCAGTTTTGGGGTCGGCGATGGACAAGTGCTGGTACTGGTTTTTCTTCAGCACGTCACCTTTGGCGTCGACGTAGCCTGGCTTGGCCGACCACAGCGCCAGGGTGCCGACCGCGTAGGTAAAGCGCGAACCTTTGACGGTCGCGCCTTCGTCATCGAGCTTTTTGGGGGTGGTGTCGTCTGCGCTGAGGAACACTTCGAACGGCGCGCCGTTCTTGATCTGCGTATAGAACTGGCCGGTGGCGCCATAGGCCGCAATCAGTTTGTGTCCGGTGTCTTTCTCGAAGTCGGCGGCGATCGCCTGGATCGGCGCGGTGAAGTTGGCGGCCACGGCCACCTGCACTTCGTCGGCCTGCGCCGAGCCCAGGGCAAAGGCGGCGATCAGGGTGGCGAGGGCTGTGGGGGCCAGGCGCGAGGCGCGGATCATCATGAAGCAGCTCCTTTGAGGGTGTACGGCTCGTTATAGATAGAAGGCTTTACCGCTATGTAGGGGAATATATAGCGGTTGGCCATCGCCGGTACAGCGCAAAGTTGCCCCTGACGTCAGTTCTGCTTGAGCTTTGCCAGCGCCTGCGCGGCCAGCTCGCGAGTCAGGTCATAAGTGGATGCATCTTTGCACAGGCGCAATGCCTGGCCCGACCACAGGTTGCTGAAACCCGCCTCGTCCTTGGCCTTGAGCGGCATCAGGGCACCACCGGACGTGGGGAAGGCAGGCGCCGCCGGATTGATCGCGCCCAGTTCACGCATCACGCGGTTGACGATGCCTCGCGCCGGGCGGCCGGTGAACAGGTTGGTCAGCGCGGTTTCGCTGGCCTGGGCACGACGCAGCGCAGCGGCGTGGGAGGCGCTGACGTTGGCTTCGGGCGTAAACAGGTAGGCGGTGCCGATTTGTACGGCTGATGCGCCCAGAGCAAGGGCCGCGACGATGCCGCGCGCATCAGCAATACCGCCGGCCGCAATCACGGGCACGCTGACGGCGTCGACGATCTGCGGTACCAGCGCCATCAAGCCGATCTGGGTATTGAGATCGTCGCTGAGAAACATGCCACGATGCCCGCCGGCCTCAATGCCCATCGCAATAATTGCGTCGCAGCCATGCTGTTCCAGCCAGACCGCTTCTTCCACGGTGGTGGCGGACGACAGCACTTTGGCGCCGGTGGCTTTTACCCGGTCGAGCAAGGTTTTTTCCGGCAGGCCAAAGTGAAAACTCACCACCTCGGGGCGGAACGCCTCGACCACCTGGCAGGCGGCCTCGTTAAAGGGCGCGCGGTTGGAAACGGGTGTTGGCGCATCAAAATCGGCGCCCAGTTCGCGGTAGTAGGGTTGCAACAGGTCCTTCCAGCGACGGTCGCCGGCCTCATCGGCGTCGGGCGGTTGATGGCAGAAGAAATTCACGTTGATGGGGCGCGTACTTGCCTGGCGGATCGTGCTCAAGGCTTCGCGCAGTTGCTCGATGGTCAGCGCTGCGGCGGGCATCGAGCCCAGCGCACCCGCTTGATTGGCGGCAATCACCATGGCGGTGGTCGTGGCACCGGCCATGGGGGCCTGGATGATGGGCAGTTGAATGCCCAGCAGGTCGATGATTCGCGAGTCTGGCCAGGTGCTCATGGGATGCGTCTCCAGCGTGAGTAGGACTTTGCGCTGTTTTAACAGGGCCATTGGCACCCGGCCAGTGCGTATTATTCACTGGACGAGAGCAGGGTTTCGTGCCGCGCCATCAGTCGATGGCATGCCCCAGCACCGCGTGAATACGCTCGGCAATATGGGCCGCATGAGTTTCCAGAGCGAAGTGGCCGGTGTCCAGCAGTTCAACCACCGCGTTGGCGTTGTCGCCCTTGTAGGCATGGGCGCCAGGCGGGATAAAAAACGGATCGTTCTGACCCCAGATCACCAGCGTCGGCACCTGGCTGGCTTTGAAAAATGCCTGGAACGCCGGGTACAGCGTGAGGTTATTGCGGTAGTCGAGAAACAGGTCCAGCTGGATTTCGTCGTTGCCCGGGCGTTGCATCAACAGCACGTCCAGCATGTAGGACTCCGGTGCGACCAACTCCGGCTGACTCACTCCATGCAAGTACTGGTAGCGCGTGCCTTCCAGGCTGATGACCGCGTTGCGGATCACCTCGCGATTGGCTGCGCTCGCGTCCGCCCAGTAGGCGCGAATCGGCGCCCAGGCATCGCCCAGCCCTTCCAGATACGCGTTGCCGTTTTGCGAGACCAGCGCGCTGACCCGTTCCGGATGCGCCACCGCCAGTCGCAGGCCCACGGGTGCACCGTAATCGAAAACGTACAGGGCGTAGCGGCTCAGTTTCAGCGCATCGACGAAATGCCCGATGCTGATCGCCAGGTTGTCGAAGCTGTACTGGTAATCGCGCTCGACGGGCACCTCGGTGAAGCCGAACCCTGGCAAATCGGGCGCGATGACCCGAAAGCGCGTGGCGAGCAGCGAGATGAGGTTGCGGTACATATGCGACGAGCTGGGGAACCCGTGCAGCAGCAACATGACCGGAGCCGAAGGATCGCCGGCTTCACGGTAGAACATGCGCACACCATCGACATCAACGTGGTGGTAGTGAACGACGGGGGTTGCGATAGACATGATGAGGATACCTTTGTAACTGGATTGGTCGGTAATACGGGTTACTGATTTAGAGGCTGCGCCCAAATATGTAACCTGTCAAACCAGTTATTGAGGTTATCTTTTTTTTGGAGTGTAACTATCCAGATCCAAAAATAGCGGTTACGATTGCGCGGTGCTCAAGAGGACAAGCCATGGCCACCCTTACGCTCCATGCCCCACCATCACAACCCTATGTACTGGCCGACGAGCCGGTGCTGGACATGCTCAATACCCTGGCGAATGTCGACGGCCAGCCGGTGGATTTCTGGCACACCGACGCCGACGTTGCGCATTGGCTGGTGCGCCTGGAGTGGGTAGCGCAAGCGAGCATTCCCACGTTCGAAGAAGGTGCTTTGCTGGGGGCTGCACGCCAACTGCGTGAGGTGATCCGTGAGCTGGTGGCCGCGCGCAAGAGTGGTGAGACGGGCAACCCTGCGGCGCTCAACAGTTTTTTACGCAAGGCGGTCAGCTATCCGCAGTTGGTCTGGCCTGCGTCCGGGCAGCCTCAACTGGAGCGCCAGCGCAAGCAACAGACTGCGGAGCAGTTTTTGTCGCCGATTGCCGAAGCGGCGGCTCAGTTATTGGTGGCCGGCGATTTCAGCTTGATTCGCCGCTGCGAGCATCCCGAATGTGTCCTGTGGTTTTATGACCGGACCAAAGCGCACAAGCGCCGTTGGTGCAGCATGGCGTTGTGTGGCAACCGGCATAAGGTTGCGCAGTTCCGTAAACGCAAAGCCTTGTAAGCGCACACTGACGCTTTAAAAGAAGAGGGCAGTGCAAGCAATTTCGGGTGGCCGGGCTCAACGTGCGCACACGTAATGCGGATGAGGCCTAGCCTGCAGCGCACAAAATCGGTGCGGCGCTGAGTCTTTACTGACTTTCCCGTTCCAGCAGCTGCCGCTTGCGCTCAACGCCCCAACGGTACCCGGAGAGCTCGCCATTGCTGCGTACGACGCGATGGCAGGGGATCGCCACAGCCAGGTGATTGGCGCCACAGGCCTGGGCTACAGCACGAAAGGATGTGGGCGCGCCGATGCGCTGGGCGATCTGCGCGTAGCTGGCCGTGCTGCCCACCGGAATGTCGCGCAGTGCCCGCCACACGCGCTCCTGAAAGGCGGTTCCGCGCAAGTCCAGGGGCAAATCTAGGCCCAGCGCCGGTGCTTCGACGAAGCCCACGACCTGGGCGATCAATTGTTCGAAATGCCGATCCGCACCCACCAACTCGGCCTTGGGAAATTGATCCTGCAGGTCGCGCACCAGCGTGTCCGGATCGTCCCCCAGCAAAATCGCACACACGCCCCGTTGGCTCTGCGCCACCAGAATGGCCCCCAGCGAGCACTGACCCACGGCAAAATGGATCTCGCTGTTAGTGCCACCGGCCTTGTAATCGCTGGGTTTCATGCCGAGTAACTGATCGGCGGACTCATAAAAGCGGCTGTTTGAGTTAAAGCCTGCGTCGTACACCGCGTCCGTCACGGAATGCTCGCCCTTGAGGCCAACACGCACTTTGCGCGAGCGAAGGGCGCTGGCGTAGCCCTTGGGCGTCAGGCCGGTGATGGCTTTGAAGACGCGATGGAAATGGAACGAACTCAACCCGGCCAGGCGCGCAAGTGCGTCCAGGCTGGGCGGCGTTTCGGCCTGTTCTATGTGCCGGCACGCGTCGGCGACTATCTGCGCGTGGTGCGCGGCCAATTGGGTTTGATCGCCCGCGGCGCGTTTACTCGGCCTATAACCCGCCGCTTCGGCCTGCGCGGGGCTGTCAAAAAATTCGACGTTCTCCGGCCGTGGCAAGCGCGAGGCGCTGCTGGGGCGGCAATAAACGCCGGTGGTTTTTACGCCGTAGACAAACAGCGCGTCAGCCTTGGCGTCGCGGGCGACGATGGCGGCCCAGCGAGGGTCTTGTTGGTTGTTCATGGCCTGCACTCTTGACGGGTCACGGGCAGATTAACCGCGCAGGTTGCGCTCGACACTCCGAAGCTTGCGGTCAAATCAACCGGCCGTGCGAAACGTCAGGTTGATACGTTGCGGGCCCATCACCGGATGCACGCCTTCCTTGATCGGCATCACCCCATGAAAACGTAACCGATCGACGCCACCCCAGACCACGACATCGCCGTGAAACAACGAGATTTTCTGCGTGCGGTTACCACGCTCATGCCCGCCGAACAGGAAAATGGCGGGCAGCCCGAGGGACACGGAAACTACCGGGGCGCGATAGCAACGTTCGTTTTTATCCTGGTGCAGCGACATTTTGGCCCCGGGCACATAACGGTTGATCAGGCAGGCATCCGGGGAAAAGTCATTGAAGCCGGCTTCTGTGGCCGCCAGCTTGGCAAGCTCGCGCAAAGCGTCGGGCATCGCCGGCCAGGGTTGCCGGCTGCGCGGATCAACCGGGCTGTATCGATAGCCGGAGCTGTCGGTGGTCCAGCCCAGTGCGCCGCAACTGCTCAGGGCCGCCGACATGGTAAATCCGCCGGGTGTGACCATCTGCCGGAACGGTGATTGAGCCAATACGCGCCGCAGTTCAGGTAGCAAGCGATCAATCCAGGGCAGGGCATAGCCCCTCAGCACGTAAGACTCTTCGCCGATCTGCTCGCGCCCGGCCGGTTGTTGCAGCGCATCGTCGGCGAACAGATCCGCCGTAGGGCCGGACATCGCTTACAGCGCCTTGCTCACGGTGATGTCGGTGATTTCGTCACTGGCATCGTGGATTTTCGCCAGCGCCTGCTGGGCTTCTTCGACACTGTTGGTGTGCAATTGCGCGAACTCAAAGCGACGTTCGCCGTTGAGTTTGTACTTGATGACGTATTTGGTTGTGGTAGTCACAGTGTTTTCCTGTCGAGTGTTCGGGTCAGCTCAGTTTGGTACTGGTGCGGCGAACGATGCGAATCTTGTGAGACAACGCTGGCTTACGCGTGACGCTGATGGCGCGGCGTGTCACTACATCCAGGGTGATGTTCCAGAAACCGGTGCTGGGTGCGGTGATTTTTGCCGGAAATTTGTCGAACGCGCCGCCGTGATAGGTGTGGCGGCCACCGTTCTTGAAGCTGCGAAAATTGGCGTCGCTCATCAGGCGAATGTTGCACGTTTGTGAGCATTCGATGACAACGATGTCGCCCTCGTTGAGGTGCTCGCGCTGGTGGATGAATTTCATGGGGTGTCTCCAGAAGGGCTTTTTCTGAAAAATCAGAATGATACGTAGGTTAAGATAGAGTTTATCAGCCCCAGCGCGTTTATTATCGGGTCGTCGTCGACGACTTCGACAATTTAAAACAGTTATTTCCCGAGTTTTTAGAGATAAATCCTACATTGGCGGGAGAAATCTACTCTCTACGCTGTCGTAGGATCTTTATCGGAGGTTTAAGTATGAAGTGGAGTGTGTTGGTTCTGGCCTTGGCCTTAGGTGGGTGTGCTTCGGTTGCAGATATCAAGCAGACCCCGCCAACATTGGTGGTTATTTCAGGTAAAAAACCGCCGGAATATGCCGCGTGTGTCGTGCGCAAGCTCGCCGCCACCCGCAGACCGCCGCAGATCGAACCTCACAAGGACGGTGTACAGGTGATTGTGCCGCAGAAATTCTCGGCTGATCCGTCGGCGATCTTCGAGATTGAAGAACGCTCCAGCGGCAGCAGTATCAAACTTTATGAAAGCATGTCGAACGTGCCCATTCGACCTGGTGATGTGAAGAAAGCCGCAGAGGATTGCATCTCCGGCTGAGCCCCAGGCTCATTGGGCGCTTGAATCCGATAAGAAAGCCTGATGCTGCAGTGCAGCGTCAGGCTTTTTTTTGCCGTGCGTTTGGGTGTTGTCGCGAGAGGTCCATTTCCCTACCATTTATAAGCTTATGCGCTTGTGATCTAGCTTATAACTATAAAAATGGAGCCGTGATGAGCGTGTTGATCGGGCAAGGCATCCGTTAAACTGTCGGGTATTCAATGCAAAAAATGCCGCGCAACCCTAACGATTGCGTGGCATTTGTCTTTTTCTGGAAAACCGTCATGAAGCGTGAACACGTCAAAGCCCACCAGGCCGAGGGTCAGATTTCGGCCACCCATGTCATTCAGAACCCTGCCGATCTTGGCGAGTGGATCGTGTTTTTCAAAAAAAGCGGCGGGCGCAGTTTTTTTCTGGTGGACGAGCAGGATGAAGTCGAATCATTCGCGCGCCTGGATGACCTTATCGAGCTTCTGCGCGGGCTGGGCATCAAGTTCGCCGAAATACACCTGTAGCCGTTTGGCTATTTGCACACGACCACTACGCTTCGGCTCTTGAAGTTGCCTACGTCTTTGCCCAGGGTCTTGTCGTCTTCCTTGAGCGAGGGCGTGCCTTCGGTGCCGACGATACGGTAGCCGGTGCCCGCGCAGGAGGCGTCGGCTTTCTCGTAGCAGCTGGCCCACGAGTTGGCTTCGCCCGAGCAGTCGATGGTCAGGCCTTGCTCGCCATTTTTCAGGAAGGTGTCGGAGGTGGTGGTGCAGCCGGTCATCAGCGCCAGGGTTGCAGTCAGTGCCAGAATCTTGTTCATGAGTTGAGTCGTCGTCGAGGGTGTTGGAGGGAGCGCTGACACTGTCGTGGGGCGTTCGCAGCAGATTATAGCGAACTGCCACCTAGGTACAGACAAACACAAAAAAGCCCCGTCAATCGGGGCTTTTTGCGCAAGTCGCCGTGGCTTACTTGCCTTTGGGTCTTTTGCTCGATGCGTGGCCGGCTTCGTCCACAAACACTTCGGCTACCGCGATAGCCTGGCTTTCAGTCGGAAATACCCCGGCAACGCTGTCACCGTGAAAGTTGATCAAGTGCCAGCCGTCTGCTCGCTGTGTGATCAGGTAGCCGTTTACGCCTTTTGGTTCTGACATCTATTAACAATCTCGTGGTCTGGTTCAAGCGCGTCATGATAGCGCCAAATGCCGGGGGAAAGGGCAAGTTGTTGCAGGTCAGTGTGACGCGCGGCAAAGCGTGCTAAAACAGTTATACCCCTTTTAATCATTGGGGGATGGCATGTTTTGCCGAACCGCTGGGCAAGCTCTTGGCAGGATCAGCGGAACTTACGCCGACATTTTTTCTCTATGATGACATCGCAACGCCAGCAGGACCCATTGTAAGGTGACTGCGGCCTCATTAGACTGCGCCGAATTCCGTACGCACAGCCCTTTGTAAGGACTCATATGATCAAGAAATGCTTGTTCCCAGCAGCCGGTTACGGCACTCGCTTCTTGCCAGCGACCAAAGCCATGCCCAAAGAGATGCTGCCGGTGGTGAACAAGCCACTGATTCAGTACGGCGTCGAAGAGGCATTGGATGCCGGTCTGAACGAAATCTCCATCGTCACCGGCCGTGGTAAGCGCGCACTCGAAGACCACTTCGACATCAGCTACGAGCTGGAAAACCAGATCAAGGGCACCGACAAGGAAAAATACCTGGTCGGTATCCGTAAATTGCTCGACGAGTGCTCGTTCTCCTACACCCGTCAAACCCAGATGAAAGGCCTCGGCCACGCGATCCTCACCGGCCGCCCGTTGATCGGTGACGAACCGTTTGCCGTGGTACTGGCGGACGACCTGTGCGTCAACCTGGAAGGCGACGGCGTACTGACCCAAATGGTCAAGCTGTACCAGAAGTACCGTTGCACCATCGTTGCGGTGATGGAAGTCAATCCGGCCGAAACCAACAAGTACGGCGTGATCGCCGGTGACGACATTGGTGATGGCCTGATCCGCGTACGCGACATGGTCGAGAAGCCAGCGCCGGAAGACGCGCCGTCGAACCTCGCGATCATCGGCCGTTACATCCTCACCCCGGACATCTTCAAGCTGATCGAAGAAACCGAGCCAGGCAAGGGTGGCGAGATCCAGATCACCGACGCCCTGTTGAAGCAAGCCAAAGACGGTTGCGTGATTGCCTACAAGTTCAAAGGTCAGCGTTTCGACTGCGGTGGCGCTGAAGGCTACATCGAGGCGACCAACTTCTGCTACGAGCACTTCTACAAGACTGGCAAGGCTTACTGATTCACGCTTGCTGAGTGTTTTAAGAGAAAGCCACCCTCGGGTGGCTTTTTCGTTTTTCAGCCCCATCTAAATCGGTATGCTGATGACCTGCCGAGGAGAGTGAAATGGCCTACGATTTTGACCTGTATGTAATTGGCGCCGGTTCTGGCGGTGTTCGCGCGGCGCGTTTTGCCGCTGGCTTTGGCGCCAAGGTGGCCGTGGCGGAAAGCCGCTACCTGGGCGGCACGTGCGTTAACGTCGGTTGCGTACCGAAAAAACTGTTGGTGTACGGGGCGCATTTCGCCGAAGACTTCGAACAAGCGAGCGGTTTCGGCTGGTCGTTGGGTGAAGCTGACTTTGATTGGGCGACCCTGATCGCCAACAAGGATCGCGAAATCAACCGCCTCAATGGCATCTATCGCAACCTGCTGGTCAACAGTGGCGTGACCTTGCATGAAGGGCATGCGCGTCTGGTGGATCCGCACCAGGTAGAGATTAATGGCGAACGCTTTACCGCCAAGCACATCCTGATCGCTACAGGTGGCTGGCCACAGATTCCGGAGATTCCAGGGCGCGAACACGCCATTGGTTCCAATGAGGCATTCTTCCTCAAGGCGCTCCCCAAGCGTGTGCTTGTGGTTGGCGGTGGCTACATTGCCGTTGAGTTCGCGGGCATTTTCCATGGCCTGGGCGCGCAGACCACGCTGCTGTATCGCGGCGATCTGTTCCTGCGCGGTTTCGACGGTTCAGTGCGCACCCATCTGAAGGAAGAGCTGACCAAGCGCGGCCTCGACCTGCAGTTCAACGCCGACATCGAGCGTATCGACAAGCAAGCCGATGGCAGCCTCAAGGCCACCTTGAAAGACGGCCGCGTGCTCGAGGCTGATTGCGTGTTCTACGCCACTGGCCGCCGCCCGATGCTGGACAACCTGGGCCTGGAAAATACTGGCGTCAAGCTGGACGAGCGCGGCTTCGTTGAGGTGGATGACCTGTACCAGACCGCTGAGTCGTCGATCCTGGCGATCGGCGATGTGATTGGCCGCGTGCAGTTGACGCCAGTGGCCCTGGCTGAAGGCATGGCGGTGGCGCGTCGTCTGTTCAAGCCCGAGCAGTACCGCCCGGTGGATTACGCGATGATCCCGACAGCGGTGTTCAGCCTGCCAAACATCGGCACTGTCGGCCTGACTGAAGAAGAAGCGAAAAAGAACGGCCACAAGGTGCAGATTTTCGAAAGCCGTTTCCGGCCCATGAAGCTGACGCTGACCGATTGCCAGGAAAAAACCTTGATGAAGCTGGTGGTCGACGCTGACACCGACAAGGTGTTGGGTTGCCACATGGTCGGCCCGGATGCCGGCGAGATCGTGCAAGGCCTGGCGATCGCGCTCAAGGCGGGCGCGACCAAGCAGCATTTCGATGAAACCATCGGCGTGCATCCTACGGCGGCGGAAGAGTTCGTCACCATGCGCACGCCTGTGGCTGACTGATCACGCTTGCGGTGTTGCCTCTGGCGCCGTTGCAGCGGCGGCCGCCAGGCGCAATGCCTCGATACTGGCCTGGGCCTTGATAAGGTCCAGTTCCAGGGTTTTGTTGGCAAGCTGGTGTTCGGTCAGCGCTTCCTGGCGCGATTGACTCTCCAGTACCGCCACCCGCAGGCGTTCCTGAAGCAGGGTGCGTTCGCTTTCAATCAGGTTTACCTGTTCGCCAAGCTTTTGCTGCAGGGCCTGGTCTTTGCGGGTTTGCGCTTGCAGCGCGGTCAGTTCCTTCATGGTCACGCGGTGTTCGATCAATAACCGCTCATTGTCGCGATGCAACTGCGTGATTTCGTCCTGGCGCACCATGGCGCTTTGCTGAGCCTGGCGCAGTTCCGCCTGCACTTGTTGCAGTTGGCCTTCGTGGCGTCGCTGTTCCTGCTCGCGCTGCTCCTTGATTGCAGTGCGGTAATGCTCCAGCGCCTCCCGCGCGTGCAGGTGCTTTTCTTCCAGTGATCGAATCTGTTCGTCCTTGTCCGTAATCCTTAACTCGTAATCGCTGCACGCCTGGCTGAGCCCGGCGTTGCGGGTTTGCTCGGTCTGCAGGCTGGTACTGGCGGTTTGCAGGGCGGCGCTTTCTTCTGCCAAGGCGGCGGCCTGGATATCAAATTGTTGCTTGAGCTCGGCGTGAGCCGCCTCCAGCGCTTCTACCTGGGCGAGCAGGGCGGCTTTGTGCTGTTCGAACTGCGCCAAGGCCAGGTCGATAGGTTCCTGAGCCTTCTCTTTCAAACGTAAAGCCAGCCGTGCGACCAGTTCGCCGAGCTCGTCATCGATTGGCGCTTCGGTGATGGTCAGCCGGCTTTCGCTATCGTCCAATTCCTTCAAATAGCGATGAATCGTGGTTTTCGAGCCGGTATTGCCCATCTCGATGCGCACCGCGTCGATGCTGGGGTTTTCGCCGCGGGCAAGGATCGCCAAGCGTGCCGTTTGAACTACTGCTTTGTTTATGCCGCCGCGAGCCATGGAGTCTCCGTCGATTTCGTACTGTGGTACAGGGTATGTATATACATACTGTAACATAAATAAAAACACGTTTAAATTCATGATTTAACGGATGGGATATTGGCGTATTATCCCGTGTCATAGCGGTTTTAAGCGCGGATTCACCTTGCAGCAGTACGAATAGGCCTTTCATGAGCGAACTGGATCGATACCTCAACGCCGCCACACGCGATAACACTCGCCGTAGTTACCGGGCGGCCATTGAGCACTTCGAGGTGAGTTGGGGCGGTTTCCTGCCGGCGACCAGCGACAGCGTCGCGCGCTACCTGGTGGCGCATGCCGGCGTGCTGGCGGTGAACACCTTGAAGCTGCGGCTCTCGGCGTTGGCGCAATGGCACAGCAGCCAGGGGTTTCCCGACCCGACCAAGGCGCCGGTGGTGCGCAAGGTGCTCAAGGGCATTCGCGCCGTGCACCCGGCGCAGGAGAAGCAGGCCGAGCCGCTGCAACTCAAGCACCTCGAGCAGGTGGTTGCATCGCTGGAGGCAGAAGCGCGACAGGCGAGCAGCGACCAGGACGTGCCTCGCTTGCTGCGCGCCAAGCGCGACACCGCGCTGATTTTGCTGGGCTTCTGGAGAGGGTTTCGCAGCGACGAGTTGTGCCGCCTGCACATCGAACACGTGCAAGCAGTACCTGGCGCTGGCATCAGCCTGTACCTGCCACGCAGCAAAAGTGATCGCGACAACCTCGGCAAGACCTACCAGACCCCGGCGTTACTGCGGCTGTGCCCGGTACAGGCCTACAGCGACTGGCTCAGTGCTTCGGCGTTGGTGCGTGGCCCGGTGTTCCGCGGGATTGATCGCTGGGGCAACCTTGGCGAGGAGGGCTTGCATCCCAACAGCGTGATCCCGCTGCTGCGCCAGGCGCTGGAGCGCGCGGGCATTCCGGCCGATCAATACACCAGCCACTCCCTGCGTCGAGGTTTCGCCACCTGGGCTCATCGCAGTGGCTGGGACTTGAAGTCACTGATGAGTTATGTCGGTTGGAACGACATGAAATCCGCCATGCGCTATGTTGAAGCGACGCCCTTTCTTGGCATGACCTTGGCCACCCAGCCGTTGATTTGAGATTTCTTCTATTAATACGGTTACCTGATAGGCAAAACCAATCGTCAGCATCAGGTTTGCCAATGAGCCAACGATCAAGAGAGTGGGTAGGATTCACCCCATCAACTTCTTAACCCCTGACGGAGAGTCAACGATGCCTATCATCAACAGCCAAGTAAAACCGTTCAAAGCAACTGCTTACAAAAACGGCAACTTCGTAGACGTGTCGGACGCTGACCTGAAAGGCAAATGGTCCGTCGTGTTCTTCTACCCAGCCGACTTCACCTTCGTTTGCCCAACCGAGCTGGAAGACCTGGCTGACAACTACGCCGAATTCCAGAAACTGGGCGTCGAAATCTACAGCGTTTCCACCGACACCCACTTTGCCCACGCTGCCTGGCACAACACTTCGCCAGCCATCGGCAAAATCCAGTACACCATGATCGGCGACCCAACTCTGACCATCTCCCGCAACTTCGACGTACTGATCGAAGAAGCTGGCCTGGCAGACCGCGGTACCTTCGTGATCGACCCAGAAGGCAAGATCAAGATCGTTGAACTGAACGACGGTGGTGTTGGCCGTGACGCTTCCGAGCTGCTGCGCAAAATCAAGGCCGCTCAATACGTAGCTGCCCACCCAGGCGAAGTGTGCCCAGCCAAGTGGAAAGAAGGCGAAGCGACGTTGGCTCCGTCCCTGGACCTGGTCGGCAAGATCTAAGTCTGTGAAGTATCAAGGGCGGAACTCCGCACTTAAGTAAGCTGCATCCGCCCTCAAAACGCCCGGGCGAGATTCGCTCGGGCGTTTTTTTGTCTGCAATAAACCGAATTAATAGGAAATCGCCCGTATGTTGGACGCCAATCTTAAAGCTCAGTTGAAGTCATACCTGGAACGGGTCACCCAGCCGATCGAGATCGTCGCCTCCCTCGACGACGGTGCGAAATCCCAGGAAATGCTTGCCCTTTTGCAAGACGTAACCAGCCTCACCACGCTGATTACTCTGAAAACCGATGGCGATGATGCGCGCAAGCCGTCGTTCTCCATCAACCGCCCGGGTGCCGATATCAGCTTGCGTTTCGCCGGCATCCCCATGGGCCATGAATTCACCTCCTTGGTGTTGGCATTGCTGCAAGTCGGCGGCCACCCCTCGAAGGCCAGTGTCGAAGTGATTGAACAGATCCGCGCCCTCAAAGGCGAGTTCAGCTTCGAGACGTACTTCTCGCTCTCCTGCCAGAACTGCCCCGACGTGGTCCAGGCACTGAACCTGATGGCCGTGCTCAACCCGAACATCCGACACGTCGCCATCGACGGCGCGCTGTTCCAGGCTGAAGTCGATGAGCGCCAGATCATGGCGGTACCGAGCGTGTACCTTAATGGCGTGAACTTCGGTCAGGGCCGCATGGGCCTGGAAGAAATCCTCGCCAAGCTCGACACCAGCGGCATCGAAAAAGCCGCAGAAAAAATCAGCGCCAAAGACGCCTTTGATGTCCTGGTAGTCGGCGGTGGCCCAGCCGGTTCGGCGGCCGCTATCTACGCCGCACGTAAGGGCATCCGCACCGGTGTGGCGGCTGAACGCTTCGGCGGGCAAGTGCTGGACACCATGTCCATCGAGAACTTTATCTCGGTGCAGGAGACCGAAGGGCCGAAGCTGGCCAGCGCGCTTGAAGCCCACGTGCGTCAGTACGACGTGGACATCATGAACCTGCAGCGTGCCAGCAGCTTGATCCCTGCAAAAAACGCCGGTGACTTGCACGAGATTCGCTTCGAAAGCGGTGCGACCCTCAAGTCCAAGACCGTGATTCTGGCCACGGGCGCCCGCTGGCGCGAAATGGGTGTGCCGGGCGAGCAGGAATACAAAGCCAAGGGCGTGTGCTTCTGCCCGCACTGCGATGGTCCGCTGTTCAAAGGCAAGCGCGTGGCAGTGATCGGCGGGGGTAACTCCGGCGTTGAAGCGGCTATCGACCTGGCGGGTATCGTCAGCCATGTGACCTTGCTCGAGTTCGACAGCAAGCTGCGCGCCGACGCCGTGTTGCAGCGCAAGCTCTACAGCCTGCCGAACGTCGACGTGATCACCAGTGCGCTGACCAGTGAGGTCAAAGGTGATGGTCAGAAAGTCACTGGCCTGGCGTATAAGGACCGCGACAGTGGCGAGTTCAAGACCATCGACCTGGAAGGCATCTTTGTCCAGATCGGCTTGTTGCCCAACACTGACTGGCTCAAAGGCACGGTGGAGCTGACCCCGCGTGGCGAGATCATTGTCGACGCGCGTGGTGAAACCTCGCTGCCAGGTGTATTCGCCGCCGGTGACGTAACAACCGTACCGTACAAGCAAATCGTGATTGCGGTAGGCGAGGGCGCCAAGGCTTCCCTGAGCGCGTTCGATCACCTGATCCGCACGTCCGCACCTGCGTAAAGTCGGACCCGGAAATGGAAAACCCCATGAGTGATCATGGGGTTTTTTTATGGCGCGAGGCTTTTACATCGGTGCTGGCTGAATAATCTCGACCCAGTACGCATCCGGGTCCTTGATGAAAGCCAGGCTTTTCATGCGGCCGTCGGTCAGGCGCTTCTGGAAGTCACAGCCCAGGGCTTCGAAGCGTTCGCACGCAGCGACAATGTCCGGCACCGAAATGCAGATGTGGCCAAAGCCACGCGGGTCGGTGTTGCCGTTGTGGTACGCGAAGTCGGCATCGTTTTCGGTGCCGTGGTTGTGGGTCAGTTCCAGGATGCCCGGGATCGACTTCATCCACTGGGTGCGTTCAGCGGCGTCGGCCGGGATCTGAGCCTTGTCCACCAGGGCCAGGAAGTACAGGCTGAATTCGGCTTCCGGGAAGTCGCGCTTTTCAACCAGGGAAAACCCCAGGACGCGGGTGTAGAAATCCAGCGACTTGGTGATGTCTTTGACCCGCAGCATGGTGTGGTTGAACACGAAGTTCGTGGTGGCGGTGTCAGGCTGGGCAGTGACGCCCGGGAAAGTGTTCAGTTCGTGCAGGCTCATGGGCCCTCCAGAAAAAAATGGGGCAAACGCGACTTGAAATGATAGGCGCGGTCCGTTGGCTTGCGGCAAGCGTCCATGCAGCCGAGCCATGATACGCAAGGGCCGCCCGGTGCGCCAAATGAAAAAGGTCACGCAGCGCTTGCGACCAGCGGGTGCCGGGCTCAAACTTTGACGCTTGAACCTTGGGCGTTTTTTGCAATGATCGAATTTCGTAAATCGCTGTTGAGCTCGTTGTGTTTACTGCTGGTTAGCCCGTTCGTACTGGCGGCCGACCCGGAAATTCACTGGCCCAGTGGCTGGCAAGTCGAGGAAGTGGAGCCGGACGGCGAAGCACCGGTAAAACCCCAGGCCGTGTCTCGCCAGCGCGCGATCAAGAACGACGAAAATGGCAATACCTTGATGGTCATGGAGTTGACCGGCACACCGATCGAGGCGGGTCATAAAGTTAATCTTCAAGGCGTGTTGCTGGAGATGCGTAAATCCATCCAGAAAGATTTTGCCGGCAGCGGTTATCAAAGCGTGTGCACCAAGATGCACCCAACCACATTGAGCCGTCTTGATGCGTTGGAAACAACTTGCGTGATTACCGAGAATGGCCGACACGTGTTGTCGCAAACATTAGTCGGTGCGGTAGATACCGACACAGCCTATGTTTTTTCATACGCCGGCCAAGCCCAAGCCTATGAGGCCAGCCAGAACGAAGTCGGATCGGTACGCGACAGCCTGAAACTTTGAAGGTGTCAGATTGATCGGATTTGAACAAAATGAAATGTTAGTTAAGTTCGTTTTCGAATCCTTATACAAAAAAAGCCCCGCATCAGCGGGGCTTTTTGTTAGTGCAATGCGATCAGCCGCGAAGCCAGGAATCTACAGTGGCGGCGCCATACTGTTCTTTCCAGGCTTTGAGGCCGCGGTGGTTGCCGCCTTTGGTCTCGATCAGCTCGCCGGTGTGCGGGTTGTGGTAGACCTTGACCACACGTGCGCGGCGCTGTTTGGGGGCAGCGGACGTTGCAGCACCGGCCTTGGCAGGGTGTGGGTCAAGGATCGCGATGATGTCGCGCAGGCCTTTGCCGTAGTGTTTCATCAAGCCTTGCAGCTTTTCTTCGAATTCGATTTCTTTCTTCAGGCCGGCGTCGTTCTTCAGGGATTCCAGCTGGGCCAGCTGCTCTTGAAGGGCTTTTTCTGCTGCGCGAAATTCGGCGAGTCTGGACAAAATCTGTACTCCAATAATGTAGTTTGCTGATATCAACTGCAGACAAAGCTATAAGCCAAGCGCTTATAAAGTGACTCAAAGAAAGAGGCCTTTCTGCGAGTTCAGCACAGGCAGGAAAAATTGTAGTAGTTAATGCCCCACGAGTAAATCACGTCGTTTACCTAAATAAAATTATTTCATCAAAGGTAATGAGTGGCTATTCAACGGCTGGCCAGCGACTTAATGAACTCTTCACCGGGGAGTGGTCGGCCAAACAGGTAACCCTGCAGAAAATCCACACCGTGCGCCGCCAGATATTCACATTGCTCTGCTGTTTCCACGCCCTCGGCCACGATGCCCAGGTCCAGCTTGCCGGAGAGTTCGATGATGCTGTCGAGGATATGCCGTGAAAGTGCATCAGCGCCAATCATCGCCACAAAGCTTTGATCGATTTTCAAGTAATCGACATTGAAGTTGCGCAAGTAACCGAGGCTGGAGTGCCCGGTACCGAAGTCATCGATGGCAATCATCACCCCCAGTTGATGCAGGGCGTCGAACAGCTGACGCGTGATATCCGTGGGCTTGATCAGTTCACGTTCGGTCAACTCCAGCACCAGCGTCACTTGGCCTGGGGCGAACGCGGCGAGAAACGTTCGACAATCTTCCACCAGGTCCAGATCCTCACAGTGGCGTGCCGTGATATTCACGCCAACATGAAAGCCCGGACTGAAACACGCGGCATGCGGGGCCAACTGCGCGGCGGTCTGGCGCAGCAAGGCGCGGGTCATCGGCACGATCAGGCCGGAATGCTCTGCCAACGGGATAAACAGGTCGGGACGCACCAGGCCTTCTTTTGGGTGCTGCCAACGCATCAGCACTTCACAGCCGGCCCATTCACGCGTGTCGCCGCGCACCACTGGTTGAAAGTATGGAATGAACTCGTTGGCACCCAAGGCGCGTTGCAGTTCATGGGTGGGCGCAGACGAGCGCTTTTGCAGCCAGTGCGCAAGCACGCCCGACAGCACGCCAAAAAACACCAGCAGGCTGAACAGTGCCGGATAGCGCGCTTCCATATACCGCCACACTTCACCGGCCGGCATGCCGGCGTCAACACTGTAGTGATAGCGCTCTGAGGCCAGGTGGTGATGGGCCACCTCGAACACCGGCACGGGCGTGTTGTGCACCTTGCCGTCGGCGTCCAGCCAGTTGGGGCCCACTTGCAGCACCAAGTGTGCGTAACGGCTGATCAGGCGCAAGACGTTGGCCAGGTGAAAGCCATCAATCGAGGCGAACGCGGCCTTGTCGCCTTCGACCAGCCGGTTAACCAGCAGCGCGGTATCCGGTGTGACCGGGTTGCCATTCATCAACCACAGGTTCCCGTCCACGTAGTCATCCGGGTTGACCGCCGATTGGTAGTGATCGCCAAACAGCGAGCTGCAATAGATGTTCTTCTGCCAGGACAACGTTGTCGCGCGCACAAAGGGCCGGCGCGTGACCTGTTCACGCAGTGCCAGCTGCGCGCCGTTGTCGCACGGCTGACCGGCCAGTGGCAGCAAGGCCTGGGCGGCGAGGGTGGTGTTATCGAGCATCAGGTCAAACTGGCGCACGGCTTCACGGGCGGTTTGCGCAGTGCTTTGTTGCAGAGTGCGTTCGGCTTGCCAGTGCAGAATGACCATGCCCAATGCGATGGGCAGCAGGCCACTGAGGGTGGTAATCAAATAGCGGGTGGCGCGTTTTCGCGGGCCGTTTACGGTCAGGGGCATGGAGAGACGGCCTGTCGCAGGATGGGAAAAGCCCCGAAGGGCTGATCAGATAGATCAAATGATAGATGGCGCGTGCGAAATAAGCTCGCTGTACCTCGCGGTCAGATGAGTCCGGACCGCTGGAAATTCAGCGTCTGCGCCAGTTGGATGAACGCCAGGGTCGCAGGTGTCGACTGGCGTTGGTCCAGCACCGCCAGGCCAATATCACGACCCACCCGTGGCGAAAGCGGGCGCACCTGGTAACGTGCGTCCGGCGTCTGCGGCAAGGACGCCTGTGCCACCATACTCACGCCGTCGCCGCGGATCACTGCCTCAAGCGTACTGAGCAGTTGCGAGCAGCGGTAACGCACATTCGGGGTCAGACGCGCGCTGCTGAACAACCGCGAGACCAGCTCCTGCGAGCCGGCGTCGGTGAGAATGAACGGGTCGTCACACAGCGCCTTCAAGGTCACGCAAGGTTGCGCAGCCAGCGGGTGCGCAGCGGGCAGCAGGGCGACCATCTGGTCGTTGAACAACGCAAACGTATCGAAGCGCTCCTGTTCGAGCACCACAAACCCCACGTCGATGCGCCGCTCGTCCAGCCACTGGATCACTTGGCGGTCCGGGCCTTCGTCCACGTGCACCTCAATGCCCGGGTGCTGACGCCTGAATGGCTCGAGAATGCGCGGCAGCAGGCGGTTGGATGACGTCGGGCCAAAAGAGCCGATCCGCAGCGTGCCGCGCTTCATGCCTCGCGCATCCGAGGCTTCCTGTTGCAGGGTGTCGGCCACGCCCAGCAGGGTGCGCGCACGCATCAGCAATTGCTGGCCGATATCACTGAGTTCGACCTGGGACTGATGGCGCCGAAACAGTTCGACGCCCAATTCCTGCTCCAAGGCCTTGATGGCATGCGACACGGCTGACTGGCTGATGCCCAGGCGGTGGGCGGTGTGGGTGAAGCTTTGCAGCTCGGCCACCCGCGAGAAGATTTGCAGTTGCGTAAGGGTCATGAGCAATTACTCATTTTACGATGATCAGTCATTAGCCACAGGATATCCCAATCCTGACATTCACAGAGCCTCACCAATGACGTCCTCTCCCGATCGCCTGACTTACCTCAAACTTGCCGCTGTCACCATGATCTGGGGCGCGACCTTTGTGGCCGGCCGCTACCTGGCTGCCGACGTAGAGCCGCTGCTGGCTGCCACGCTGCGTTTTGTGTTGGCCAGCGCAGCGCTGCTGGGCTTCATGGCCCTGGCACGCGTGCGCCTGGCTCGGCCCAGCGTCACGCAACTTGCGCAGTTGGCAATGCTGGGGTTCTGCGGGATCTTTTTCTACAACCTGTGTTTCTTCTACGGCCTGCATTACATCAATGCGTCGCGAGCGTCCCTGATCGTGGCCTTGAACCCGGCCGTGATCGGCCTGGGTTCGTGGTGGCTGTTCAAGGAGCGGCTAGGCACGGCCAAATGCCTGGGCATTGCCTTGTGCCTGGGCGGCGCGGGTGCGGTCATCCTCAGCCGCAATCCGCATGCGCTGCAGGGTGCGGCCAACACCTGGGTGGGCGATCTGCTGATTTTTGGCTGCGTGTTGGGGTGGGGCGCCTACTCGTTGTTTTCCCGCAGCCTCAACCAGAGCCTGGGGCCATTGCAGACGGTGACCTGGTCGATCTTGCTGGGCACGGCGATGTTGACGCTCACCACGCTGATCGGTGGCAAGCTCACCGTAAATGCGCTGAGCGCGATCCACTTGCCGCAACTGCTCAGCCTGCTGTACCTGGGCGTGTTCGGCTCGGCGCTGGCCTACATCGCCTGGTATGACGGCATTCGCCGCATCGGCGCGACCCGCGCCGGCGTGTTCATCGCACTCAACCCGCTGACGGCGGTGATCTGCGGCGCCGTGCTGCTGGATGAACACCTGAGCGCGCCGATGCTGGTGGGCGGGGCGGTGATCCTGCTGGGCATCCATCTGTGCAACAAACCCCTTGCGCAGCCCCAGCCATTGGGGATTTGATAAGAGTGCGGACAAACGTTGTTACGCTGTGTAGAATCGATTTACGCATACAAGAATATGGACTTGCGCTCACGCAAGCCTCGGCCGTCAGAGACTGATGTAACCATGAAGCTACTCGGCTCCCCCCTCATCTTTGGTGATTTCCTCGCGCGCAGCGTGCGAGGCCTGTCCTGCGCGCCACCCTGCAACCTCATCCTTGCTCGCAAATAACCCTGTGTTAATTACAAGAATGATGAGGTGCCACCATGGCAGACCAATACGAAAACCCAATGGGCCTGATGGGCTTTGAATTTATCGAATTCGCATCGCCAACGCCGGGCACCCTGGAGCCGATCTTCGAGATCATGGGCTTCACCAAAGTCGCCTCCCACCGCTCCAAGAACGTGCACCTGTATCGCCAGGGCGAAATCAACCTGATCCTCAACAACCAGCCCGACAGCCTGGCCTCCTACTTTGCGGCCGAACACGGCCCGTCGGTATGCGGCATGGCGTTCCGCGTCAAGGATTCGCAGCAGGCCTACAACCGCGCACTCGAACTCGGCGCCCAACCGATTCATATCGAAACCGGCCCGATGGAGCTGAACCTGCCAGCCATCAAGGGCATCGGCGGCGCGCCGCTGTACCTGATCGACCGTTTCGGCGAAGGCAACTCGATCTATGACATCGACTTCGTGTACCTAGACGGTGTGGACCGCAACCCGGTGGGCGCCGGCCTCAAGGTCATCGACCACCTGACCCACAACGTGTATCGCGGGCGCATGGTCTATTGGGCCAACTTCTACGAGAAACTGTTCAACTTCCGTGAAGCGCGCTACTTCGATATCAAGGGCGAATACACCGGCCTGACGTCCAAGGCCATGAGCGCTCCGGACGGCATGATCCGCATCCCGCTGAACGAAGAGTCGTCCAAGGGCGCGGGCCAGATCGAAGAGTTCCTGATGCAGTTCAACGGCGAAGGCATCCAGCACGTGGCGTTCCTCACCGACGACCTGGTCAAGACCTGGGACGCGCTGAAGAACATCGGCATGCGCTTCATGACCGCGCCGCCAGACACCTACTATGAAATGCTCGAAGGCCGCCTGCCTAACCACGGCGAGCCGGTGGACCAACTGCAAGCGCGCGGCATTCTGCTCGACGGTTCGTCGATTGCCGGCGACAAGCGCCTGCTGCTGCAAATCTTCTCGGAAACCCTGATGGGCCCGGTGTTCTTCGAATTCATCCAGCGCAAGGGCGATGATGGGTTTGGCGAGGGCAACTTCAAGGCACTGTTCGAGTCGATCGAGCGTGACCAAGTGCGTCGTGGTGTACTGACCGCCGACTAAGCGTGAAAAAGCCCGGGCGAGATAACCCTCGGCCGGGCTTTTTATGGCCTGCGCATCACGCTTTGCGCTGACGCACCAAGTGCTTGAAGCCTTCGTACACCAGCACCATCACCGCCAGCCAGATCGGGATATAGGTCAGCCACTGGCCGCCCTTGATGCCTTCGCCCAATATCAGCGCCACCGCCAGCAGCAACACCGGTTCCACATAGCTGAGCAGCCCGAACAGGCTGAAAGGCAGCTGCCGGCTGGCCACGATATAGCTGACCAGCGCCGAGGCACTGATCACGCCCAGCATCGGAATCAATGCATACAGCTTTGGATGACTGTCCATCACGGCGAAACCTTGCTCACCGTGCTGCACAAACCACCAGGCCACGGGCAGCATCAGCGCCATGTCCAGCCACAAGCCGCCCAGATGATCAGTGGTCAGGTATTTGCGCACCACAAAATAGATCGGGTAACCAATGATCACCACCAGGGTTGCCCAGGAAAAACCACCGGCCTGATACAGCTCGTTGAGCACGCCGAGCGCGGCAAAAAATACCGCGATCTGCTGCAGGCGCGACAAGCATTCGCCGTACACCAGGCGCCCGGTCAACACCATGGTCAGCGGCAGCAGAAAGTAGCCGACCGACACATCCAGGCTGCGCCCATTGAGCGGCGCCCACATAAATAGCCACAGTTGCACGCCGAGCAACGCCGACGACAGCAGCACACCGCCGATCAGCCGCGGCTTGGCCGCCAGCATCCGCACCAGCTCCCATACCCGCCGCCATTCGCCGCTGACGATCATGAACACGGTCATGCACGGCACGGTCAGCAGCATGCGCCAGCCGAAAATTTCCAGGCCGCTCAATGGCGTGAGCAGCGAGGTGAAGTAATACATCACGGCAAACAACACCGAGGCCAATACCGACAACACAACACCTTTAGACACACTGTCCTCGCGAAAACGAATAGCTACAAAAGAGGGGGGATATTTCAGGAGGGGATTATGGTGCTTTTGGCGGCAGACGGTTGCGCTGTTTTGGGGCGTTTTGCAGGAAATTTTCTCGCCACACACTG
>NZ_VMSH01000004.1:0-321807 GCF_007713445.1 Pseudomonas sp. RGB | reverse complement strand
TCTCGCCACACACCTACACGTTGCAGGCGCTAGGCGCGCGCCACGCGGCCCGAGACAAAATGGCCCACATCATTAAACCCCGGTGTGGACGAGTGCCCCGGCGTCACCAGCGAATCAATAAAGGCCTCATCTTCAGCGCTGATCTTCACCTCCAGCGCGCCGGTGTACGCGTCCCACTGCGCTTCGGTGCGCGGCCCGACAATTGCCGAACTCACGGCCGCGTTGTTCAGCACCCAGGCAATCGCAAACTCGACCATGCCGACGCCGCGCCCTTGGGTGTACTGCTGAATCTGTTGGGCGATGCGCAGTGACTCCACGCGCCATTCGGTTTCCAGAATGCGTTTGTCCTGACGCGCTGCACGGCTGCCCGCTTGAGGAGCGACGTCGGGTGCGTACTTGCCGCTGAGCACGCCGCGCGCCAACGGGCTGTAAGGCACCACGCCCAGGCCGTAGGCGGCTGCGGCGGTGAGCTGCTCGACCTCGGCCTGGCGATTGACGATGTTGTACAGCGGTTGGCTGATGATCGGCTGGTCCACGCCCAAACGCTCGGCCACGCGCATCACTTCGGCGATGCGCCAGCCCCGGTAGTTGGACAGGCCCCAATAGCGGATCTTGCCCTGGCGGATCAAATCGCCAATCGCCGACACCGTGACTTCCAGCGGCGTGTCATGGTCTTCGCGGTGCAGGTAATAGATGTCCAGGTAGTCGGTGTCCAGGCGCGTCAAGCTGGCTTCCAGCGCGTTGAAAATGCGCTTGCGGCTCAACCCTCTGCGATTCGGCACGCCGTCGGCCGGGCCGATGCCGACCTTGGACGCCACCACCCAGTCCTGGCGATGACGAACGATGGCCTCGCCGACGATTTCTTCGGAACGCCCGCCGGTGTAGACGTCGGCGGTGTCGATAAAATTGATGCCCTGGTCCCAGGCCTTGTCGATGATGCGCAGCGAGTCTTCGGTGTTGGTCTGTTCGCCAAACATCATGGTGCCCAGTGTCAGTGCGCTGACCTTCAACCCGGACTGGCCCAATGTGCGGTAAATCATGCAAAGCTCCTCATGGCAGGGAAACGTGAACCCTGCAATACCAGACTCGAGGGCTCTGGAACAAGCCCGGCGCGTGTTTCTTCATGCACTGAGCAAGACCTGACAGCGTGTCTGCAGAAATCGGTGCAGCACTTTCACCCGTTCCGACACTTGCAGGCGGTGCGGGCACATCAGGTTGAACGGCGTGGGTTCGCCTTGCCAGTCGGGCAACAGCGGCACCAGGCGCCCGGCCTTGATATCACTGGCGATGTCCAGGTTGGCCTTGTAGGCAATGCCATGGCCGGCCAGGGCCCAGCGCCGCACAATTTCGCCGTCGTCGCTGAGGTAATCGCCCGTCACCTCGACTTCCTGCAGCAGTGCGCCCTGGCGAAAGTACCAGGTGTTGTTGGCCTGCCCACGGCGCATGTAGCGCAGCGTGCTGTGCTGCGCCAGGTCTGCCGGCGTGCGCGGTGTGCCATGGCGTGCGAGGTAGTCGGGGCTGGCGCAGGGAATGCGGTGGTGGCCCGGCACCACCGGCAGCGCGACCAGGCTGGAGTCGCGTGGCACGCCAAAGCGCAGGGCAATGTCGACGGTGTCGCGGAATAAGTCGGCGTTGCTGTCGTTGAGCAACAACTGCAAGCGGATGTTCGGGTGTTCAAGCTTGAACTCATCCAGCCAACCCAGCAGCACATTGCGGCCAAAATCCGAGGGCGCCGCCAATTGCAATAAACCGCTGAGGCTCTGGCCTTGCTGCTTGATCGCCTGCTCACCTTCCGACAAAGCTTCCAGGGCGACCCGAACGCTGTCCAGGTAGCGCCGGCCTTCTTCGGTCAGGCGCATGCTGCGCGTGGAGCGGGCCAGCAGGCGGATGCCCAGCCGCGTTTCCAGGCGCTTGAGCGCAATGCTCGCCGCAGCCGGTGTGAGGTTGAGGCTGCGCGCAGCCGCTGACAGGCTGCCGGTGTCGGCGGTGCGCACGAACACTTCAAGGTCGAGGGTTGAGCTCATTTGTAAAAATCCTTTAAAGATCTTGTCGTTTTACCGGGATTTTTCGCTGATTGCCAAGCTGAGAAGATCAACGCTCACTTTCTTAGTCAGGTAGTTAACCCATGGCATCTTCCCTCAGCGGTAAAACCGTCATCGTCATCGGCGGCAGCAGCGGTATCGGCGCCGCCGTCGCCAAAGCGGCCACGGCGCGAGGCGCACAGGTGGTGCTGGCCGGGCGCCGGTTGACGTCCGGTGTCGACAACGGCGTACGCAGCGAGCCGGTGGATGTGACCGACACTGCGTCCTTGCAACGCTTGTTCGAGGCGGTGGGGCGCTTTGACCATCTGGTCTACACCTCTGGGCCGTCGGTGCGCGCCAAACCCTTGCTCGACACCGACCTGGATGAGGCCCAGGACAATTTCAACGTGAAGCTCTGGGGCTCGTTGCGCGCGATTCAACAGGCGCTGCCATTTCTCGACGAGCGCGGCAGCATCACGCTGACCTCTGGCCAACTGGGCCGTAAATTGGCGCCCGGCCAGCTCATCAAGACCGGCATCAATGCCGCGACCGAGGCGCTGGGTAAACAACTGGCGAAGGAACTGGCGCCACGGCGGGTCAATGTGATCAGCCCGGGCGTGATCGATACGCCTGCTTATGCAGGCTTGGCAGAAGAACAGCGCCAGGCGATGTTTGCCAAGGCCGGCGGGGCTTTGCCGGTTGGGCGCGTGGGGCAGGCTGAAGAAGTGGCGGCGGGGTACGTGCTGGCCATGGAGAATGGCTTCGTCACCGGCGCGGTGATCGACATCGACGGCGGTGGCCTGTTGTAAACCCGGCAAACAAAAGTGGGAGCGGGCTTGCTTGCGAAAGCAGTCTGTCAGTCACCGAATGTATCGACTGAACCACCGCATTCGCGAGCAAGCCCGCTCCCACATTGAACTGATTGCTGCCGGGCGCGCGTTATACCTTCAATGTGCGCGTCATGCGCAGCGCCAGCACACTGCCGGCAACGATCACCGCAGCCAGCAAGTACAACGCCACATCCGTGGACCCGGTGGCATCCTTCACAAACCCTACGATATACGGGCTGAGGAAGCCGGCCATCTGGCCCATGGAGTTGATCAGCGCCAAACCACCGGCCGCAGCGCCGGCACTGAGCATGGCGGTCGGTACCGGCCAGAACATCGGCAGGCCGGTGAGGGCGCCCATGGTGGCGATGGTCAGGCCAAGAATCGCAATCGCTGGGGTGGTGGCGAAATTCACGGCGATCACCAAACCGATAGCCCCCATCAACATCGGCACCACCAAATGCCAGCGACGCTCCTTGCGCAAGTCGGCGGAGCGGCCCACCAGCAACATGAACACCGCGGCCAGCAGGTACGGAATCGCGCTGAGCCAGCCAATCACCAGGTTATCGCTGAAGCCCAGGCTCTTGATGATCGACGGCAGCCAGAAGTTGATCGCGTACACGCCGCTCTGGATGCAGAAGTAGATCAGGCCGAACGCCCAGATGGCCGGGTTCTTGAACACCTCGCCGAGCGAATCTGTGGTGGTTTTCGGCTTGTTCGCCAGATCCGTCGCCTGGTCGGCCTCCAGCACTGCACGCTCATGTGGCGTAAGCCACTTGGCATTGGCAAAGCTGTCGCTGAGCAGGAAATAGGCGAGCACGCCCAGGATCACCGTCGGGATGCCTTGCAACACAAACATCCACTGCCAGCCGGCCAGGCCACCCTGGCCGGCGGCAAAGTGGTTGAGGATCCAGCCGGAAAACGGGCTGCCGAGCAGGCCGGACACCGGGATCGCCGACATGAACAACGCCATGATCCGCCCACGGCGGAAGGTCGGGAACCACTGTGAGAGGTACAGCACCACGCCTGGGAAGAACCCGGCTTCAGCGGCACCGGTCAACAGGCGCAGGCCATAGAAGTGTGTTGGCGTGGTCACGAACAGCAAGCACGTGGAGAGCGTGCCCCACACGATCATCATCAGCGCAATCCAGCGCCGCGGGCCGAACTTGGTCAGCGCCAGGTTGCTCGGCACGCCGCACAGTACGTAACCGATAAAGAAAATCCCGGCCCCCAGGCCGTACACCGTTTCACTGAATTTCAACGCATCGAGCATCTGCAACTTGGCAAAACCAACGTTTACCCGGTCAAGGTAATTAAACAGGTAGCAGATGAAAATGAAGGGGATCAGGCGCAGGGTAATGCGCTTGTAGATGGCGTTTTTATCGTCATCGGTGGCCAGTGTGGCAGCGGCGCTCTGTGACATGTCAGTCTCTCTTTATTATGATTTTTCGCGATGCGAAGGTAACGTTGATCGCCCAATGAGTCTCGGCCACCTTGCGGGGTGCTGTCTTTGTGCTTGCGCACAGTCAAGCACGCTTTGCGCTGTGCCTATGACCAACTCGCTTTTTTCAGGAATTTAGCCCCATGTTCGAGCTGGATCATGACCTGGCGCAGGATATCGTCAATCGCACCATGGCGATCCTGCCCTACAACGTCAACGTCATGGACAGCCAGGGCCTGATTCTGGGCAGCGGCGAGCCGGAGCGCATCAATACCCGCCATGAGGGCGCGCAGCTGGTGCTGGCCAACGGCCGGGTAGTCGAGATCGACGGCCAGACTGCCAAGCACCTCAAGGGCGTGCAGCCGGGCATCAACCTTCCCTTAATGCACGACCAACGCCTGATCGGCGTGCTGGGCATTACCGGTGAACCCGAGCTGTTGCGCACCTACGCCGAACTGGTGCGCATGACCGCCGAGATGTTGGTCAGCCACCGTCATCAGCAAGCCGAGCAGCAATGGCGACGCCAGCGGTGCGACGACCTGCTCGCGTTATTGCTGGCCGAACGCGGTGAATCGCCGCGCCTGGTGGACGAGGCCCAGCAACTGGGGCTCAAGCCGCACATGCCGCGCACGCCGTACCTGTTTGAGCTGGGCGTGGGTCAGTCGGCCGAAGCGCTGAGCGCCTGGCTGACCAGCCGTTACCCGGACAGCTGGTGTGTCAGCTCTGCGCAATTCTCTCTGTTGTGGTGCCGGCCGGCGGCGGTGCAGGTGGACAACCCTCGGCTGCTGGAAAAACTTCAGGGCCTGGGCTGGAACATCCTGCGGGTTGCCGTCGGTGGGCAAGCCGATGGCCTGGCGGGCTTGCGCCGGTGTTATCGCCGGGTCGGCGATCTGTTGGCCTACGGTCGTGACATCTTGCCCCACTCGCGTTTGTTGACGCTCAACCGCTATCGCCTGCCGGTGATGCTCTGGCGCCACCGCAACGACGATGCGCTGGATGAACTGCTGAACCCGTTGCGCAAAGTCCTGGCCAAGGACACCAACGGCCAACTGCTTGCCACGCTGCGCAGTTGGTGCGACCACGACGGCCAGAGCCAGGCCTGCGCCGACGCGCTGGGTATCCACCGCAACAGCTTGCGCTACCGCATGGAACGCATTGCCGAGCTCAGCGGCGTCGACCCGTTGACCCTCGACGGCATGCTGGCCCTGTACCTTGGCGTACAGCTTTTGCCCCAGGCTTTGTCGGAATGAACAACAAACCTGCGCCACACTTGTGCATCGGACCGGCGTCATTGCCGCAGCCAACTGGCAGCATGGGCGTTATAAAAACCGGAGAACGCCCATGAAAATCATCATCGCCCCCGACTCGTTCAAGGACAGCCTGAGCGCCGAAGGCGTCGCCCAGGCCATCGCCGAAGGCTTGGCCGAGGTCTGGCCGCAGGCACATCTGGTGCAGTGCCCGATGGCGGACGGTGGCGAGGGCACGGTGGATTCGGTGCTTGCTGCCTGCAATGGCGAGTTGCGTAGCCAGACGGTTCGAGGCCCCTTGGGCGCGTCGGTTGAGGCTCGCTGGGGCTGGTTGGCCGACAGCCATACCGCGATTATCGAAATGGCCGAAGCCAGTGGTTTGCAACTGCTGGCGCCGGGCAAGCGCGACGCCTGTTCGAGCAGCACTTACGGCACGGGCGAACTGATCCGTGCAGCCCTGGACGCCGGTGCCCGGCGCATCATTCTGGCAATTGGCGGCAGTGCGACCAACGATGCCGGTGCCGGGGCGATGCAGGCGCTGGGTGTGCAACTGTTCGATGCGCAAGATCAGGCACTTGCCCCGGGTGGCCTGGCGCTGGCGCGGCTTGCGCGGATCAGCCTTGAGCAACTGGACCCACGTTTGGCTCAGGTGCGTTTTGACATTGCTGCCGATGTGAACAACCCGCTGTGTGGCCCGCACGGCGCGTCTGCCATTTTCGGCCCGCAAAAAGGTGCCAGCGCGCAGCAGGTCCAACAACTGGACGCAGCCCTTGGTCACTTTGCCGATCACTGCACCAAGGTCCTGCCCAAAGACGTGCGCGATGAACCCGGCAGCGGCGCCGCCGGTGGCTTGGGTTTTGCCGCCAAAGCATTCCTTGGCGCGCAATTTCGCGCGGGTGTGGAGGTGGTGGCCGAACTGGTTGGTTTGGACGCAGCGGTGCAGGGGGCTGATCTGGTGGTCACCGGCGAAGGCCGTTTCGACGCCCAGACCCTGCGCGGCAAAACCCCTTTCGGCGTGGCGCGCATCGCCCAGCAGCACAACGTGCCCGTCATCGTGATTGCCGGCACCCTGGGCGAGGGCTACGAGCACATGTACAGCCACGGCGTGAACGCCGCATTCGCCTTGCCGTCCGGGCCGATGAGCCTCGAACAGGCGTGCAGCGACGCGCCGCGCCTGCTGCGCGAGCGTGCGGCAGATATTGCGCGACTGTGGCGCACCGCGACCGGGCGCTGACGCAACGCCGTGAACGTGGGACAATCCGCGCCGTTTTTCGACACGGAGAGTCCCCATGCTGCGCACCGCATTCCTGGCCCTGCTGCTGACTGGCATCAGCGCCCCGGCCCTCGCTCAACCCGCGACTGAAACCGTCCCGCTGCTGCGGGAAATCAAGAATTGGGTCATCGGCTGCGACAACCTGCGCAATTGTCACGCCCTCAGCGCGCCCAGTGGCGTTGATGAGCAAGACGACAGTTCCCTGACCTTGCATATCTGGCATCAGGCCGGCCCCGAAGGGTACCTGCGGTTGCGCGTTGATCATCGCGGTGAGGCGCTGGACCTTTCGACCCTGCAATTGGATGGAAAGCCCCTGGGTCAGGCACTGACGCGCAGCCTGGAGGTGCAGTTGGACGATCAGCGTGTTGATCCCCAAATGCAGTCCTACGGCGTGATCGAGGACGCGCCGGCGCGGCTCTGGCTGCAGCGCTTGCGCAACGGCCAGCGTTTGCAGTTACCTGGCGATGACACCGCGCATGTGTCCCTGAGCGGGCTAAGTGCCTCGCTGCTATTGATGGACGCGGTGCAAGGGCGGGTGGATAACGTCACCGCACTCGCGCGGCCTGGCAAGGGCGCGGCCAGCGACGTGCCGGCACGCTTGCCGCCACCGGTGCTGCGCCCGTTCACGTCGGCGCCAGCGCTCAACCACCAGGAACAGGCCGCACTGGCCGCCGCAGCGGTGAAGGCGATCAACAGCACCGACACCGCGATGAAACCCGAGGCCGAAGTCGGCGCCCTGAGCGAGGCTCAAGCCCTGACAGTGGTGCACTATGACTGCGCGGCCTACACCTGCGAGTACGAAGTCAGCAGCCGCGAGCGCAAGGCGCCGTACTCCGAAACCACCTTGAGCATTCAACCGTTGCCCTTGGACGGCGCTGCCCTGCAAGGGTCGGTGGGCTACGACCCAACCACCGGCACCCTGAGCTATTTCTACAAGCTGCGTGGCGTGGGTGATTGCGGTGAGGGCGGCGTCTGGGTGTTCGACGGCAAGGCTTTCCAGCTGCGCGAGTTGCATCAGATGCCACGCTGCAATGGAGTGGGTTACGGCGATTGGCCGTCGCTGTGGACGACAGTGCCAGCACCCTAGCCAGCCTGCGGGCTTGGCCTCTACACTGGGCGGCCACTTGTTTTTCCAAGGAAGAAACGCAATGCACACACCTGAATCCCCTGTCGTGATCCAGCGCTTCACCGAGGCCCACCTTGAAGGCGTCGCTGCGCTCTACAACGAACCGGCTGTGTGCCGTCAGGTGCTGCAAATGCCTTTCCAATCGGTGCAGGCTTGGCGTAACAAACTGGCGCTGGATGACGAGCGGCGGCTGCAGCTGGTGGCGATGCATGCAGGGGAAGTGATCGGCCAGCTTGGCCTGGAGCAAACCCTGCGCGTGCGGCGCAGCCATGTCGGTTCGTTCGGCATGGGCGTCGCCAGCGCCTGGCAAGGCAAGGGCGTCGGCTCCAGGCTGTTGGCGGCCGCGCTGGACGTGGCCGACAACTGGATGAACTTGCGCCGCGTCGAACTGACGGTGTACGCCGACAACGAAGCGGCGCATAACCTCTATCGCAAGTTCGGCTTCGAGGTCGAAGGCCGGATGCGCGATTACGCCCTGCGTGACGGCGTCTTCGTCGACACCCTGAGCATGGCGCGCCTGCGTCAGTCGGCTTAACCCTGCAGCGCAAACGCCACCGCAGCCTGCGCATGCAGCTCGGTGGTGTCCAGCAATGGCAGGTTGCTGTGCTGCGGTTTGATCAGCAGACCGATTTCCGTGCAGCCCAGAATGATCGCCTGGGCGCCACGTGCGGCCAGCGACTCGATCACCCGCTGATAGACCTGGCGCGAGGCGGCGCTGATCACGCCGACACACAACTCCTCATAGATGATTCGGTGCACGGCCTGGCGCTCGTCTGCGTCGGGCACCAACACGGTCAAGCCCTGGGCGGTCAGGCGCGAGGTGAGAAAGTCCTGCTCCATGGTGAATGCCGTGCCCAGCAAACCGACCGTCAGCGTACCGGCCGCTACCGCAGCGGCACCGGCCGCATCGGCGATATGCAGAAACGGAATCGACACGGCCGCCTCGATACGCGGCGCCACCCGATGCATGGTGTTGGTACACAGCACCACGCAGTCCGCACCGCCGGCCTGCAAGCGGCGCGCCGCATCCTCGAGGATCAGCGCGGCGTCATCCCAACGGCCGGCATGCTGGGCCTGTTCGACCGGGCCGAAATCCACGCTGTACATCAACAGTTGCGCCGAGCGCAGCGGGCCCAGCTGGTCACGCACGCGCTGGTTGATAATGCGGTAATACTCGGCGCTGGACTCCCAGCTCATGCCGCCGATAAGGCCGATGGTGCGCATGCGATGCTCCTGACAGGGGATGTCGACTCACCTTACCCATCGGCTGCGCATTAGTCATACGCAGTTGCCGGCCAAATGACCGGTGCAGTTTTAAGCCGCACGCTGAACCGCCGCATCTGCCATGATCACCGTTCGCAACCTGGCCCACCCAAGGAAATCCGCAATGGACGATGTACAGCAATTGGGCGAGATGCTTCGTCATTACGCCGACAGCGAAGCGCACAAAAAACAGCAATTCGACCTGCAGTCCGCGCGCTGGGCGCAGAAGCTCGGTGAGCTGTTCGGGCAGATCGAGCAGTGGCTGGAACCCTTCAAGACCACTGGCCTGCTGGAAGTCCATCGTGAGGCCTATGTCGCCAGTAGCCCGAGCCTGCCGGTTGAAACGTCAACCTTCAAAACAGAGAAACTGACGGTGCACATCACCGGCAAAACCGTGGAGTTCGTGCCGGACGTGATGGGGGCGAGCGGCTCGATTGCCGTGTCGGTGATGGGCTTGACCGCCGCCCGGCACGGCAGCGTATCGCTGGTGCTGCCGGCTGATAAAAACGACTGGCTGTGGAAAAAAACCAACGGCCTGAAGGACCCGGACACGTTTGCCTTCGACGCTAATTTCCTGGCGTCGCAGTTGCAGAGCCTGATCCCGCGCGATCGCGCTTGAGCGGGCTTGTTCAGCGTCGGGTGCCCCGGCGCAATCCTGCCCAAACGCGCTTGCAGCACAGCCCGTTGCTCAGTTGAGCTGACGCTGGTAGGCCAGCCGTGTGTCTCGGTCAACGCACGCGTGCCTGGCGCTTGTACGCGCCGACGGCAGCCAGGACCGCCACCAGTGTCAGGCCGGCGACGGGCCCAAACCGAGCGCTGATGGCAATGCTCATGGCCGCACCCGGAATCAGGTCGCGCACCGGCAATAATGGCAGGCGGGTGGGGCTCAACCCGCGCGGCAGTTTCGCACCGAGACGTTCATCCAGCACCCGCAGCCAATGCGCCAACGGGCGCCACACCTGCCAGGCCAGTGCGCCAACGGCCATGTAGGCCATCGTCCAGGCCAATGCGTCGCCCGCAGCGTCCACTAATGCGCCCGCTTGCCAGGGCGACTGGAACAGCGCTCCGACGAGGCAGCCCAGCACAATCGCGTGCAACAGCGGCAAGGTGTCGAAGGCGGTTTGCCAGCCTGTAGTGCGCTTGCAAGGTGTCAGCGGCCAAGGCCGTCGGCACGGTTACCACTGCCAGCTCGGCGCTGTCGTCTTCCTGCGCCCATTGTTGCCAACTCAACGCGTGTTCGTACGCTTCACGCAGGCGTTGAAAGCCTTGCGGATCATCATCCGGTTGGGTTTTCTTCAGCAGGGTGGCGTATTGGCGTTTGATCGTGCGGCTATCGGCATTCGGGGATAGGCCGAGGACATCCCAGCAAGTCATGTGCGGTACAACTCCATAAATAACGCGCGCACCTTACCCGGTTTCGTGTCCGCTGAACCAGTGGGAGTGAGGGAGGGCGCGGTCTTGCTGGAGTGCTTGGCGCAAGCGCTTGGAAGATCCGGAAGGTGCGTGCCCGGTCGCAAACCGGGGGCGAACGGGCACGTTGCTGTTAGCCGAGGATTATTTGAGCGGCGTCAGCGGTGGCAATTTCCATTGGCCGTTACTCGCTTCAGGCTTGGGCAGGTAGATGCGCAGCACTGCGTAAAACGGGCCGGGCGGTGCCGGTAGCCAGTTGTTCTGTTCGGCTTTCGGTGGCTCGTGGTGCTGCAACGCCAGGGTCAGGCCGCCGTCGGCGTCCAGTTTGAGGTTGGGCAACATCCGCGAATTGATCAGGTAGCGCTTCTTGAGGTTGGGCGCCAGCAGCTTGGTCTTGGCGTCGTACATGGTCAGCGACCAGAACGCTTCGGCGGGCGGCAGTTGGTCCTTGTCAAAGTGCACGGTGTAGCTGTGACGTGCGCCATTGGCCGGTTTGCCTTCGCTGTCGACGAAGTAGCTCAGGTAAATGGCCTCATCGGGGGAGTTGCCGAAAATTCCCAGGTCCGCACCGGCGTAGCGGTACAGGTAGTTGTTTTTCAAGCGGTCGCGGCTGCCGAACAGGTCGCCGCTGGTCACTTGGTGGGTGTCGATTTTGTCTTTCTTGAAGGCGGCGAATTCTGCGCGGCCGTCGGCAATCCCGTCTTCCAGAGCTTTGCGCTGTTCTGCGGTCAAGTCCTTGACCTTGAACGGCGCACCCGGGGCGATGCCGATCTTGGCGAAGCGCGCCAGCAGGTCTTTTTCGCTGTCCTGAGGGGCGGCGAAGGCCAACATGAAATTCAGGTAACGAAACAGCTGCGGGCCTTCGGTCATCGTGGCCATCGGCTTGGGCCATTCAATCTTCGGCACCGCAGCCGGCGCAGGCTGTTTCACGTAGCTGCTCAGGGGCTGCACTTTGTAGCCGCTCTGGATCTGCTTGACCTTGTTCAGGTCCTTTTCATCAAACAGCTGCGTGCGGTACAGGGCATAGGCGATATTGCTTTCGCTGTACACCACGCGGTCCACGTCAACCGGCTGCTGACCTTTCCAGTCCGGGCCGGCGATCATGTAGTGGCCGCCGTTGTTGCCGGTGCTGCGGGTGCCCAGGTAGGCGATGTTCTGCGTATAGAGGTCGATCAACTGCACCGAGTAGTAACGGTTGTCTTCGATCTTGGGCAGGGTCAACACCAACGGCTCTTTGCGCAGGTCCATCCATACGAAAGAGTAGGGCGTGTCCGAGTTCGGTGTGGCGAACGCCGTGTCCTTGGGGGTGAACACCTGCGCGGTATTGCCGATATGGTTGAACGGCGCCTTGAAATTGGCCCCGCCTTTATCGACGGCCTGGGTGTAGAGCGTCTTGTACATTGCCACGACCGGGTAGCCATACAGGTAGGCTTCCTTGGCAATCGCCCGCGCTTCGGCGGGGGTTGCCGTGAAGTCAGCCCAGGCGCCGGTGCTCATGAATATCGAGAGGCTCGCCAACAGCAGGCGCGTCGGTTTTCCAATCATGTTGTTGCGTCCTTCCAGAGTTCTTTTGACTGACGGGAGTTGAAGGCGACGAGTTTCCAGTTTTATTTCCCGAACGTCACGTTAATCCCTGCAAACCAGGTCAACTGAGGCCAATCACCGCCTTGGCACGCCCCTGTCTGTTGCGGTTCGACACAGGTGTTGACGATGACGCGCTCGGGCCTTCACGGATGATATCGATTGAAGCTAGCAGCAAATCCCTGACGCGCGAGTGGCTCAGTCAAATGAGCGCTGGAGTGCCAAGGGAAGACGAAAGACGCTGAGGCAGTTGAGGGACTAGGCGTGGGGCAGCATTGATTTGACTTTGTCGCGCAATTGATCGATCGAGAAGGGTTTGCCAATCACCTGCATGCCGGACGGCACATCAATGCTTTCGGCATAGCCGCTGGCGAACAGGATTGGCAGGTCAGGGCGTAGCTCACGCACCTTGGCGGCCAGTTGTTTACCGTCCATATCGGGCAGGCCAACATCGGTCATCATCAGGTCGATCACCTGAGCGGTGTTTTCGACCACCTTCAAAGCTTCTTCAGCGTCCGCCGCTTCGATCACTGTGAACTCCAATTCTTCGAGTACATCGACGATCAGCATGCGCACGATGGCGTCGTCTTCGACTACAAGGAGGGTGGAGGGGGTGGCGGACATAATCAAAATTCCCGAAAAAATGAAATGGGCAGGTCTTTAGCGGTTGAAAGACCATTCTCTAATGAGTCGCGTCAATCTCGGCAAGTTCCGTAGGTGCAGGCATTGTGAAGGGAATGGGCGCAAATGTCGCGTGCAAGTCCGTGGCACGGGGGATGACATGATGCGTGAATGGCACCGTTCAACAGTGCCATTCACGCAAGGGCGTCACAGGTGGGTCAAAGCGCGGTATTGAACAGTGCGAACGGGTTGTTGTAAGGAACCGTCGCCAGAAAGTCGAAGTCATTGAAGGTGCTGACGTCGTACTCCGGAATGCCGCGGTTAATGGCGACCGGTTGAAGCGTGCCGGCGCTCCAGCCGCTATTCAAGGTAGCGTCCAGACCCCGGCGCATTGAAGCTTCGTCCGGGAACTTCGCCAGGCCAAAGTTGGGATCAAAGAAAAACCATTCCTTCTGGTTGTTATTGACAATGACGCCCGCCAGAAGCCCGTGATTTTGGGTGCTGATCTTGAAGGTGGTTGATGTCGGTCTATTACTGAGGTCAGTAATAATGTCGGTGTACGCTAGCCGGGAAACCGGTTTGGTGCCGTGAAAGTTCACGCTAAGCACTTGGTGCATGCTGTTCAGTTGTCGGCGGAAACCAGCAATGGTGGGGTCGATGGAATTTAAGCTGGCTTTGAAGAAATTATCGATCAGTACACGCTCTTTACCATATTGAATAGCCAACGCCATGGTGTTAGCCAACGCAGCACATTCTCCTGATGAAGTAAGGTCGTTTGAAGCCAGGTAGAAGTTTTGCGGCATACCGGTGGCTTTACCGCCTGCCTTTGTTATTTCTTCGCTAAATATCCTGGCGTACTCAAGACTGTTTTTGGTCTGCAGATCTTCTATCAGTTTGGCCAGTGCGCCTGTCTCTTCGGGGGTTCGGCGGGGGAGGATGGCCAACTCTTTAAGGTCAAGCACGTTCATGGAGGGGTCGTAGCCGTCTATGGTTTGGCCCTTTGGGTTTGCGTA
The DNA here is from genome assembly GCF_007713445.1 of Pseudomonas sp. RGB. Lineage (NCBI taxonomy): Bacteria > Pseudomonadati > Pseudomonadota > Gammaproteobacteria > Pseudomonadales > Pseudomonadaceae > Pseudomonas > Pseudomonas sp. RGB. The sequence continues at coordinate 307,984 of NZ_VMSH01000004.1, read as the reverse complement.
GCCACGGTTGTAACCAGCGATATCGTTAAGCTTGACGTCCTCTATGGTCCTCTTAAACGCTTCGCGAAGATTAGGGGTCCGGGGGGTTGGCGCCACCCACGTGGACAACCAGTTAAGAAAGTTGTGGTTTATCTCACCATTCCCAGCAACAGTGACGGGTTTGAAGTCAAGCAGCGGTTGCCCAAAGGGCTTCTGGCTGATGGGGTCAAGTGCATACCATTTATTGTTTTGCAGGGTCGCACCCACGTCCACCCTTTGCTCTAAAAACTTGTAGGTGCCCGTTGCTGTTATACCCTGACTTTTACTCGCGGCTTTAAGCAAGTCATAGCTGCCGGTAGCCCCTTTGAGTTTGTTAACGGCTTCAAGACTTTTGTTCAGTGCGTAACGTCCGCCTTTCAGCAGCAGTTTGCCTCCCTGCGCCGCCACATCACTCAAACCACTGAAAGGGTTAAGTAGGGAAATGGCTTCGGCGCCGATGACTCGGGTGCCCTTCAGTACCTTGGAACCAATGGACAGCGCTGAGCGACCGATCTTGATCAGCTTGCCTGCGACTGCAGCGCCGGCAGTGAGAAAGCCGAATATATCCATTGTGAGGTCTTGAGCTGCCTCACCGTAGTTGCCGCTATTGAAATTGACAATGGCTGATCTGAACGGGATCAGATTTAATAAAAATTCGTCAAGTGGCTTGGGACCGCCTTGTAACTCATCCAGGGTGGTTTGCCCGCGGGCTTCTTCTTTGATGCTGGGGTCATCAAGTTCGAGGTGCTCGACAAATGCGCTGGCAATCAAGTTGGATCGAATGCTGTTAAAGCTATCCATAGGTGCCGCCAGCACGCCACGTTCGGTACCCAAGTCATGCACGTGGTGGTTGAACGTGATTTCCTTAGTCTCAGACACCAGGTTGGCTGCTCTCGACACCTTGGTTTTTGCCCGGCTCAGATTGATCTGTTTGATCGTGCTGTCATTTAAATTGATTTCGTAGGCTTGAGACTTACCATTCAGTTCTGTTCGGAGTAACAGCCCCGGTTGTTTTTGGTGCTCTGTGTTATTGGGTAAAAAACCCGTGCCCAGCCGATGTGAACTCTCTTCAAATACAGTGACTTTTCCAAACTCCAGGTTTTGTCTGTCTTCGAGTGGAAGCTGCGCGATCATGTGCCTAATCGTCGCGTTAATCCCGGTCTTTTTATTCCAGATGGCTTTGGTGAACTGCTCCTCGAAGGCTTCCTGCACACCCACTATCGGGGTGGCATTCAGCTGCTCCAGTGGGATGCTGGGGTCGTCTGACTTGAAAGGTCGTGGATTGGGCAGGTCCATCATGGCGATATCCAACATCGAATGTCGGCCGACCAGCCCAGTTTGGTCCGCGGTGCCTCGATAACTATCAGTACCCAGTACTTTCTTTTCGAATACCGGGCCAAGATCCCCGAAGCGTTCCTTTAATTGGGCCAGCGCAATTTCTTTTCGTGTAGGGATTGCTTCGTAGAGCATTTTGGAACCGGAGAGTCGTTCTTCCAGTTGTTGGTTGAAGCTGGCTTTTATGCTGTCAAGTTGGGCCGAGGTGTAGTTGTCGTCAGCACTTTTTGCGATCACACCGTTGGCGACGGCCCAATCGACCAGCGCGGTACTTTGGGCGTATTCAGTGGCGGGCGAGCGGCCTTTGGAGGCGTTGTACTCCAGCATGACCTCGGCGAACGTCATGTGCCTCACAGCGCCAGGTCGCTCGGCTTCTATAGTTGCCGCTGCAATCGACAGGAAAGCCCACGCCTGGCTGCCGACGGTCAGGTTCTCGGGAATATCTTTAATCAGAAACTGCGGTGCCGTATGGCCTAGCAACAGGTGAGTGGCGAGCTTAGCGGTATCTACCGTTGCTTTTTGGGTGGCGACAAGATGCTCGCCAAGGCTTTCAATGACCGAGGAGGGTGTATGACCCCAATGCTGTGAGTCCGACAGGTCAAATTCGCCCACTACGTTGCGTTCGCGCGAAACAGAGGACTTGGGATCCATTCCAAGGTTGAGCGCGGTCAATAGATAGTCGTAGATACTGGTGTCCGAGGAGGCGCCTTTCATCTGCGTTTGCAGGGTTTCACCCAACGCCTGGGCCCTGGGCGTGTCGAGCAGTTTTTGCAGGGCCTTTTCCGGGTCCTGCAGATCGCTCGCCGTCAATGCACTGCCTCTGATCAAGTAACCGAGCGTCGCCTGGCTGTCAGGTGACAATGCCCCGCCTGGCGCACCGGGCTCGGCGCTGTAGAGGAAATCCAACATTTTTTGTTGATCGGTTTGCGACATCGGGATTGGCCAGGACAGTGCGCCACCCAGATTGCCCAGCGGGCTCAATAGCGACCGCTGCTCCAATGTGTTCGCCAACGCATTGAGCTCTTCCATGGTCCGCGGAAGAGCAATGCCGAGGTCGTTCAGCGCTACTGCCAATGTTGGCGCCGGGCCTTGCGCCATGGCATATGACGACCCTACGAAAGGGACTAACCGTTCGTTGTTCAAACTGTATTCGATCTGGGCAGGGGTAGCAGGCTGGCCATCACCCTGGGTGGCCGCGTACCGGAGCTTGACGGCCAAATCGTAAAGATCTGCCTTGTCTGCTATGAGGTGTTTTACCGTTTTGGTCTGTACCCTGGTGGCTGTGGCGCTGCTGTCCTGGGGTTTGGCGGCATAAAACGTTTCAGCACTTAAACGTTGATCTGCAAGGGCCTGCGCAGAGCGGGTCGCGGCAGGTCGCAACGGGTCGCCTGCAGAGATAGGGCGCAAGCGCTTGGTGGCGATCAGTATCTTAATTTCACGTTCTGTCTGAACCTCGTCATCGTCGATGCGCGGTTGGCCATAAAAATCGCCGACCACCGCCAGAGGCACCTTCAGAACGCCATTCTCGAACGACAGGTGCAACGGGGTTTCCTGCGTGGGCGTTATAACGCGCGCCGCTGCCAATATTGGCTCGGCGATAGCTTTCCAGCCCGGGGTGTCGCTCAGGGTAAATCTTCTGGCTACGCCATCGACCGTGGCATGCAACACGCCTGTGCTGGCAACGATGCTGACGGTGGCGGGATCGATGTGCTGCTGGCGCATCCACTCCTGTACAACCGGACGCTCAAGCTGGGTGTGATAGAGGGTCAACCACTGCCCCAACAGCGTGTTTTTTGGCACCTCGATCTTTTCATCGACGCCTTTCAACTTGTTTTGCAGGCCAGCGATATATTCGGCGAGCAGCGTTACGTCATCGTTCGCGGCGCCGTGCGCGGCGTTCAGCGCAGCCGGTATAGGCGCTTTGGCCATCGGCGCCAACTGTGGCCTGAAGGTTTGCTGTACTGCATTCGTGTTGGTCATCTGGTTTACCTTGCTGGGTTAAAAAGACGCCTTCCCAAAAGATCTTCCGTGTTCCTGAGGCGCACCCCTGAGTGCTGAAACGAGGAAATTTCGTTCCAGAACGGCGCCACGTACCTGTATTTATTTGTGTAAATGAGTTGATGAATTCGGACAGAATCCGTTGGAAATTCACGTCCAGAGCGTAGGAAGTCACCTCAAATCAATGCAGAAACATAGCCTTGGCCGTCGATATTCGGGCAAACTCCCAGTTTTTCCGTTCCTGGCCAAGGCATGCCCATGACTCCCGCGTCGTCTGTCGATGAAAAGAGCTTTCGTAAACTCCTGAGCCGCAACGTGGCCCTACCTTTGAGCGTGGGCGTGGTCAGCGCGGTGTTTTTCGTCGTGCTGATCAGCTACCTGTTGTCGGTAATCCAGTGGGTAGAGCACACCGACCGGGTCATCAATAACCTCAATGAGTCTTCGAAGCTGACGGTCGATCTGGAAACCGGGCTGCGCGGCTTCCTGATCACCGGCGACGAGCATTTTCTGGACCCGTATGAAGTCGCAAAGCCGCGAATCATTGGCGATTTGCGCAATTTGCAGGAGCTGGTGGCGGATAACCCGCAACAGGTGGATCGCCTCAAGCGTCTTGAGGCCATGCAGGTCGAATGGAACAAATACGCCCAATCGATGGTTGACCTGCAGCGCCAGAGCGGTGACTACCGCGCCGCGGTCAAGGCCGGCCGGGGCAAGAGCCTGACCGACGCGATTCGCCAGGAATACGCGAACGCGGTGGACATGGAGCAGCAGTTCCGTGTGACCCGCAACCAGGACGTCACCCGTACTACGATTGTCAGCGTCACGTTGTACCTGGTCTTTGTGCTCGGTCTGAGCGGCTTCCTTGCCTATGTGGGCCGCAAGAATTTAATCGCTCTATCAGACAGTTACAGCGCAAACCTCGCGTCACAGCAGACGATTGCGCGACGCCTGGAACAACAAGCCTGGCTGCGCAACGGCCAGACCGAATTGGCCGAACAAGTGCTGGGGCAACTCAGCCTGAACATGCTGGGCCGTAACATCCTGCAGTTTTTTGCCCAGTACATGGGCTCGGCGGTCGCCGCGCTGTATGTGCGTGAAGAACACGGTGGTCTCAAGCGTGTGGCCACGTATGGTTTCTCCCGCGAACAGGAACAGCAGGAGCAGTCGATCTACAGCGACGAAGGCATCGTTGGGCAGGCCGCCCAGCTCGATCGTCTGATTCGCCTGGACGATGTGCCGGTGGACTACTTCAAGGTCAGTTCCGGCCTGGGCGAAGGGGCCACCCGCAGCGTGCTGGTGATGCCGACCAGCGACGATGACCGCGTCAACGGCGTGATCGAACTGGGTTTCCTGCGCCCACTGGAAGAGCGTGACGTCGAACTGCTGGAGCTGATTGCCGGCAATATCGGCACCTCCATCGAAGCTGCGCGCTATCGCCAGCGCCTGCAGGAAGTGCTGGCCGAAACCCAGCAGCTCAACGAAGAGCTGCAGGTGCAGCAGGAAGAGCTCAAGACCGCCAACGAAGAACTCGAAGAGCAGTCGCGCATTCTCAAGGAATCCCAGGCCCACCTGGAAACCCAGCAGGCCGAACTTGAGCAGACCAACGAGCAGTTGGCCGAGCAGACGCAAACTCTGGCCGAGCAGCGCGACGCCATGGACCGCAAGAACGTCGAGCTGAACCAGGCCCAGCTTGAACTCGAAGACCGCGCCGACGAACTGCAGCGCTCCAGCAAGTACAAATCCGAGTTCCTCGCCAACATGTCCCACGAGCTGCGCACGCCGCTGAACAGTTCGTTGATTCTGGCCAAACTGTTGGCGGAAAACCCGCAGGACAACCTCAGCGCCGAGCAGGTCAAATTTGCCGAGTCGATCTATTCGGCGGGCAATGACTTGCTCAACCTGATCAACGACATCCTGGATATTTCCAAGGTGGAAGCCGGCAAACTCGAAGTGCGCCCGGAAAACTCCAGCGTTGTACGCCTGGTGGACGGCCTGCGCGGCATGTTCGAGCCGCTGGCCGCCGACCGCAAGCTGGGTTTCCAGGTGGAGGTTCAGGCCGATGCGCCGACCCTGATGTTCACCGACCGCCAGCGTTTGGAGCAGATCCTCAAGAACCTGCTGTCCAACGCGGTCAAGTTCACCGAGCAGGGCGAAGTCAGCCTGTCGGTTTCCCGCGCGCCGGGCGAGGGCATTGCCTTTACGGTGCGCGACTCCGGCATCGGCATCGCCCCGGACCAGCAGGAAAGCATTTTCGAAGCGTTCCGCCAGGCAGATGGCACCACCAACCGCCGTTACGGCGGCACCGGGCTGGGCTTGTCGATCTCCCGCGACCTGGCAACGCTGCTCGGCGGCTATATCAGCGTGAGCAGTGAGCCGGGCAAGGGCAGTGTGTTCACCCTGGTGTTGCCAGAGCAGTACGTCGAACGCGAGGAGGGCGCTGCGCCTGTCGAGCAACCGCGCCAGGCCGTAGCGGCCCCTGCGCCCAAGCCCTTGGCGGTCTCACCGCTGCCGGTGGCTGACGTCAAACAGATCCCGCGGTTTGCCGATGACCGCGACAAAGCGCCGTTCACCACCCGATGCATTCTGGTGGTGGAAGACGAACCGAATTTCGCGCGCATCCTGTTCGACCTGGCCCACGAGCTGGGCTACAACTGCCTAGTGGCGCACGGTGCGGACGAAGGCTACAGCCTGGCCGAGGAGTTCATCCCCGACGCGATCCTGCTCGACATGCGCCTGCCTGACCATTCCGGGCTGACCGTGCTGCAACGCCTGAAAGAACACGCCAGTACCCGCCACATTCCGGTGCACGTGATCTCCGTCGAAGACCGCGTCGAAGCCGCCATGCACATGGGCGCGATCGGTTATGCCGTCAAGCCCACCACCCGCGAAGAGCTCAAGGACGTGTTTGCACGCCTGGAGGCCAAGCTGACGCAAAAGGTCAAGCGCGTGCTGCTGGTGGAAGACGATGACTTGCAGCGTGACAGCATTGCCCGCCTGATCGGCGACGATGACATTGAAATCACCGACGTCGGCTACGCCCAGGCCGCCCTGGACCTGCTGCGCACCAATGTCTACGACTGCATGATCATCGACCTCAAGCTGCCGGACATGCTCGGCAACGAGCTGCTCAAGCGCATGGCCACCGAGGACATCTGCTCGTTCCCGCCGGTGATTGTCTACACCGGACGCAACCTGACCCGCGATGAAGAGGCCGAGCTGCGCAAGTATTCGCGCTCGATCATCATCAAGGGCGCGCGCTCACCCGAGCGCCTTCTGGATGAAGTGACACTCTTTCTGCACAAAGTCGAATCCCAGCTGTCCCATGACCGCCAGAAGATGCTCAAGACCGCCCGCAGCCGCGACAAGGTCTTCGAGGGCCGCAAAATCCTGTTGGTGGACGACGATGTGCGTAACATCTTCGCCCTGACCAGCGCCCTGGAGCACAAGGGTGCGGTGGTGGTGATCGGGCGTAATGGCCGTGAAGCCATCGACAAACTCAATGAAGTTGACGATATCGATCTGGTGCTGATGGACGTGATGATGCCGGAGATGGACGGTTACGAGGCAACCGCCTTGATTCGCCAGGATCCGCGCTGGAAAAAGCTGCCGATCATTGCGGTCACGGCCAAGGCCATGAAGGACGATCAGGAACGCTGCCTCGCGGCGGGCTCCAACGATTACCTGGCCAAGCCGATTGACCTGGACCGCCTGTTCTCGCTGATTCGCGTCTGGCTACCGAAGATGGAACGTATTTAAGTGGAGCAACGTTTTTTGGATAAAAGCAGCGATATTGAGCTGCGCCTGTTGATTGAGGCGATTTACCTCAAGTACAGCTACGACTTTCGCGACTATTCCGGTGCGTCGGTCAAACGGCGCGTGGCCCATGCTTTGCGCCAGTTCGATTGCGCCACGATCTCGGCGTTGCAGGAGCGCGTACTGCACGACCCGTCAGCGTTCATGCAGTTGCTGCAGTTCCTGACGATCCCGGTGAGCGAGATGTTTCGCGACCCGTCGCACTTCCTGGCGATCCGCCGCGAAGTGGTGCCGCTGCTCAAAACCTACCCGTCGATCAAGGTCTGGATTGCCGGCTGCAGCACGGGCGAGGAGGTGTACTCCATGGCGATCCTGCTGCGTGAGGAAGGGTTGCTGGAGCGCACGATCATTTACGCCACGGACATCAACCCGGCGTCGCTGGACAAAGCCAAGCAAGGTATTTTTTCCCTGGAGAACGTGCGCGCCTACACCGCCAATTATCAGCAGGCCGGCGGACAGCGTTCATTTGCCGACTACTACACCGCGGCCTACGATTACGCGATCTTCGACAAATCCCTGCGTGAGAACGTGACCTTCGCCGACCACAGCCTGGCGACTGATAGTGTATTCTCAGAAACTCAATTAATTTCGTGCCGTAACGTACTGATTTATTTCAATAAAAAATTGCAGGGTCGAGCGTTCGGACTGTTCCACGAGTCGCTGTGTCATCGCGGCTTCCTGGTGCTGGGCAGCAAGGAAACCCTGGATTTTTCCGCCTACAGCAAACAGTTCGAACCCCTGGTCAAGCAGGAACGGATCTACCGCAAATCATGACCGACGTTGCAGCCAACCCGATTGTCGGGATTGAAGCCATCGTCGTCGGCGCTTCTGCTGGCGGCGTCGAGGCGTTGCTGACTATTTTTGGCGGATTGCCCCAGGGCTTTGGCTTGCCGATCGTCGCCGTGCTGCACCTGCCGGACGAACGCCGCAGCCAGTTGGCGGAAGTCTTTGCCCGGCGCCTGCGAATCCCGGTGCGTGAAGCGCGTGACAAAGAAGTGATCGAGGCGGGCACCTTGTATTTCGCCGGGCCCGGTTATCACCTCTCGGTGGAGCATGACCGCAGCCTGTCCCTGAGCCAGGAAGACCGCGTACACCATTCGCGGCCCTCGATTGATTATCTGTTTGCGTCAGCCGCCGATGCCTACGGCGAAAGCCTGCTGGCCATTTTGTTGACCGGCGCCAACCAGGACGGTGCCCGCGGGCTGGCGCACGTCAAGCGCTCTGGCGGGACGACCGTTGTACAAGACCCCAAGGATGCACGCATCGCCGTGATGCCGCTGGCGGCCCTGGCCCTGCACACACCTGACTATATTCTGACTCTGAGCCAAATTGGCTCGTTGCTGGCTTTGCTGGAATCTTCCCCATGTTAAGTACCGTCCAGGCCAAACTGCTGATCGTCGACGATCTGCCGGAAAACCTGCTGGCCCTCGAAGCGCTGATCAAACGCGAGGACCGCCAGGTCTACAAGGCATTGAGCGCCGACGAGGCCTTGTCACTGTTGCTGGAGCACGAGTTCGCCATGGCGATTCTCGACGTGCAGATGCCCGGCATGAATGGTTTCGAGCTGGCCGAACTGATGCGCGGCACCGAAAAGACCAAAAACATCCCGATTGTGTTCGTCAGCGCCGCCGGCCGTGAACTCAACTACGCCTTCAAGGGCTATGAAAGCGGCGCCGTCGACTTCCTGCACAAGCCGCTGGACATCCATGCGGTCAAGAGCAAGGTCAACGTGTTCGTCGACCTGTACCGCCAGAGCAAGGCGATGAAGCTGCAGGTCGAAGCGCTGGAACGCAGCCGCCGTGAGCAGGAACTCTTGCTGACCCGCCTGCAGGCCACCCAGGCCGAGCTGGAGCAGGCGGTGCGCATGCGTGACGACTTCATGTCGATCGTCGCCCATGAGGTGCGTACGCCGCTCAACGGGCTGATCCTGGAGACCCAACTGCGCAAAATGCACCTGGCTCGGGACAACGCCGCCGCGTTCACCCTGGACAAGATGCACGCCATGGTCGATCGCGATGAGCGGCAGATCAAAAGCCTGATTCGGTTGATCGAAGACATGCTCGATGTGTCACGCATCCGCACCGGCAAGCTGTCGATTCGCCCGGCGCGCTTTGACCTGACCCAGTTGGTGCACAACCTGGTGGAAAACTTCGCGCCGCAAGTGGCCGCCGCCGAGTCGTCGATGCACCTGGAGGTTCAAGGGCCGGTAGAAGGCAACTGGGACGAGTTCCGCATCGAGCAGGTGATTTCCAACCTGCTGACCAATGCGCTGCGCTACGGGGCCAAAAGCCCGGTGGAAGTACGGGTGTATACCGAGCATAGTGAGGCAAGGGTTGAGGTGCGTGATCACGGGATCGGCATCAGCGCAGACAACCAGAAGCGAATTTTTCAGCAGTTCGAGCGCGTTTCGGCCAGCCATGTGGCGGCTGGCCTGGGCCTGGGGCTGTTTATTTCTGAGCAGATCGTGGCGGCCCACGGGGGCACCATCGAGGTAGAAAGCCAGATAGGCGAGGGCGCCTTGTTTCGGGTGTGCCTGCCCCTTGAGACGCCGGCGTGAAATCTATCGTCAGCTCGACGCAACCTCTGCGTGACCCAATGGTCGTAACTGCAGCAATTGACCGGACAAAGGCTTCCCATGAGTGAAGATGCACAAGATGTTGTTCTGATCGTCGAGGACGACGAATCGATTATGTTCGTGCTGGGTGAATACCTGGCCGGGCTGGGGTATCGAGTACTGAAGGCAATTGATGGGGAGCAAGCCTTCGAAATCCTCGCGACCAAGCCGCACCTGGACCTGATGGTCACGGACTACCGCCTGCCGGGCGGGATTTCCGGTGTGCAGATCGCTGAACCGGCGATCAAGTTGCGACCGGAATTGAAAGTGATCTTTATCAGCGGTTATCCGCAGGAAATCCTCGACTGCAACAGCCCGATCACGCGCAACGCGCCGATCCTGGCCAAGCCGTTTGATCTGGATACGCTGCAGGAGCATATCCAGCGATTGTTGGCTTGAGTACGGGTTGTGCCAGGGGCGCGTATCACCGTCCCCGGCAGCATTCACCGGCTTCAGTCGCGCGCCCAGTCCAGAATTTCGTTGATCTTTGCGCGGTCAAAGACGCCCGCCCCCTCATCATCGCGCAGCTTGAAATTGCCATCGGGATAGACTTCTACCCCGACGGAGCTGGCATAGGTCACGGACACATCGTTCTTTTGCAGGATCGATAACAACGGTTTGTTACCGTTGCTATCGACTTGGCCTATGACCCTGCCGACCATCAGCGGTGAGCGGGTTGCCGTGCCGCCGACAAAAATGACCTTGCCGCCATTCTCCAATGCGCTGTTCAGCTGCTGGAGCAGGGCGAAGGCATTGTGCTCAGACCCCACAGGCGCCTCCAGATTGCTGCCGTTCAAGTGCACCAAGGTGCGTTTGCGGTAAACCCCATTGTGCAGATCGCTCAGCACCACCAGTGCCGAACAGTCACCGAGCCCGTTGGTGCTGAGGATGCTGGTGGGGTCATTGAGGGTTTTCGCCTCGGCCATGAACACTTCAACGTTTGGCACGGCGGGCTTACTGGCGCTATTGGGTTTGAACGGTGGTTGCACAGCCGCATCAGCGACTGAAGGCTTCGCGCCCAGGGCGTCGTCGAGCAGCGACTGAACATGTGCGTCAGCAATATGGTTGGTTTTTTTCCACGCATCACTGTGAGTGCTGACGTTGAACTCCAGCCTGGTCGGGTCGCTGCCCGCGGTTTTGTAGGGCAACGGCAGGTGTTTGTCGGTAAATAGCTTGCCCAAGCTCTTCTTCATGGCGCCAGCGCTCGCAAACTCGGCGAGGCCGTAGTTGGGGTCGTAATAAAAAAACCGCTTCGCGACGCCTTCGCCCTGCGTGCCGATCATCATCGCGTGGTCGGCGGTGCCGATCATCATGATTTTGGGGGCGCTGGCGTCAGCGATTTCATCCATCAGTTGGGCATAGCCCATTTTGCGAACGGGCGCACCGGCATGAAACTGCGTGGGTGTATCCAGTTGCTTTTGAATGTGCGTCAGGTTCGCCACGAACTGCCTGGACTCGGCGGCGGTGGGGTTGGCCGCGGCGCTGAACAAATTGGCGGCGAAACGGGTGTGCTTGCCTTGCTCCATGGCCGTCGCCATGACGCGCGACATTGCCGCACACTGGCCTTTGCTGAGCGGGGTGGTCTGGCTGAGATAGAACAGTTGAGGAACAGGGGTGAACGTGCCGCCGCCCACGCTGATGTGCTGGTAAAACGCATTGACCCCGCTGAAGCTGTGCTGCACCGCCAAACGCTCGCGCTGGCGTACCAGGGCGCCGACCTCGGCCGGTGTGCGGCCAGGCGCGCGCGCAAGCGCCATCACTTCGGCGGATTTCATCCCGGCGTGATAGCCGCTGATCGTCAGCGGGTCGATCTGGGTATACCCATGGTTGAACTGCACGCTGTCTGCACCGTTTTTCTGTTGTTCAACCCAGGCGGTCCAGGCGCTTGCACCGGCCGTCTGCTGAGCCTCGTGTAATTCCCCGCTGGCCCTGATCGAGGGTTGAAAATCCTCCAGAGCCTTGCCGTACGGCTGGCCACTCAGCGTATCGAAGGCAAACCACTTGCCACGTTGAAGCACTGCCGGCCCTTCAGCGATGGTGCCACCCAGTTTGAAGGTGCCCACTGCGCTGGCCTCAAAATGTCGACTTGCATGGATCAGTCTGTAACTGTCGGCACTGCCGCGCAGTGTGTTGTAGGCATGCAGCCCGCCTTTTTGCACGCCACGCGCGGTACGGGAAATCAGGCCGCCCACGCCATCCAGCGGGTTGAGTGCGCCCAGTGCAGCACGGCCCACGATCTTCACGCCCTGGGCCAGCCTGGCCGCCGCGCTGGTACCTGCTTGCAGGGCCTTGGCGCCTTTGGCTGCAACGCCTAGGCCCACGACGAACCCGAAGGCGTCGAACGCCAAATCAAGGATGCCGTCACCCACCGCGCCGGCTCGAAAATTCTGGACTGCCGAGCGCAGGGGAATCAGGTTCAGCATGAATTCGCGGGCTTTTTTGTAGAACGGCACCTCTGTTTCAAACGTCGTCACACCCCGCGCCTCAGTCTCCAGCGCCCGAATGTTCAGGTTTTGCACCAAGGCGTCGGCAATGTCGCGGGTCCTTTCGCTGGCAAAGCTGTCGGGTGTGCCCGCTCGATGGTTTTCCTCAGCGACATGCGGCGAGTAACGGCCGGAAGGTTTAACCTCCAGCAGCATTTTCGAATAGCGCCACTTATCGGCTTCATTGGTCTGGCGCGCGATCGGGTGGTCTTTGAGCTCGTCGCGCCGGCGGATGCTGTTGTCTCTTACATTGACTTCATAAACAGTGACGACGCCGTCGAGCTCTGTTTTGAGCAGCAGGCTATTGGGCACTTTGGTTTCGACACGGCTCTGGCTGAAGGCGGTATGAGTGATGCTGTGCTCGGTGAGCAGGGTCACTTTCCCGTACTCGATGGCGTTTCTATCTTCCAGAGGCAGTGTGGCGATCAGGTGTTTGACGTGCGTGCTCGTCGCCTGTTCTGCCGCATGGAAGTAGCGCTGAAGTTCAGTGTTGAACAGAGCATTGATGTCGGAAAGCTTGTTCACATGGCCCGCAATCGTGCGTGTGTCGACCTCACCGGACGATGACGTCCATGCCGTTGCCTCGAGTTGCCCGTGCAGGTAAAGGTCCAGCACCGAGTACGGGCCGGGGAAGTCGCGACTCTGATCGAGTGGGGTGATGCATTTTTTCTCGAAGGGCAGGTCACCATACACACGCTCGAGTTCCTTCAGCGCCATCTCCCTGCGCTCGGGCATTGCGGTCGAGTGGGCTTGTGAGGCTTGGCCCAATGCTGAAATTCGCGCGCTGTAGGCGCTAAAGACGCGGTTGATCTGCTCGTCGGTGTAGTCATCCAGGGTGTTCAGCGCGATCAAGCCTTGGGCAACCCCCCAATCTTTGAGTGCATCGCGCTGCGCCCTGCGTTCAACCTGCCGGTCCTGGTCGGTAACAGGTGCCAGATCGGCTCGCTGCATGACCTGCGCAAAGGTCATACGCGCCGTTGAGCCGGGCGCCTGGCGCTCAAGGCGCGCTACCGCCGTGCTGAAGCTGACCCAGGTGTGTGAGCCACACGTCACCTTGTCGGGAATGTCGTTGACCAAAAAAGCAGGGGCTCGGCGTGACAGCAACAGATGGGCCGCAACGGGTGCTAACTCGGCGCTGGCACGGCCCGTGGAAACCAAGTGTGTGACCAGCCCCGCAACCACCGTTGAAGGATGCTGGCCCCAATGTTGATGACCGGCCATATCAAAACCGGCAACGCCGGTTCTGGCTGGCGCCCAGGTATTTGCTGCCTCGGATTCTTTATCCAGGGTCGCGCCAAGGGCTGCCAGCGTCCAGTCGTTAAGGCTCTGCGGGGTCGAGACGCCATTGAATTTTTCCTGCAGCGCCAGCCCCAGTGCCTGGGCATCAGGCGTAGCGAGAAGATTTTGAATAAACCGCCGCGGGTCATGCAGTTCGGACGGGGCAAAACGCTGGTTGCGCGTCAGGTAACCGAGTGCACCGGTGCCCTCGTCATAATCTTGCAGACCATTGAGCCCCAGCGTGTTCTGGCGCAGGGAATTTCTCAGGTTGCGGCAATCGTCATCACTCAATGGCGTTGGCCAGGACAAGGCTCCACCGAGATTGCCGTCTGGAAGCTGGGTAAGAGCTGGTGTTGTCAGTAACCGTCCCAGGTTGAACAGTTCGTCACGGCTGCGGGGCCTGTCCCAGCCGTTGTCGCTGAGGTGTGTGTCCAGGCTGACCGTGGGGGCCGCCTGCAACAACCTGATGGGTGAGTCGGCATGCAAGGTGATGTGGGTGCTGCTCATTTTGTCGCGGATAAGTTGCTCAATCCGGCTTTGAACATACGCGGGTGGCAGGTACAAGCTGTCCAGGGGATCTTTGGTGGTGCGGTATAGCCACTGTTCGGATAAATCGTCGATTTCCTGAATGATCGCGATCAGTTTCAAGGCCACCTTGCTGTGGTCATGGGCATTGGCCAGCTTGGCGCGTTCGTGTTGCAGCACCTGCGCAGAGCGTTCTGGCCTGGACTGGGAAGGGTTGAACGCTTTAGCCGCTTCGAGCTGTGCTGCACGGGCTTCAGCGGATTCCCGGGTTTGCCCGGTGATGGCTTCGCCATAAAAGTCCGCGACTGCCCGGTAAGGCGCCGATGTGCTACTTGAGGGGCTGAGAATATAGCCAGAGTCTGACGTCAGGGCTTTTGCCGCCCGCATGATCGGCGCCATCATCGAGGTCCAGAGATGGCCATGCTCAAAGCCTGAAAAGGGTTTGCGCTGACCGCTAACGAACGCGCTGATGAGGTTGTCTCGGGGATTGATCTCGATAGGTTTTGAAAGATCAATCTGCTGACGCTTTGCCCAACTGACAAAGTGCGGGCTCTTCATCAAATCGTGCAGGTGTGACCACCATTGGCCGAAGGCAGAGGCGGGCGGAAGGTGGTCGATGTCGCCCAGTCGTCCGGTACTTGCCGCGGTGCGCAGCGTTTGCGCCAGATACCCTGCCAGCTCACTGTCGCCATCGACTTGCGTACGGTCGGCTGCGTGCGGGGCCGCCGGGTTGCTCTGCCGATCCGCCAAGCGTGGCCGGCGTATTGTGGGGGGCTCGGGTGCGGCAGTCAGCGGCCATTGATGCAGGGGATTAACGTTGCGCGAAGCGATCATGATGGGACTCGTGAGGTAAGTTTCAGGTTAACCACGGGCACCTTTCATGCGTCGCGATTTGAAACTTCGTGTCCAATCCCTCAGTGCCGGTTCCGGCCTGTCAGCCACCAGATATTGCGGAAACGTGCAGTCACTGGCTCACGCCTGAATCATTTCCCGCACCTTCGCTGTCAACAAATCAAAGGTAAATGGCTTGGTGATCAGTTGCATTCCAGGATCAAGGAAGCCACCGCGCACCGCCGCGTGTTCGGCATAACCGGTGATGAACAGGACCTTGAGCTGAGGGCGGATCTGCCGACCAATTTCCGCCATTTGCCGGCCGTTCATGCCCGGCAGGCCAACGTCGCTGATGAGCAAGTCGATACGCTGGTCGGACTCGATGATCGGCAGTGCTGTGTCCGCATCACCGGCCTCGACAAAGGCGTAACCCAACTCTTTGAGCACGGCGCTGACCAGCACGCGTACCGCCGGGTCATCCTCGACGATCAATACCGTTTCACCCGCATTGGCATAGGGCGTCAACGCAGGATTGAGGTATTCCGGCGCCTGCATTTCACCGACAAAACGCGGCAGGAACAGGCTTACCGTGGTGCCTTTGCCCACTTCGCTGTGGATGGTGACGTGGCCATGGGACTGGCGGGCAAAGCCATAGATCATCGATAACCCCAGGCCTGTGCCCTGGCCGATGGGCTTGGTGGTAAAAAACGGATCGAACACGCGTCCCATCAGGTGCTCTGGAATGCCGCAGCCGGTATCGCTGACGCTCAGCTCTACATAGTCGCCGGGCTTCAAAGTGCCGTAGGCCGCAGTAAACACGTTGTCCAGGTGGCGGTTGGAGGTTTCAACCACCAACTTGCCGCCGCCCGGCATGGCGTCGCGCGCGTTGATCACCAGGTTGAGCAGGGCGCTTTCGAGTTGATTGGGGTCAGCTTCGGCGGTCCAGAGCTGAGCGTCCAGGCGCATGTCGAGGGCAATGCTTTCGTTGATGCTGCGTTGCAGCAGCTCACCCATGGAGGTCACCAGTTGGTTGATCCCCACGGGCTTGGAATCCAGCGATTGGCGACGGGAGAACGCCAACAGGCGATGGGTCAACCCGGCCGCGCGGTTGGCCGAGGTCACGCCCAGGTCGATAAGGCCATCCAAGTCATCGAGCTTGCCGCGCGCAATGCGCCGTCGCAGCAGCTCCAGGCTGCCGATAATCCCGGTGAGCATGTTGTTGAAGTCATGCGCGATGCCGCCGGTCAATTGACCCACGGCCTCCATCTTCTGCGATTGGCGCAAGGCTTCTTCATTGCTGCGCAGTTGCGCGGTGCGCTCCTCGACTTGCTGCTCAAGGGTTTCCATGGTGCGTTGCAGGCGCAGTTCACTCTCGCTCAAGTCAATCAAGCGGTCGCGGGCGTCGTACTGCCGGCGTCGGCCGCGCAGGGCCGCGCTCACCAGGCTGATCAAAGTGACGGGATGAAAGGGGCGCTCCAGAAAGGTCACGTTGCCCAGCAGCCCGCTCAAGTGCGACGAACCGTTCTGCTCGCTGCCGCCGTGATGGGTCATCAGCACGATCGGCAAGTCGGACCACGCCGGCTGCTGATGCAGGTGCTCCAGCAACGGCTCCAGATCCACGCCGCGCAACGCTTCCGCCGCGATCACCAACAAGCCGGCGCCTTCTTCCAGCAATTCGCACAGGTTTGCCAGGTTGCTGGCAACAATGCCGCTGTAGCCAGCTTCATTCAGCATCATCAGCGCCAGTGAGCCGTCGCGACCCATTGGCGCCAGGATAATCGCGCGCTCGGAGGCAGAGGAAACGCTGATCACGATCCCTCTTCCTTGAGCAAAGGTGAGCCGCTGCCGTTGAATGTCGGAATGCCGCGCAGCACGCCCTGGAAGTTGTCGAGCGGCTCGCCCACCGTCATGCCACGGCTGCCAATGCGGTACTCGCGAATCGTCGACTCATGCGTGCCGGTGCGTTTTTTGATGATCGAAATGGCCCGGCGCACTTTGCCCAGTGCTTCGAAGTAACGCAGCAAAATCACGGTATCGGCCAGGTAGGTAATGTCGACGGGCGCCTGCATGTCACCGACCAGCCCATGCTGGGCGACGGTCATGAACGTGGCGGCACCCCGGCGATTGAGGTACAGCAGCAGTTCGTGCATGTGCAGGATCAGCGCGTTTTCTTCCGGCATGGCCGCCTGGTAGCCGTTGATGCTGTCGATGACCACGGTTTTGATCCCGCGCTCGTCAACACAACGGCGCACTCGGTGCGAGAACTCGCCGGGCGACAACTCGGCCGCGTCCACTTGCTCAATGAGCAGGTTGCCGGTGTCCTGCAGGGCGGCGAGATCGATGCCCATGTTTTTCATGCGCTCGAACAACAACCCCAGTTCTTCGTCGAAGATAAACAGCGCCGCTTTCTCGCCACGGGCCACAGCCGCTGCGGCGAAGATCATGGAAATCAGGGATTTACCGGTGCCCGCTGGGCCAAGAATCAAGCTGCTGGAGCCGGTTTCGACGCCGCCGCCCATCAGCCTGTCCAGTTCGACAATGCCGCTGCTCAGGGTCTGGCGGACATACCCGCCGCGATGCTCGGCCGCGACCAAGCGCGGGAATACATGCACGCCGTCGCCCATGATGGTGAAGTCGTGAAAGCCGCCGCGGTATTTTTGGCCACGGTATTTCACCACCCGCACGCGGCGGCGTTCGGCGCCGTAGTTGGGGGTCAGTTCTTCCAGGCGGATCACGCCGTGCGCCACGCTGTGTACGGTTTTATCCAGAGATTCGGTGGTCAGGTCATCCAGCAGCAGCACGGTGGCGTCGTAGCGCACGAAGTAATGCTTGATTGCCAGGATCTGCCGACGATAACGCAGTGAGCTTTGCGCGAGCAGACGGATCTCCGAAAGGCTGTCGATGACCACGCGGGTCGGCTTGACCCGCTCCACCACTTCAAAAATCTGCCGCGTGGCTTCGCCCAGCTCCAGGTCGGAGGAGTACAGCAGGCTTTGTTGATGATTGGCGTCGAGCAGGCTCTCTGGCGGGGTCAGCTCAAAGATGTGGATATTGTCATCCAGGTCCCAACCATGGGACTTGGCACCCTGGCGCAATTCGCGCTCGGTTTCGGAGAGGGTGATGTACAGGGATCGCTCACCGTTTTTCGCGCCGGCCTGCAAAAAATGCAACGCAACGGTGGTTTTGCCCGTGCCGGGTTCGCCTTCCAGCAGGAACAGGTGGCTGCGCGATAACCCCCCGGAAAGAATGTCATCAAGACCTTCAATGCCGGTGGCCGCCTTTTCACTGAACAGCTCGTTGGATGTAGACAAGAAGTGCCCTCAGGTCACGTACAAATAGAGGAACGCGCCGCCTCGGACGCGCCATATTCACTTGACCGTGGAGGCCCGTAGCGGTTCAACGTTTCGCGAAAATTGTACAAGCCCCAGTATCGATTACAACTTTTTGCAACGTCCTACAGGCCTTGCTGCAACGCCGGGTCATCCGGGTTCTGTTGCTCAAGTTGCGCAAGCAATACCTGCACGTTTTGCAACTGGCCGCTTTCTTTCCAGTAATTGACCAGCAGCACCCGCGCCTTGCGGTTGGCCGGGTGGCGCTGAATGATGTCTTCGAGCTGACGCTGGGCGGCTTCCAACTCTTCCTGGGCGTGCAGGGTCGTGGCGAGGTCGTAACGGTAATCCTGATTGTCCGGTTCAAGCTCTACCGCTTTGGACAGGCCGAGCAGGGCATACGGGCGCTCGCCATGGTGCAACAGCCACATGCCCAGCGCATGCTGCAGGTAAGCCGAGTCGGGATGGGCCGCCAACTGACGTGCCAGCAGTTGCCGCGATTCATCGGTCTTGCCTTGTTTGTCCAGCAGTTCGATTTGCGCGACCACTGCCTGCAGGTTGTCCGGTTGCAAGCGCATGGCCTGTTCGAGGGCATTTTGTGCGTCCGGCAGCAGCGCACTGTGTATATAGAGGCGCGCCAGTTGAATCCAGCCTTCGGCCGTTTCCGGCTGACCCTTGAGGGTTTTCACAAACTCATCGAGCACTTGCTGCAACGGCCCGAAGTACAGCCCCAGGGTGTCCGGCGACAGACCGAGCAAGGCATTGGCGGCGGCAAAGCGCACCGCCTGTTCGGGATCGTCGAGCACCGGCCCCAGCAACAAGACGCGTTGGCCGCTGGGCACCAGGCCGACAATGCTGTGGATCGCCGCCTCGCGCACCACTGGCGAATCATTGGCCAGGTCTTTGTCGGCGAGCTTCAGCGCCTGCGGGCTTGGGTAGTTGGGCAATTCGGCGTGCAAGGCCGCGCGGCGTTCAGGCGACAGGTCCGGCCGGCCGAGCTGTTGATACAGCACGCGCGCGGCGCCGGGTTCGCCGTTATGCGCCTGCTTCAAGGCTTTGGCGTAACCATGGGCAATCGCCGGCGGCACGGCCACCGGGGTTGAGCGGGAGAAAAACCAGGTGAGCAACACAATCAACAACAGGGCGCACAGGCCGATGATGGAGTAACGGCGTGACTTTGACATGCAGGCGTCCAAAAGCTGGTGGCAGCTAGTGCAAAGCCATCAGCTTCGGTCAGACCACGGCGAGTGTCAAACCCGCATCAGCTCAGCACGTAATCAATGGGTTCCAGGGCCGGCGGCAAGTCGCTGTCGCCCAGAGCGGCAAGGATCTCGCGCTCCAATGTGCGCACGATGGCATTGCACGGCAGGTCGTTTTCATCAAAGCCGAACGGGTCTTCCAGGTCGTCGCCAATTTCGTCCAGGCCAAAGAAGGTGTAGCTGACGATGGCGGTGAACACCGGCGTCAGCCAGCCCAATGGCTCGGCCATGGCAAACGGCAACAGAATGCAGAACAGGTAGATGGTGCGGTGCAGCAGCAGCGTGTAAGGGAAGGGCAGCGGCGTGTGCTTGATCCGCTCGCACGAAGCCTGCACCTGGCTGAGGCTGACCAGTCGGGTTTCCAGCTGGGTGTAGCGCCATTCGCTGATGACGCCTTGCTCGGCCAGCCCGCAAAAGCGCGCGCCCAGTTGTTGCAGCACAGCGTCAGGGAGGTTCGGGTGCGCGCGATCAATGCCGATCCACGGCGTGATGGCGCCGGCCTCGTCTTCATGGCGCAGGCGCGCAATCAGGCCATGGGCAAAACCGCACAAACCCCGCAGTAACCCACTGCGCTCAACCGGGTCAGTCAGCACCTGGGTTTCGCGGATCAGCGAGCGCACATCGATGATCATTTGCCCCAGCTGCTTGCGGCCTTCCCACCAGCGGTCATAGCAGGCGTTGTTGCGAAAGCTCATGAAGATAGACAACGACAAGCCCAGCAAGGTGAACGGCGTGGCGTTGACCTTGGAAAAGTACGCCGGGTGCAGGGTTTCAACCAGCACGATCACCGAGGCCAGCAAGGTCACCAGCAGGCTGCGCAGCGCGATGCGCTTGGCAATCGAGCCCTTGAGGGAAAACAGGATACCCAGGAGGTTGGGTTTGGGACGAACGATCATTGCAGGCAAGCTTCTTCGGTGGCGCAGGCCCCAAGGTTAGAAGCAACCCCGGCGAGCGTCCAATCACTTGAACTGACCGGCTGATCAGCGCGATCAATGATTGGCCAAACCAGTCAGCCAAGTTGAAGGCTTTGACCATTGCTGCTGTAACGCTGCAGAGCGACTATTTCCACGGTTTACGTGCTCAAAAACGTCCTGAAAATAAAAACCACAAGGATTTGAAGCGATGCGTGAGTATTTGGCTGCCACTACCGAGTTTGATTACCAGCACACCGTCGACGCCGCACTGGCCGGCAACCTGCAGGCGCTCAATGCCTGCGTGGAATGCTGCGACCGGCACGCACTGCCGGGCCGCATCGCGCTGTTCTGGGAAGGCAAGGACGGGCGCAGCGCCACGTCCACCTTCACCGACTTGCAGGACCAGGCTGCCCGCTTCGCCAATTTTCTGCTGGCCCAGGGCGTCAAACGCGGCGACAAGGTGGCCGGCCTGCTGCCGCGCACCGCAGAATTGCTGGTGGTGGTGTTCGCCACCTGGCGTATCGGCGCGGTCTATCAGCCGCTGTTTACCGCCTTCGGGCCCAAGGCCATCGAGCATCGCTTGAGCAGCTCCGGCGCCGCGCTGGTGGTCACCGACGCGGTGAACCGGCCCAAGCTTGTGGACGTGGAAGGTTGCCCGACTATCGTCACCGTCGCCGGGCCCAAAGGCGAAGGCATCGTGCGCGGCGACTACAGCTTCTGGGCCGAATTGCCGAATTACGCCAACGCCTGCGAGCCGGTGATGCTGGACGGTGACGCGCCGTTTCTGCTGATGTTCACCTCGGGCACCACCGGCCCGTCGAAAGCCCTGTCGGTGCCGCTCAAGGCCATCGTTGCCTTTCAGCGCTACACCCGTGACGCAGTAGACCTTCGCCCCGAAGACGCCTTCTGGAACTTTGCCGACCCGGGTTGGGCTTACGGCATCTATTTTGGCGTGACCGGGCCGTTGTCCATGGGCCACCCGATCACCTTTTACGATGGGCCGTTCACCCTGGAGAGCACCTGCCGGGTGATCAACAAGTACGGCATCACCAACCTGACGGGCTCGCCGACCGCGTACCGCCTGCTGATTGCCGGCGGCGAGCAGTTCGCCCGCGCGATCAAGGGCAAGCTGCGCATTGTCAGCAGCGCCGGCGAACCCCTGAACCCGGAAGTGATCCGCTGGTTCGCCGATAACCTGGGCGTGACCATCCACGACCACTATGGCCAGACCGAACTGGGCATGGTGCTGTGCAACCACCACGGCCTGGCGCATCCGGTGCATGTCGGCTCAGCCGGGTTTGCCTCGCCGGGGCACCGCATCGTGGTGCTCGATGACAACCATCAGGAACTGCCCGCCGGCCAGCCGGGCATTCTCGCCATTGACCGCGAACAGTCGCCGATGTGCTGGTTTGCCGGTTACGACGGCGTGAAGACCAAGGCCTTTGTCGGCAAGTACTACCTCAGCGGCGACACCGTGGAGCTGAACCCGGATGGCAGCACCAGTTTTGTCGGGCGCAGTGATGACGTGATCACCACCTCTGGCTACCGCGTCGGGCCCTTCGACGTGGAAAGCGCCTTGGTCGAGCACCCGGCCGTGGTCGAAGCCGCGGTGGTCGGCAAGCCGTGCCCGGAACGCACCGAGCTGGTGAAAGCCTTTGTGGTGATCAACGAGCAATACCGCGCCACGCCTGAGCTGGCCGAAGAGCTGCGCCTGCACGTGCGCAAGCGCCTCGCCGCGCATGCCTACCCGCGAGAAATCGAATTTGTCAGCGACTTGCCGAAAACCCCGAGCGGCAAGCTGCAACGTTTTATTTTGCGTAATCAGGAAATCGCCAAGGCTCAAGCAGCCTTGGCGTGATCCCTTTCAAAGGAAATCAAGATGCAGATTGAAAACAAGGTATTCCTGGTCAGCGGCGGCGCTTCGGGCCTCGGCGCGGCCACCGCTGACATGCTGGTAGCCGCCGGCGCCAAGGTGATGCTGGTGGACCTCAACGCCGAAGCCGTCGCGGCCAAGGCCCGGCAGTTGGGCGATAACGCCCGCAGCGCGGTGGCGGACATCAGCCAGGAAGCCGCTGCCGAAGCGGCCGTGCAAGCCGCCGTCGCTGCGTTCGGCGGTTTGCATGGGTTGGTGAACTGCGCTGGTGTGGTGCGTGGCGAAAAAATCCTCGGCAAGAACGGCCCGCACGCGCTGGCAAGCTTTGCCCACGTGATCAACGTCAACCTGGTCGGCAGCTTCAACCTGCTGCGCCTGGCCGCCGCCGCCATCGCTGAAACCGAGGCGAATGCCGACGGCGAGCGCGGCGTGATCATCAATACCGCGTCGGTGGCCGCCTTTGACGGGCAGATCGGCCAGGCGGCGTATGCCGCGTCCAAAGGCGCCATCGCCAGCCTGACGCTGCCTGCCGCTCGCGAACTGGCGCGCTTCGGCATCCGGGTCATGACCATCGCCCCGGGCATTTTCGAAACGCCGATGATGGCCGGCATGACCCCAGAGGTGCGCGATTCCCTGGCCGCCGGCGTGCCATTCCCGCCACGCCTGGGCAAACCGGCCGAGTACGCCGCGCTGGTGCGGCACATCATTGAAAACAGCATGCTTAATGGCGAGGTCATCCGTCTCGACGGCGCCTTGCGCATGGCCGCCAAGTAAGGAGAATTTTTCATGCACGATCCGATTGTTATCGTCAGCGCCGTCCGCACGCCCATGGGCGGCTTCCAGGGCGACCTCAAGGGCCTGACTGCGCCGCAACTGGGGGCCGCCGCGATTCGCGCCGCCGTCGAGCGCGCCGGCATCGCCCCGGACGCGGTGGATGAAGTGCTGTTTGGCTGCGTATTGCCCGCAGGTCTCGGCCAGGCGCCTGCGCGTCAGGCGGCATTGGGCGCCGGGCTGGACAAGGCCACGCGCTGCACCACGCTGAACAAAATGTGTGGTTCGGGCATGGAGGCGACCATTCTCGCCCACGACTCACTGCTGGCCGGCAGCGTCGAGGTAGTGGTGGCCGGTGGCATGGAAAGCATGTCCAACGCGCCGTACCTGCTGGACCGCGCGCGCAGCGGCTATCGCATGGGCCACGGCAAGGTGCTCGACCACATGTTCCTCGACGGCCTCGAAGACGCTTACGACAAGGGCCGCCTGATGGGCACCTTTGCCGAAGACTGTGCCGAGCACAACGGCTTTACCCGTGAAGCCCAGGATGCCTTCGCCATCGCCTCGCTGACCCGTGCCCAAGAGGCAATCACCCACGGCAGCTTCGCCGCCGAAATCGTCCCGGTGCAGGTCACCGTCGGTAAAGAGCAAAAAACCATCCTGCATGACGAACAGCCCCCCAAAGCCAAGCTGGACAAGATCGCCAGCCTGAAACCGGCCTTCCGCGAAGGCGGTACGGTGACGGCGGCCAACTCCAGTTCGATCTCCGACGGCGCGGCGGCGCTGATGCTGATGCGTCAGTCTGAAGCGCAAAAGCGTGGGCTCAAGCCGCTGGCAAT
Organism: Pseudomonas sp. RGB; assembly: GCF_007713445.1. Classification (NCBI taxonomy): domain Bacteria; kingdom Pseudomonadati; phylum Pseudomonadota; class Gammaproteobacteria; order Pseudomonadales; family Pseudomonadaceae; genus Pseudomonas; species Pseudomonas sp. RGB. Next base: position 284,104 of record NZ_VMSH01000004.1, on the reverse strand, counting down.
CATCCATGGGCACGCGGCGTTCGCCGACGAGCCGGGGCTGTTTCCGGTGGCGCCGGTGGGGGCGATTCGCAAGCTGATGAGCAAGACCGGCTGGCACCTTGGCGACGTGGATTTGTTCGAGATCAACGAAGCCTTTGCGGTGGTCAGCCTGGTGACCATGAGCAAGCTGGAAATCCCCCACAGCAAGGTCAACATCCACGGCGGCGCCTGCGCGCTGGGGCATCCGATCGGCGCTTCGGGCGCGCGCATCCTGGTGACCTTGCTCTCGGCGCTGCGCCAGAAAGGCCTCAAGCGCGGCGTTGCGGCCATTTGTATTGGCGGCGGTGAAGCCACGGCCATGGCCGTCGAATGCGTGTATTAAGGACTTTTTATGCTGCCCAATGACGAACAACTGCAAATCAGCGACGCGGCCCGGCAATTTGCCCAGGAGCGCTTGAAACCTTTCGCTGCCGAGTGGGACCGCGAGCACCGCTTTCCCAAGCAAGCCATTGGCGAAATGGCCGAGCTGGGCTTTTTCGGCATGCTGGTGCCGGAACAGTGGGGCGGTTGCGACACCGGCTACCTGGCCTATGCGATGGCGCTGGAAGAAATCGCCGCCGGTGACGGCGCCTGCTCGACCATCATGAGCGTGCACAACTCGGTGGGCTGCGTGCCGATTCTGAAATTCGGCAACGATCAGCAGAAAGAACAGTTCCTCAAGCCGCTGGCCAGCGGTGCCATGCTCGGCGCCTTTGCGCTGACCGAACCGCAGGCCGGTTCCGATGCCAGCAGCCTGAAAACTCGCGCGCGCCTGGACGGCGATCACTACGTGCTCAATGGCTGCAAACAGTTCATCACCTCCGGGCAGAACGCCGGGATCGTGATTGTGTTTGCGGTCACCGACCCGGCCGCCGGCAAGCGCGGGATCAGCGCGTTTATCGTGCCCACCGATTCCCCCGGTTACACCGTGGCGCGGGTCGAAGACAAGCTCGGCCAGCATGCGTCCGACACCTGCCAGATTCTGTTTGAAGACGTGAAGGTGCCGGTCGCCAACCGATTGGGCGAGGAGGGCGAAGGCTACAAGATCGCCCTGGCCAACCTTGAAGGCGGCCGCGTCGGCATCGCTTCGCAATCGGTGGGCATGGCGCGTGCGGCATTTGAAGCCGCGCGTGACTATGCACGCGAGCGCGAAAGCTTCGGCAAAACCTTGATCGAACACCAGGCCGTGGCGTTTCGCCTGGCGGACATGGCCACGCAAATTGCCGTCGCCCGGCAGATGGTGCATTACGCCGCTGCCCTGCGCGACAGCGGCAAGCCAGCCTTGGTCGAGGCCTCGATGGCCAAGTTGTTCGCCTCGGAAATGGCCGAAAAAGTCTGCTCGGCCGCCTTGCAAACCTTGGGCGGTTACGGTTACCTGAGCGACTTTCCCTTGGAGCGGATCTACCGCGATGTGCGGGTCTGCCAGATTTACGAAGGCACCAGCGATATCCAGCGCATGGTCATCTCACGCAATCTTTAAGGAGCCATTACATGAGTTACGAAACCATTTTGCTCGAGGTCCAGGACCGCGTCGGGCTGATTACCCTTAATCGCCCGCAAGCCCTGAACGCCTTGAATGCGCAACTGGTCAGCGAGTTGAACCAGGCGCTGGACAGCCTGGAAGCCAACCCGCAAATCGGCTGCATCGTGCTGACCGGCTCGAAAAAAGCCTTCGCCGCCGGTGCCGATATCAAGGAAATGGCCGAGCTGACCTACCCTCAGATTTACCTGGACGACCTGTTCAGCGACAGCGACCGCGTGGCCAACCGCCGCAAGCCGATCATTGCCGCCGTCAACGGCTTTGCCTTGGGCGGCGGCTGTGAGCTGGCGTTGATGTGCGACTTCATCCTCGCGGGCGACGGCGCCAAGTTCGGCCAGCCGGAAATTAACCTCGGCGTGCTGCCGGGCATGGGCGGCACCCAGCGCCTGACCCGCGCGGTGGGCAAGGCCAAGGCCATGGAAATGTGCCTGACCGGGCGCTTTATCGATGCGGTGGAAGCCGAGCGTTGCGGGATCGTGGCGCGTATCGTGCCGGCGGATGAGCTGCTCGAAGAGGCGCTGAAGGTGGCGACGCTGATCGCCGGCAAATCCGTGCCGATCAGCATGATGGTCAAGGAAAGCGTGAACCGCGCGTTTGAAGTAAGCCTTTCCGAAGGCGTGCGCTTTGAGCGCCGGGTGTTCCATGCGGCGTTTGCAACGCAGGATCAGAAGGAAGGGATGGCAGCGTTTGTGGCCAAGCGCGCGCCGGAGTTCAAAGATAAGTAACCGGCTTTAGGACTGCTGAAACGCAACTGGTGGGAGCGGGCTTGCTCGCGAATGCGCTGGATCAGTCGATACATTCGCTGACTGATACGCCGTATTCGCGGGCAAGCCCGCTCCCACTTTGGTTTTGCGGCGTGTTGATTAGCCTGGTGAGCGCTTGATGTGGGAGCTGGCTTGCCTGCGATAGCCTCACCTCGGTCCGGCACGTGAACCGAGGTGCCTGCATCGCCGGCAGGCCAGCGCCTACACAGCCGGTATTGGCTTAGAGCTGGTAGTTTTTCAGCTCGCGCGCGATCACCATCCGCTGAATCTCGCTGGTGCCCTCGTAAATCTGCGTGATCCGCGCGTCCCGGTAGTAACGCTCCACCGGATAATCCTCCAGATACCCATACCCACCGTGAATCTGCATCGCGGAGGAGCAGACCTTTTCGGCCATTTCCGAGGCGAACAGCTTGGCCTGGGACGCCTCCGACAGGCACGGCTTGCCGGCACTGCGCAAGCGCGCGGCGTGCAGGATCAGCAACCGTGCGGCATTCAGGCGGGTTTGCATGTCGGCCAGCAGGTTGGCGACACTCTGGTGCTCGATAATCGCCTGGTTGAACTGCACGCGATCGCGCGCATACGCCAGCGCCGCCTCAAAGGCCGCGCGGGCGATGCCCAGGGCCTGGGCAGCAATGCCGATGCGCCCGCCCTCGAGGTTGGACAGGGCAATGGCCAAGCCTTTGCCACGCTCACCGAGCAAATTGGCTTCGGGCACCGTGCACTGGTTGAGGGTGACGGCGCAGGTATCCGACGCGCGAATGCCCATCTTGTGTTCTGTGCGGTCAACCACGAACCCTGGCGTACTGGTGGGCACCAGGAACGCGGAAATGCCGCGTTTGCCCAAATCCGGATCCGTCACCGCAAACACAATGGCCAGCTTGGCGCGTTTGCCGTTGCTGACAAACTGCTTGGCGCCATTGATCACCCACTGGCCATCGCGCAGTTCGGCGCGTGTGCGCAGGTTATGGGCTTCGGAACCCGCCTGGGGTTCGGTCAGGCAAAAACAGCCGATGGCCTGGCCACTGGCAAGGTCGGGCAGCCAGGTTTCTTTCTGCGCTTGTGTGCCGTAGTTGAGGATTGGCCCGCAACCGACTGAATTATGGATACTCATCAGGGCGCCGGTGGCGCCGTCGCCGGCCGAGATTTCTTCGACCGCCAGGGCGTAGGCGACGTAATCGACATAGGTGCCGCCCCATTCTTCGGGCACCACCATCCCCAGCAGGCCCAGTTCGCCCATCTTGGCGACCAGGGCATCATTGATCCAACCGGCTTTCTCCCACGCTTGGGCATGGGGCGCGATTTCACCGCGGGCAAAGTCGCGCGCCATGTCGCGAATCATCACTTGTTCTTCAGTGTATTCAATATCTTGCATGGCTTATCTCCCAAACTGCTTGAAGTCGTGGAAGAAGCTCTCCACATGGCTGGCGTCCAGTTCGTGGATCGTGGCTGGCCGCCAGCGCGGCGTTTTGTCCTTGTCGATGATCAACGCGCGCACCCCTTCGATCAGGTCGCCGCGCTCGAACCACTGGCGATCCAGGTGCAATTCCAGCGCGAAGCACTGCTCCAGCGGCAGGCGGCGGCCACGGCGCAGCATTTCCAGGCTAACGGCCATCGCCAGCGGTGAGCGGGTCTGCATCAGGGCGACGGTGTTCAGCGCCCACTCATGGGTGTCGGCGACGGTGACTTGCTGCAACTGCTCGACGATGCTTGGCACGTCCGGCAGGGCGAAGAAATGGTCGATAGCCGGGCGCAATGCTGCCAGCGGCGCGTCGGGCAATTGCTGGACGGCCAGTTTGGCGAGCACGCCTTGCAAGTCCTTGAGCGGCGAGTCCTGCCATTGCAGGCGGTCGAGTTTCTGGTCCAGGTCAGTGAGCCGGGTGCTCTCCAGATACCAGTCCGCCAACCCGCAATACAACGCGTCGGCCGCGCGGATCTGTACGCCGGTGACGCCCAGGTAAATCCCCACCTCGCCGGGTATGCGCGGCAGGAAGTAGCTACCGCCCACATCCGGAAAATATCCAATGGCCGTTTCCGGCATCGCCAGGCGGCTGCGCTCGGTGACCACGCGCAGATCAGCGCCTTGCACCAGGCCCATGCCGCCGCCGAGCACGAACCCGTCCATCAACGCCAGGACGGGTTTGCGGTAATGGTGGAGGGCCAGGTCGAGGGCGTACTCCTCGACGAAGAAGTCGGCGTGCAGGCTGTCGCCGTTCTTGAAGCTGTCGTACAGCGAACGGATGTCGCCACCGGCGCAAAAGGCTTTTTCGCCAGCGCCGCGCAGCACCACGGCGTAGACCTGCGGGTCATCCGCCCAGGCCTGTAACTGCGCCGTCAGGCTGCGAACCATGTCCAGGGTGATGGCATTCAAGCCAGCGGGGCGATTGAGGGTGAGGTGGCCAATGTGGTTGCGAACGTCGGCCAGCACTTCGTCCTGAAGAATTTCGGCGCGGCTTGCTTCGGATGAAACCTGAGCAGTCATCTGTAACTCCCTGCTTTTATTGTTCTTTATCAAGATGTTCGCGGAGGAACTATCTCGCGATCGTACCAGTGCAAATTTGCCCAGTACAACCCGGAATCATGCAGGTCGTTTTTGCATTTATGCACGCAGGCTCAGGCGGCGCGACGGGCCAGTACTTCGCCGATGCTGCGGCGTCTTGCGTGGCCTTCTGCGGCATGGATCAACTGTTCGAGCTCGCTCGGTTGCACATCGTAAAACTGCTCCATCTCGGCCAGCGCCAGCTTCAAGTCGGCCGCCGTGATTGCCGGGTCTGTTGGGGCCGCCGCACTGCCAATGACCGCCGCAGGCGACTCGACCGCACCCCTGGGATAGCGCGTGCGCGTGGCGTTGTTATACGCCAATGCACACGTCAGCAGCGCGCCCGCGCCGAGCATGACCGGCGCCAGTTCCTGCCATCCAAGGGCCATGGAGGCCGGGTCTGCCAGTACCAGCGTCATCGCCAGGCCACCGGCCGGCGGGTGCAGGCAACGCAGCCAGCAAATCAGGATAACGGTCATGCCCGCCGCCAGGCACGCGCTGCCCAGCGTACGCCCCAATACACGGGCGACCAGCAGTGCCACCACGCCCGCGCACAAATAGCTGCCGATGATCGACCAGGGTTGAGCCAGCGCACCGGAAGACACCGCAAACAGCAACACAGCCGAGGCACCGAGCGGGCCGAGCAGGTGCAGCGCGACCTGCATGCCAAACACTTGGGCGCACAGCCAGACACTGAACAGCGTGCCCAAGGCCATGCCGATCGCGGCACGGCTCCATTCAGCAGGGCGGGTATTGATTGCAGCAGGTAACCAACGGGTAAGCATTCAAAGGGTCCTGAACGTGCGGGCGAAAAAAAAGGCTTGCCTGGTTGCCCGGAAAAGCCCTTGAAAGTTCCAACGTTTGGGGAGGAACCTGCACAGTGTGCCGACCTTTGCTGATGGGCTCCACTGCATATTAATGAGGGTTGAGTGCAAGTTTATTGAACTCAAATCGCTTTGCGTGAGCTTAAATGACTTCGCCGAAAGGAATCAGGCGCGTCATCTGCGCAAAGGGTGGGCTGATATGGCCCAGTACGCGCCTGTCGATTTCTTCATTGAACAGCTGTTTTTGCAGGTTTTCCCGCAGTGTCAGGTCGCTGGCCAGCGGCCCCTTCAACGCCACCAGGGCGTCGCGCAGTGCCATCAACCGATCCAGCTTCGGCACGGGAATTGACATCGGATCTTCCGCCACGGCATTGCCCTCGTATGCGTAAGCCGCCGTGTGTATGGGCAGCCTACTGCGTCCTTGTTATCCAGGGTGCGCCAGCCTCGAGCTGGCGAGATAAGCCACACGTTGGGGCTGTAATGGGTTACCGCACCTGGCAAACGAGTCTACATTTGGGTTCCAGGCGCCGGAAGACAAAGTGCACCAGCCATTACGCATAGCTGTGTAGGTGCTTTCTCGGTTGCAGCAACGAAAACGCCCACTCTTGTTGAAGTGGGCGTCGTCTTGTACACGGGGCCAATACTGCGATCAGGGCGCCGGGGTTTTCTCCAGATGCAGCAACACATAAGGGTCTTTGTCGAACTCCCCGGTGAGCGTCGGCGTAACCGATTTCAAGCGCGGATCCTGCAGGTTTTCGAAATCCTGCGCGCTCATCACCAGCCAGGCAGGCCCTTGCAGCGGCGCCAGGTCCGCTGAGGAATGGGTAAACAACGGCACCTTGTCACAGTTGAAGTTGACCATGAACTTGATGGCTTTCGCATCCTTGCCCAACCCGTGCAGTACCACAGGCGCCGGCTGCTGCGTGATCTGGTCTTTGACCGCAAGGGTGAAGGTGCGCGTGTCGTAAAGCGCACGCTCCAAGGGTTCAACCACCACGATGTAAGTCGTCCAGAGCGCCAGCACCGCAGCGAAGGCCGGCCCCGTCGCGCGTAACCGCACGTTGAAGACCGCCAGCAGCGCCACTACCTGAAGCACGCCCAGTACGCCGAAGATCACCCCCAGGCTGCCCAGTTGCTCTGCGTAACGTCGGCGCGCTACCACCAGCCCGACGGCCAGCAGTGCCGGCATCAGCGTCCAGATGCCCAGCATCAAGGCGCGCAGCCCTGCAAACAGCCGCCCCTGGGTGACCTGGAACGGGTAGGCCGCCAGGATCGCCGCCATCGGCAACATCGGCAGGATGTAGCGCGCCTTTTTTGCCTGAGGCACCGACAAGCCCAGCATCACCAGCAACCCGGCCGCTGCGCAATACAACACCAGCTGCAAGGCCGGGTCTGGCGTGCGGCGCCCGCCGATGGCCACCGCCACCAGCACCAACAGTGCCAGTGGATAGGCCAGGGCGTAATTGCCCAGGGAGCTGGTGAAGTAATACAGCGCGCCGCTGGAACCTTCGGTGCCATCCATGCGCCCCAGGAACTGCATGCGGATCACGTCCTGCATGAAGTCCTCGCCACCGCTGAGCTTGGCCAGCAGCAGCAACAGGCCCACACAGGCCGCCAGCAGCGCCAGGGCAATCAGGCCGAAGGTGAACAGTTGGCGCCACTGCCGGTTGAGCAAGTAATAGCTGCACAGCACGCCCGTTGGAATTACCAGGCCGATCGGCCCACGGATGGCGAAGCCGATGATCAGCAACAGGAACAACCAGTGCAGGCGTTTCGGGCTGGCGAAATGATCATGCGCATAACCCAGGTAAAACACCGCCAAGGCTACCGCCGCGAGCATCTGGTCGAGGGACACCGCCCGGGTTTCACTGATGAACGTGCTGCTGAGCAGCAACATCGCAATACTCAGCAGGCCCCAACGCACGGAGTAGGGCGCCGTCAGCCGATACACCAGCACCACGATCAGCGCCGAAGCGATGGCCGTGGGCAACCAGGCGGTCAAGCTGGTGACCTGGCCCAGGGGCAACGAGAACAGCCACGTCAACACGGTCGAGGTGGCCAGGTAATCGGCGTAGGGCTGCCCGTAGGTCGTGGGGAAAAAACTCGGCCCATGACGCAGCATTTCCTGGGCAAACACCACGAAGCGCGAGTCAAACCCGATAATCGCCTGGTGCCAGTTGCCGGCAATAAACAGCACCAGCGCCAGGAGCCCAAGCCCCAGCGACTGGTGACGGATCGTTGCAGTGAGCAGGGGCGGATAAGCTTTGTTCACGTATCAGGCTTCCTTGACCTGCTCTACCCAGTTTTGCTGAGGGATCGGCAGTTCACACGAGTCGCCACGGCCCATCGGGAAGTACTTGAAGCCTTTGCGTGCCAGGCGTTCGCCGTCATACAGGTTGCGACCGTCGAAGATCACCGGGTTTTTCAGGCGAGCGTGGATCAGGTCGAAATCCGGCGCCTTGAACTGCTGCCATTCGGTGCAGACGATCAGCGCATCGGCGCCGCTCAAGGCCGATTCCGGTGTGCCCAGCAGCGTCAGGCGTGACTCGTCGCCGTAGATGCGCTGGGTTTCCTGCATGGCTTCCGGGTCAAATGCACGGACATTGGCGCCCGCGGCCCACAAGGCTTCCATCAGCACGCGGCTCGGTGCATCGCGCATGTCATCGGTGTTGGGCTTGAATGCCAGGCCCCACAAGGCAAAGGTCTTGCCCTGCAGGTTGCCCTTGAAGTAAGCGTTGATGCGCTCGAACAGCTTGCTCTTCTGGCGCTGGTTGATGGCTTCCACGGCTTCCAGCAAGTCACTGGAGCAGTTGGCTTGCTTGGCGCTGTGGATCAAGGCGCGCATGTCCTTGGGGAAGCAGGAGCCGCCGTAGCCGCAACCGGGATAGATGAAGTGGTAACCGATCCGCGAGTCGGCACCGATGCCCAGGCGCACGGCTTCGATGTCCGCGCCCAGGTGTTCGGCCAGCTCGGCGATCTGGTTGATAAAGCTGATCTTGGTCGCCAGCATGCAGTTGGCGGCGTATTTGGTCAGTTCGGCGCTGCGCAGGTCCATGAAGATGATGCGGTCATGGTTGCGGTTGAACGGCGCGTAGAGGTCGCGCATCACTTCACGCACTTCCTCGCGCTCGCAGCCGATGATGATGCGGTCCGGACGGCGGCAGTCGGCAACGGCCGAGCCTTCCTTGAGAAATTCCGGGTTGGAGACGATATCGAACTCCAGGTGCCGGCCGGCAGTGCGCAGGTTCTTTTCGATGTGCGCACGCAGGGTGTCGCCGGTGCCGACGGGAACGGTGGATTTTTCCACCAGGATCACCGGCTCCACGCGGTGGCGGGACACGGCATCACCCACCGACAGCACGTATTTGAGGTCGGCCGAGCCGTCTTCATCCGACGGCGTGCCCACGGCAATAAACAGCACTTCACCGTGTTCGACCGCGAGCTTTTCATCGAAGGTGAAGTGCAGGCGCCCGCTTTCCAGGTTTTCCTTGACCATGGCCGCAAGCCCCGGCTCGAAGATGGTCACATGGCCTTTCTGGAGCGACTCGACCTTGCTCTTGTCCACGTCCATGCAGATCACATCGTGACCGACTTCGGCCAATACGGTGGCCTGCACCAGACCGACGTAACCGCTACCAAATACACTGATTTTCATGGGGCATTCCTGGGGCTTGCAACGCTAGCACGACGAGAGTTAATAACCAGAACACCGAGGATGACCAACGCCACCCCCAGGGTTTTTGAAAGCGAAAAAGCTTCGTTGAACACCGGCAGGCTGGCGGCCAGCAGGTAGACCAACGCGTAGCTGATGCTGAGCAGCGAATAGGCGCGGCCCAGCGGCAAGTGCTTGAGTGCGCCGAGCCAGCAGAGCATCGACAGCGCATAGGCGATGATCGCCAGGATCACCACGCCCAAGGCGCCAAGGTCGATGGCATTGCTGTTGAACGCGTTCAGCCAGTCGGCTGGCAGCGGCAGGCGCGTCATGCTCCAGCGCATGCCCAATTGGGCGGCGCTGACCAGGCCGACACTGCCAAGGGCCAGGGCAAAGCCTTGAGCCCGGCTCATACGTGACGCCCCAGCAACACCACACCGCCGATCACCAGCGCCACGCCCAGCCAGTGCCGGCCGTCGATGTGTTCATGAAAAACAAAGCGTGCCATCAGCGTGACCAGTACAAAATTCAGGCTGAGCATCGGGTAGGCGATGCCCACTTCCAGGCGCTGCAGCACCAGCAGCCAGACCAACAGGCCCAGGCCCAGGCACACCAGCGCCGACCACAGCCACGGCGAGCGCAATTTGGGCGCCCAACCGTCTGGCTGGTCGCGCCAGCTTTCGACAGCAAACTTTTGCGAGACTTGGCCCATGCACGTCAGCAGGCATGCGCCCAGCAATAGAAGCAGGGTGATCATTGCGCGGCCTGTGGGAAAATCAGGATCACAATGTTGCCTTGCTCATAGCGTTTACCGTCCTTGGGCAGCAGGTTGACTTCGGCGACTTCATCGTCACCCTTGACCCGCATGACCACACCGACAGAACCTTTCTTGCGCGCCTCGCTCATCCATTGCTGGACTTCGTTGGTGTCGATCCTGCGGTGCGCGGTGTCCGGGTAGGCGATGCCGTATTTCACTTCGCCGACCGTGTTGTAGAGGCTGACGTCCGGACGCCCCATGCGCCACGACAGCGCCGATGCCGCGCCAAGGTCATTGCTGAGCAGGGAGGCAGTGGGTTGCAGTTCGTCCAGGTGATCGATGATGAACTGGTCCGGGGTCTTGTTGTAAACCACCGAATGCGGCAACGCGGCGGGCACCAATGCCACCAGCAACCAGCTGCCGATCACCGGCGCGGCCCACAGCTTCAGCGGTCGCGCCGCCTGGAGCAGGTTGACCACGATCCAGCCGAACAGGAAGGTGAACAGCAGCACCAGGCTGAAGGTTTCTTCGCCGTGTTCATACACGGGCTTTTTCAGTTGGAACCAGCTGAGCGCCAGCACCGCCAGAACACCCAGCGCCAGGTTCAACCCGCCGTTGATGCGCAATGCGCGGTCGTGGCCCAGGGCAAGCTTGTCGCTCAGGGTCGAGCCCATCAACAAGGCCAACGGCAGCAGGCACGGCATGATGTAAGACGGCAGCTTGCCTTTGGCCAGGCTGAAAAACGCCAGGGGCATCAGCAGCCACAGCAACAGGTAGGCAGTCTGCGGCACGCGCTTTTGCAGCCACGCCTGTTTGATCGTGGACGGCAACAGGGCAATCCACGGCAACGAGAACGCGACCATCAGCGGCAGGTAGAACCAGAACGGCTCGGCGTGCTGGGCGTCGTCACCGGCAAAACGCTGGATATGTTCGTGCCAGAAGAAGAAGTTCCAGTAATCCGGCTCTTGCAGGTGCACGGCCAGCGCCCAGGGCAGGCTGACGATAATGGCGACGACCACGGCAACCACGCCGTACCCGAGCAGCTCACGAAAACGCTTGTGCCAGATCGCATAGGGCAGGGCGATCAACACAGGCAGCAACCAGGCCAGAAACCCCTTGGTCATGAACCCCATGCCGCAGGCAAAACCCAGCAACGCCCAGGACCACAGGCGGCTCTGGCGGGTGTGGCTGTCAAAGCAGAACCACAGCGCAACGCCGGTCAGGTTGACCCAGAAGGTGAATTGCGGGTCCAGGTTGGCGTAGCCACCCAGCAAGGCCACGCTGACAAAGCTCATGTACAGCACGGTGCTGATCAGGCTTTTTTGCGGGTCATTCCACAAGCGGCGCGACACCAGGTAAACCAGCACAATGCTCAGCCCGGTGCTCAAGGCCGAGGCAAAGCGCACGCCGAACAGGTTCTGACCGAAGATCGCCTGGCCCAGCGCGATCATCCAGTAGCCGGCAGCGGGTTTCTCGAAGTAGCGGATGCCCATGAAATGCGGCGAGGCCCATTTGCCGGTCAGCAACATTTCCTGGCTGATCTGCGCGTAACGGGTCTCATCGGGAATCCACAAGCCGTGGCTGGCCAGCGGTAACAGGTAAAACACACCAAACGCCAACAGGAGCAGGGGCAATGCCCAGCGCCGGATCATGCCTGTTGCACTCCGAGCCAACCCTCGCGGCCGCTCAACGCGCCGCGCACCAGGTGTTGCTGGGGCAGGGTGGTCACATCCGCAGGCAGCAGCTCGCCCAGGGGTTGGAAGTCGATGCCGCGCTGCCCGGCCTGGGCAAGCAACTGGCGAAAATCATCAGCCATCAGAATCCCTTCTACTTCTGCGTGGATCGTGTAGACGTTCAGCTTCGACGCGCTAAACCGGTCAAGAATGAAGCTGTTGAAGTCTTTGGCAGCCACTACCGGCCCGACGACTTCGTCGAAGGTCGGCAGGTCTACCGGAATTTGTGGGGTGCCCGCACTGCCATCGGCCAAGGTCGGACGAAACAGGCTGGTGCCCCGGCAATCGCTGTTGTAGCGAAAATTGAACGCTTGTTTGGCTTGCACCACACGCTCATCGGCACGCCAACCGGCGGCAGCTGAACAGTCGATGCGTTCACCCAGGATGTCGCTCAGGGTGTCAACGCCACGACGGATCTGCTCGATGAGTTGTGCCTCGCTCCAGCGCCCGGTGTTGGCCTGCCAGCCGTGGTGATCCCACGCGTGCAGGCCGACTTCATGGCCGGCGGCCTTGGCCTGGCGCATCAAGTGCCCCAGGTCACGGCCAATCGGTTTGCCCGGCCAGGCGGTGCCGGCCAGCAAGATATCCCAGCCATACAGCCCGGCGGCATTGGAACGCAGCATCTTCCACAGAAATTGCGGGCGGATCAGGCGCCACAAGTGGCGCCCCATGTTGTCCGGCCCAACGCTGAAGAAGAACGTCGCTTTAACCCCGGCTTCATCCAGGGATTCGAGCAACCGCGGCACACCTTCACGGGTGCCACGGTAGGTGTCGACGTCAATGCGCAAGCCTGCCTTCATTACTTCTTGTCCGCGATTTCGAGCATGGCTTCTTTGAGGAAGAAGTCCAGGGTGTTGCCGATGGTTTCGCTCATCTCAACGGTAGGCTCCCAGTTCAGCAGGCGCTTGGCGTTTTCGATGCTTGGCTTGCGGTGTGCCACGTCCTGGTAACCGGTGCCGTAGAACGCCTTGCTCTCTACATCGCGGAAACCGGCGAACGGCGGGAAGTTGCTGCGCAGCGGGTGAGCTTCGAACTGACGCAGCAGTTCTTCGCCCAACTGACGGATGCTGGCTTCGTTTTCCGGGTTACCGATGTTGATGATCTGACCGTTGCAGTTGTCATTGTCGTTATCAATGATGCGCGCAAGGGCTTCGATGCCGTCGGCGATGTCAGTGAAGCAGCGCTTCTGCTCGCCACCGTCGAACAGACGGATCGGCGTGCCTTCCACCAGGTTGAGGATCAACTGGGTGATGGCGCGGGAGCTGCCGATACGCGCAGAGTCCAGACGGTCAAGGCGCGGGCCCATCCAGTTGAACGGACGGAACAGGGTGAACTTCAGGCCTTTGTCGCCGTAAGCCCAGATCACGCGGTCCAGCAGTTGCTTGGAGACCGAGTAGATCCAGCGTTGCTTGTTGACTGGACCGACGACCAGGTTGGAGGTGTCTTCGTCGAAGTACTGGTCTTGGCACATGCCATAGACTTCGGAGGTCGACGGGAAGATCACGCGCTTGTTGTACTTGACGCAGTAGCGAACCAGTTTCAGGTTCTCTTCGAAGTCCAGTTCGAACACACGCAGCGGGTTGCGGGTGTATTCGATCGGCGTGGCGATGGCCACCAGCGGCAGGACCACGTCGCACTTCTTGATGTGGTACTCGATCCACTCGGAGTGAATGCTGATGTCGCCTTCCACGTAATGGAAGTTCGGGTGGCTGCGCAGGCGCTCGATGGCGTCGGAGCCGATGTCCAGGCCGTAGATTTCGTAACGGTCGTCACGCAGCAGGCGCTCGGACAGGTGGTTACCGATGAAGCCGTTCACACCCAGGATCAGTACACGGGTACGGCGTGGCTTGCGGCCGGACTCGGCGCCGCGCAGCACGGAACCGTCCACCAGGCCCAGCTCATCGGCCAGGGAAGGGCCGGCCAGGTACAGGCCGTTTTCGTTACGCTGGCCGAACTTGACCACCAGCGAGTCTTCGCCGCAGGCGATGCGCAGCGGGTTGACGCTGATTACGCGGCCTGGGGCCAGGCCTTCGTTGCCCTTGACCACTTCAGCGTGCCAAACGATCAGTTTGTGCTCGCCCACAGCGCAGAAGGCGCCCGGGTACGGTTGGGTGACGGCGCGAACCAGGTTGAACAGCTCTTCAGCCGGCTTTTTCCAGTCCAGCTTGCCATCGGCAGCCGTGCGACGGCCGAAGTAGGTGGCCTTGGTTTCGTCCTGTGCGGTTTCAGCCAGTTTGCCCTGGGCCAGTTGCGGCAGTGCGTCGCGCAGCAGGCTGGTGGCGGCGTCACGCAGCTTGGCGTGCAGGGTCAGGCCGGTGTCGGTACGGTCGATGACGACTTTCTGCTGGGCCAGGATCGGGCCGGCATCGGCGCGTTTGACCATACGGTGCAGGGTCACGCCGGTTTCGGTTTCGCCGTTGACCAGCACCCAGTTGGCCGGTGCACGGCCACGGTATTGCGGCAGCAGGGAGCCGTGCAGGTTGAATGCGCCTTTTTTGGCGGTGGCCAGCAAGGCTTCGCTGAGCAGGTTGCGGTAGTAGAACGAGAAGATGAAATCCGGGTTCAGCTTGGCGATGCGCTCGATCCACAGCGGGTGGTTGGCGTCTTCCGGTGCGTGCACCGGGATGCCGTTGCGGGCGCAGAGTTGGGCGACGGAACCGTAGAAATTGTTTTCCTTGGGGTCGTCGGCATGGGTGAACACGGCAGCAATGTCGTAGCCGGCGGTCAGCAGGGCTTCAATGCCTGCACAGCCAATATCGTGGTAAGCGAAGACAACAGCTTTTGAATTCATGACGAAACCTGATCGGAAGGAGAAGTAGAAGTGGAGGTATGGGAGGACACCAGGCCGTCAACAACGACCACGGGTGCCGGTGCTGCCGGTTGGTTGCGCAGCACTTTTTCAATAAAAAAACGGGGGCGGGCGCGCACATCGCTGTACATGCGACCCAGGTATTCACCCAGCAGGCCCATGCCGATGAACTGGCCACCGGTGAACACGAACAGCACCGCGAACAGCACGAACATGCCATCGCCGGCCCACTGAGCACCAAAGGCCAGGCGCAGGACGACCAGCGCAAAGGCGAACAGCACGCCCAGGGCGGCCAGGCTGAAACCGACAATCGACAGCAGGCGCAGCGGCGTGGTGGTCATGCACGTCAGCAGGTCGAACATCAGGCTGATCAGGCGCATGGCGCTGTATTTGGATTCGCCGTGCTCACGCTCAGCGTGATGCACCAGAATTTCCGTGGTGTGGCGGGCAAAACCGTTGGCCAGGATCGGGATAAAGGTGCTGCGCTCGCGGCAGGCAAGCATGGCGTCGACGATGGTGCGTCGGTAAGCGCGCAGCATGCAGCCGTAGTCGGTCATGGCCACGCCGGTGGAGCGTTGCACGGCCAGGTTGATCAGGCGCGAGGGCCAGCGGCGGAAGGCCGAGTCCTGGCGGTTGTTGCGTACGGTGGCGACCACGTCGTAGCCCAGGGCGGCTTGCTCGACGAGGCGCGGGATTTCTTCCGGCGGGTTTTGCAGGTCGGCGTCGAGGGTAATCACCACCTCACCACGGCACTGCTCGAAGCCGGCCATGATCGCGGCATGCTGGCCGTAGTTACGGTTGAGGATCACCGCCACTACATGGCTGCCTTCTTGCGCGGCAGCGTCTTCCAGCAATTGGGCCGAGTTGTCGCGACTACCATCATCCACCAGGATGATTTCGTATTCGTAGGCCAGTTGCTTGCAGGCTGCGCTTGTGCGACGCAGCAATTCAGGCAGGCTCTCTTGTTCGTTGTAGACCGGGATGACGATCGACACGCAATGAATAGGGTAGGGTTTCAAAGATTCATGACCTCGGGGCTAGAGCAGGTTGGCGCGTGAAAACAGCAGTCATCAGCGGCTGAAGGTTCAGAAAACTGATTAAACATAGCGTGGGTTTGCGGTGTTCATTCGACCTTCCTGAGACTGGCAATAATTTCTTCCATGGGCAAGCGTAGTAAAGACGAAATGTCTCAAAGGTAAAGCGTAATCAACAAGTTAGTTCGATAACACGCGCCTCGTTCTCAAGTCCTGGGGCCAAGATTAAGCGGAAAAATGTTGAACGAATATGAAAGGCGGATGAAAAACTCGTTTATTTGACAGGTAGACAGCTAGGGTTCAGCTAACTAACTGAGGCGCCAGGGGATACCTTGAACAGGTAAAACCGCGGCGTTTTTTGCAGCTTGCAGTGTGCCGCCTGTTTTATTCAACAAACTTCTCTGCATTGCCCCTCAAGTGCCGGTAAAGTAAGCCATCTCTTGCCAGGGTACTCGGATGAATAGCGTGCAGCTTTTACGCGGCCAATTGCGGCCCGCGTTGATGGGATTGTTGATGGCTGTGGCCTGCGTCACAACCGTACGCGCCGACGATGGCGTGGCGCTCACCTCGGTCGATCAGGTGCCCGAAGGCGTCGAAGTGCGCGGCAAACAGGTCGCGGCCTACACCTGGGACGACAGCCAGGGCAAGAACCTGCTGGTGCTCGCCGAGCAGGTCAGCGAACGCGATGACGATGGCACCCAGTCGGCGTTCGTCTACGCGGCGCAGTACCTGCTCGCTGGCGATCATCCCAAGCGCGTGTGGATGCTCTACGACGATGTGCAGCATTGCCAGTTCGACGCCGCGCTGCGCTTTGACATGGCGGCCACCAAAGTCACCGACCTCACCGGCGACGGCATCACCCAGGCCACTGTGGGCTATTCGCGTACCTGCACCAGCGATGTCAGCCCGAATGAATTCAAGCTGATCATGCACGTCGGCAAAACCCAGAAGTATCGCCTGCGCGGCGTCGATCGCGTTGGCGCGAGCTGGTGGGACGAGGAGGCCGGCGCCTTGCGGGGCATGCCGCTGCCCAAGGATTGCAGCGTGGCGGCGCAACAGGCGCTGGTCAGTCAGTACAAGGAGCAGGGCACCGAGTTACCTCTGCCGGGCTGCTATGGCGATGAAAAGGACTTTGCCAAGGCGCCGGACAGCTACCTGGCGTTCATGCGCCAGCACTGGTTCGCGCTCATGCAGAAGCAGGACACCGAGTGGAGTCAATCCCAGACCCAGCCTCAGCCCGACGACCCTACCGGGGATGACGAAACGGCCCCGTGATTTTGTGCCAGGGCCGGTCCTGCGCTAGACTCGGCCCTCGCCAATTCACTAAATACCTCGATTAAACAATGGCTTGATCGAGGTATTTAATCCAAAGGCTGATCTCCCTTGACTGAGTCTATCCGCAACCCGCTGACCCTTTATCTCACCCGCCTGGCGCCCTCCAGCCAGCTGACCATGCGTTATGTGTTGCAGGACGCCGCTGACCGCCTGGGCTTCGAAGACATCAACCTCGAAGACATCGACTGGCACCTGCTGCAGCCTGAACACGTGATTGCCTTGGTCGCCGCACTGCGCGAGGACGGCTACGCGCCCAACACCTCTTCGCTGTATGTGAATGCCGTGCGTGGGGTGATGAACGAAGCCTGGCGCATGAGCCTGATCAGCCAGGATCACCTGCTCAAGATGCGCTCGGTCAAGGCGGCTCCCGGTACTCGGCTGGGCCAGGGGCGCAATTTGCGTCGCAGCCTGATCCGCGAATTAATGGAAGTCTGCGCCGCCGACCCACGCCCACAGGGCCTGCGGGATGCGGCGGTGATCGGCATTTTGTATGGGTCGGGCATGCGCAAGTCGGAGTCGGTGAACCTTGACCTGACGCAGATCAACTTCGAAGAACGCAGCCTGCGCGTGACCGGCAAAGGCAACAAGGCGTTGATCAAGTACGCGCCCGCCTGGGCATTTGAAAAGCTGACAGCCTGGCTGGACTTTCGTCGCGAGCAGCTCAAGGACGGCGAGCAGGACGATACGTTCCTGTTCAACCGCATTCGACGGGGCAGCCATATCACCCGTGAGCGCATTACCAAACACGCGATTTATTACATCGCCCGTCAACGCGGCGAACAGGTTGGCGTGAAAATCATGCCGCATGACTTCAGGCGTTCGTTCATCACCCGGGTGATTGAGGAACATGACCTGTCAATTGCGCAGAAACTGGCTCACCACAGCAATATCCAGACTACCGCCAGCTATGACGTACGCGACGACAATGAACGGCGGCGGGCCGTGGACCGGTTTGATTTATAACTTCAGCCAAAAATGCGAGAGGGGGCTTGCTCCCGAAGACGCAGGGTCAGCGACTCACTGACTGACCCTCCGTTATCGGGAGCAAGCCCCCTTCTTTACTTGGTTGTGTACCAGGTTTAAAGGATTGGCTTGCCGCCGGTGACCGCGTAGCGCGAACCGGAGATATAGCTGGCTTCATCCGAGGCCAGCAACACATAGATCGGCGCCACCTCTACCGGCTGGCCGGGGCGACCCAGCGGGGTTTCGCTGCCAAAGCTCTGCACGTCTTTGTCAGTCATGGTCGACACGATCAGCGGTGTCCAGATCGGGCCCGGCGCCACGCTGTTGACGCGGATGCCTTTGTCACCCAGCAATTGCGCCAGGCCGCCGGTGAAATTGGCGATGGCGCTCTTGGTGGCGGCATAGGCCAGCAGCGTCGGCTTGGGCATGTCGGAATTGACCGAACTGGTATTGATGATCGAACTGCCGGCTTTCATGTGCGGCAGGGCGGCCTTGCAGATGCGAAACATCGCGGTGATGTTGATATCGAAGGTGCGTACCCATTCCTCGTCTTCGATCTCTTCCAGGGTTTCATGGGTCATCTGGAACGCGGCGTTATTCACCAGGACGTCAATGCGCCCGAACTGCTCGACGGTCTTGTCGACCAGCGCCTGGCACGTGGCCTTTTGCGCAATATCACCAGGCAGCAGCAGGCATTGGCGGCCCGCTTCTTCAACCCAGCGTGCGGTCTCCCTGGCGTCCTCATGCTCGTCCAGGTAAGCGATGGCCACATCGGCGCCTTCACGGGCAAACGCAATGGCGACTGCGCGGCCAATGCCGCTGTCGGCACCGGTGATCAACGCGATCTTATTGGCCAGCCGGCCCGAGCCCTTGTAGCTCTTCTCGCCGCAGTCGGGGTACGGGTCCATTTTTTTCTGGGAGCCGGGTACGGATTGGGCTTGTGGGGCGAAGGGTGGGCGAGGGTAGTCAGTCATCTCAGTCTCCATAGGTCTTTAAGGGTGCTATGGAGTTAGTAGTTTTGCCGGCGGCGATAGTTGTAGTGAATGTCGGGCGAGCCCGACGAATGGTTTCAGCCAGCCGCAGGCAAGAACTCAAGGCCTGGCAAATGCAGGGTTGGAACGAGCGCGGTCAGGCACTCGTACAGTTCACGCAACTTGGGTGAGTGGCGGCTCTCCCTGGGCCAGACCAGATAGTAGCCATCGCCCGAGGCGACGGCCGCTGCACAGGGCAGCCTGATCAGGCCGTCGCGCACATCGTTGGCCACCAGGTGCAGGTCGCCGATCGAGACACCATGGCCGCGCATGGCCGCCGAGATCGCCTGGTCGAGCGTATCGAAGACCTTGCCACGGTCCAGGTCGATACGCGCGTGAGACGGTTGGGCGGCCAGCCAGCGTCGCCAGTCCCGGCGATCGGCAGTGGGGTGGATCAGTTCGGCCTCGGCCAGGTCAGTGCCAACCCAGCCGGGCGCGCAAATGGGGATCAGCCATTCATCAAACAATTTGTGTGCGTGCACATCGGCGCCGAACTGACCGTTGCCGAGCAAAATCGCGCAGTCGTAAGGCTCTGCGTAAAAATCCACACTGTCGAAATCCATCCAGACACTGGCGAGCTGTATCGTCAGTTCAGGCGCGCTGAGCTTAAGGAGGTCCAGCGTGTGCAGCAGCCAGCGCATGGTCAGCGTCGATGGGGCCTTTAAACGTAAATCGCCAGTGCCTGCGCGGAAGGGCGCGCACGCTTGCTCGATGATGCGAAAGCCGACCTTGAGTTCCTGCGCGAGCCGTTCGCCCGCAACGGTGAGTTTCAGTCGAGGCCCATGGCGTTCGAACAAGCGGCAATCGAGGAGGCCCTCAAGGGTTTTGATATGGCGGCTAACCGCACTTTGAGTCAATGACAGGGCTTGCGCCGCGCGTGTAAACGAAGACGTACGGGCCGCCACTTCAAAGGCGCGCAGGGCATACAGCGGTGGAAGGCGTTCGGCCATGGGCGTCATTCATTGTGATTAATACTCATAGTAGGGCACAGGCTTTTACGTTTTTCAACGCGCGCGGCCTGGCGCAAGCTCGCACGCCTTACCTCACGAGGCGTTTTAGCGCGATGAATAGCTCGTTACTTCTGATTTACGTCTTCAGTGTGTTGGCCCTGATCGTCACGCCGGGGCCGGTGGTGGCGCTGATCATCAATACCAGCCTGCAATCCGGAAGCCGGCGCGCGCTGTTGACGGCAGCGGGCACCAACCTGGCATCGCTGATGCTGGCCCTGGTGGCGGTACTGATTTTGTCGGGGAGTTTTTCCGTCAGTCCAGGTGTGCTGAGCGCGATCAGCTTTCTGGGCTGCCTGTTCATTTTGTACCTGGCGGTCCAGGGGCTGCGTTATCCACCTGGGCAAGTTCCCCAGGCCCGCCGCGCGCGAAGCGGTATCAGCACGGGGTTTGTGGTGGGGATTTCCAACCCCAAGGACATCATTTTCTTCGTCGCCTTCTTCCCTCAATTCATCCACGTGGCTGACTCGTTCAGCGCCAGCGTGGCGTGGTTGACCGGGCTGTGGGTGCTTATCGACTTTATGGTGCTGGCGGGGTACATCGCCCTCGCGCGCCAGGCATTCGCGCTCAAATACCGCGTGGGTATCAATCGCGTGGCATGCCTGGTGCTGCTGGCCGTGGCCCTGATGGGAATCGTGCATTCAGGGCGTTGGCTGCTGGGATGACGAGGCGTATCAGCGCCGTGGAGAAGGCTGTAGATGTGCGGGCAAACGGCGCAGTGTCCACCAGGTGGTCAGCATTGCCGCGACTGCGCAGAGGGCGATGCCGATCAGCATCGGTGCCGGCGTGTGGTCGGCGTACAGCCCGATCAGGGTCATGGACACGGCAGCGGTGATCATCTGGATGGCGCCCAGCAGGGCTGACGCGGAGCCCGCGACGGCGCCGTGGTCCTCCAGGGACAATACGCCGGCCGCTGGCAACAGCAGGCCGAGAAAGCCGAAGCCGATAAACAGCAGCGTCATCATCACCGCCAGGTGATTGCCCCACAGCGTGGTGGCGGCCAGCAGCACCATGATCGCCGCCACCGCCATGACCGACCAGCGAATCACCGGCGCCAGACCAAAGCGCGCGCTCAGGCGTGCGGTCATTTGGCTCATGGCGAAGAACGACGCGGCATTGAGCGCAAAGCACAGGCTGAATTGCGTCGGCGTCAGGCCGAAATATTCGATGTACACAAACGGCGCGCTGCCGATGAACACAAAGAAGGTCGCCAGTCCAAAGCCGCTGACCACCGCCAAACCGATAAACACCGGGTCGCGCAGCAGTGCGCCGTAGCTGCCGATGGCGTCGCCCAGGGTCTTGCCCAATCGGCGTTCGGCCGGGTGGGTTTCCGGCAACTGCACAATGGTCATCACCAGGCACAGCACGGACACCACAGCCAGTACGGCAAACACTTCGCGCCAACTCCAGAGTGAAATCACCACGCTGCCGGCCAACGGCGCCAGGATCGGCGACACGCTCATCACCAGCATCAGCAAGGCCATCAGGCGCGCGGCTTCGTGGCCTGTGTACAGGTCACGCACAATCGCCCGCGGGATGACCATGCCGGCGCACGCGCCGAAGGCTTGCAGGGCGCGAAAGCCAATCAGCACTTCGATGCTCGGTGCCAGGGCACAGCCGACACTGGCCACGGCGAAAATCACCAGGCCGGCATAGATCGGCGGCTTGCGCCCGTACACATCGCTGAGCGGACCGTAGAACAGCTGGCACACGCCGATGATCATGAAAAACACTGTCAGGCTCATCTGCACCGCCGCCGGCGAAGCCTGCAGGCTCGCGCCCAGGGTGGGCAGGGCGGGCAAATAACTGTCGATGGCAAAGGGGCCGATGGCGGTGATCAACCCCAGCAACAGGGCGAGGTGGGCGATGCTTCGAGACATGGGGTGTTCCGGATGACGGCGAAAGACCGGCCAGCTTAGAGAGCCGCCCGAGGGGTTACAAGGTGGCGTTTACACAGGCGCTACATTTTTTGGCAGTGAGTCTGTCGCGACGGCCATTCGGGCTGACCATTGATCTTTGCGCTGAAAAATAGATTGAATATTCACACTTAATGTTATTTAAATAACAAAACAAAAGCGCCACGACCTGCCTGGTCGTGCTGCAACAAGGTGGAAGAGCAATGAGCAAGATCGCAGTCATCGGCAGCAATATGGTGGATCTGATTACCTACATCGACCGCATGCCGGCGCAGGGCGAAACCCTCGAAGCGCCGGGGTTTGCCCTCGGGTGTGGCGGCAAGGGCGCCAACCAGGCGGTGGCGGCAGCCAAGCTTGGGGCCGATGTGTTGATGCTGAGCAAGGTCGGCGACGACATGTTTGCCGACAACACCCTGGCCAACTTCCAGCGCTTTGGCATCGACACCCGTTATGTGCAACGGGTGCCTGGCGTTTCCAGTGGTGTGGCGCCGATTTTTGTACGGGCCGACTCCCATAACAGCATCTTGATCGTCAAAGGCGCCAATGCGTATTTGTCGCCGGCGGACATCGAGGCGGCGGCGGCTGATTTGCGTGGCTGCACGCTGATTGTGTTGCAGTTGGAGATCAACCTGCAGACGGTCTACTACGCCATCGAATTCGCCCACCGACATGGCATTGCCGTGCTGCTCAATCCAGCGCCGGCGCTGCCTGGTCTGGAGGCCGACTACCTGGCAAAACTGGACTTTCTGATCCCTAACGAGTCGGAGCTGGCGCTGATCACCGGCCTGACCGTGGACTCACCGGACTCGGCCCGCGTCGCCGCGCAAACCCTGGTGGCCAGCGGCGTTCGCCACGTCATCGTCACCCTCGGCGAGCAGGGGGCGTTGTACGTAGGCGAGGAGGGCACATTCCAGGTGCCGGGCCAGCGGGTTGTCGCCCGTGACACCACCGGTGCCGGCGACGCCTTTATCGGGTGTTTCATTCAGCACTGGACCCTTGACGGCGATATTCGCCATGCCATGGAGCAGGCCGTGGCGTATTCCGCGTGCTCGGTGACGGCGCTGGGTACGCAGACCTCCTATCCCGACAGCGAAGCGTTCACGCGCTTCCAGCAACAGCGCCAAGCCGTCTAACTCGGCTCCTTAATCCAGCCCGGAGAACAATAATGAACAAACCTGCGCTGCAACAGGCACCCGATGGGTTCTACCTGAACCGCACGCCCTGGTTCGCGTTTATTCTGCTGTGCAGCATCTTCGCGTTGTGGGCCGCGGCGGCGAGCATGAACGACGTGCTGATCGCACACTTCAAGAAAGCGTTTTTGCTCAGCGATTTCCAGACCGCCTTTGTGCAATCGGCGTTTTACCTGGGCTACTTTTTTGTGGCGATTCCGGCAGCGATGGTGGTGCGCCGCCTGAGCTACAAAAGTACGATCCTGATCGGCCTGTCGTTGTACATGCTGGGCTGTTTGCTGTTTTTCCCTGCGGCGTCGACGGCCAAGTACGGCATGTTCCTGCTGGCGCTGTTTGTGATCGCGGCCGGGCTGTCGTTCCTGGAAACCGCGTGCAACACCTACTCGACGTTGATGGGCCCACGGGAAACCGGGACGCGGCGCTTGAACATCTCGCAGACCTTTCACCCGTTCGGCGCCATGGCCGGGGTTTACGTGGGCAGCTTTGTGATGTTCAAGGACACCGATGCCACCACTGCACAGCTCAAGCAGATGAGTGCCACCGATGCGGCGGTGCAGCAGTTGCAAATGATCCAGTCCACGCTGTTGCCTTACAAGTGGATGATCGCCGTGCTGGTGTTGATGTTCATCCTGATCGCCATTACCCGTTTCCCGGCCTGCAAAGGCAACGCACCCGTCGACAACACCTCGGGCAGCTTGCGCAAAAGCCTGGGTCGGCTGTGGCGTAACCCGCGGTTTACCTTTGGTGTATTGGCGCAATTTCTGTATGTGGGTGCACAGGTGGGCGTGTGGAGTTTCACCATTCGCCTGGCCATGCAAATGGGCGGCATGAACGAACGCAGCGCTTCATGGTTTCTGCTGACCACCTTTGCCGGCTACTTTGTCGGCAAGTTGATCGCCAACCTATTGATGCGGCGTCTGCACCCGGCCAAGGTCTTGGCGATCTACGGGGTGCTGTGCATTGTGCTGCTGGCCTACACCATTCTGGTGCCGAATATTTCCGCGGTGTACGCCGCCGTCGGCGTGAGTATTTTTCTCGGTCCGTGCTGGCCGACCATTTACGGCCTGACCATCGATGGCCTGGGTGAAGACACCGGTGTCGGCGGTTCATTGCTGGTGATGAGCATTGTTGGCGGCGGGGTAATTCCGATCTTCCAGGGCCTGTTGTCCGACGCCAGCGGTGGCAATATGCAGCTGGCCTACAGCGTGCCGCTGCTGTGCTTTATCGTGATTGTGATGTACGCGGTCAAATGCCTTCGCCAGCCGGGCGCGTTGCCCTCAAATGCAGCCGCGGCGGTGGCCTCATGAATACGCGTATCCCGTTGTACCGGGCGGTGTTTGCTGAGCAGGAAAGGGTGCTTTTGCAGTCTGAGGATTTCAAGGTCAGCGCCTGGACTTATCCGTCCGGCGTGCTGGCGGTGAGCATGGAGAACAGCCGTGGACGTCTGGTCGTGTTGCCGTATCAAGGGCAGATGATCTGGTCGGCCGTATTTGACGGCTGCGACCTGACCATGCGCAACTTGTTCGACGAGCCCCGGCCAAGCCCGACGGTCATCGACACTTACGGCTGCTTCATGTTTCACAGTGGCCTGTTGCGCAACGGATGCCCAGCGCCGGATGACACGCATGCCTTGCACGGCGAAATGCCCTGCGCGCCCATGGACACGGCCTGGCTGGAACTCGGCGAGGGCTTTGTGCGCCTGGGCGGCTCGTATCAATACGCCAAGGGGTTCGGCGATCGCTACCGGGCGAGCCCGAGTGTGACGCTGCGCGCCGACTCAGCCTTGTTCGATATCGATATGGACGTGACGAACCTGGCCGGCAAGCCGATGGACCTGATGTACATGGCCCACATGAACTACGCATACGTGGACGGCGCGCGATTCGTCGAGCCACTGGGCATGCAGCGCCTGCGCCTGCGAACCAGTGTGCCGGACCACGTCAAGCCGACGCCGGACTGGAGCGCCTACATGGCGCAACTGGCCGAGCATCCAACCCAGTTGGCCAGCCTCGACACGCCTGCGCTGTACGACCCTGAAATCGTGTTTTTCTTCGACGACGTGGGCACAGACGCCACCGGCTACGCGCATTTTTTGCTGGACCATCCTGCAGGTACAGCGTTCTACACCCGTTACCGCCCCGAACAATTCGCACACGCGGCACGCTGGATTCTGTACACGCCGGATCAGCAAGTGGCGGCGTTCGTGCTGCCATCGACCTGCGAACCCGAAGGCTATAACGCCGAGAAAGCCAAAGGCCACGTGCGCTGCCTGGCGGCCGGGGCCAGCGCCTCGTTCAGCGTGACCACCGGTTACTTGAATGCGCAGGAACGCCAGACATTATTGGGTTAGATCAGCAGCTGCGCGCCGCTGGCCTGGATGACTTCTTTATAGGCGCGGGGGATTTTCTTGTCGCTGACCACGTACTGGAAGTCTTCCAGGTTGGCGAAGTGAGCGGTGCGCACCGTGTCGAACTTGCTGAAGTCGGCCAGCAACACGCGTTGCTGGGCCTGGCGCAGAACCTTTTGTTTGACCTCGACTTCATTGAAGTTGAAGCACGTCACGCCGAACGCCTGGCTGACGCCGGCGGCAGTCACGAAGGCCCAGGTCAGGCGCACGCTGTCGAGGATGCTGCTCTCGGCGCTGCTTTCAAAGACCTGGTTCTTTCGGTGAAAAGTACCGCCGCACAGCACGATGTGGCAGTTGGCTTTGTTCTGCAGCCTGAGCAGCACGTTCAACGAACTGCATACGGCGGTGAACTCCAACTCATCGGGGATGAAATCAATGACAAAGGGCGAGGTGGTGCCGCAGTCGAAAAACACCGTGTCGCCCGGTTGTATCAGCCGCGCAGCGAGTTTGCCGATACGGCGTTTCTCCTCGACGTGGCGCGTGTCCTGGTCGGCTACGCGGTAATCGCTGGCCTCGCTGCTGACCCGGGTGATGTAGCCGCCCAACAGGCGCACATGCTCGGAGAAGTGGTTGAGGTCGCGGCGCAGGGTCATCTCGGACACCTCCAGCAGCGCAGCCATTTCCCGCAGGTGGATGGCGTTCTGGTCCTGCAAAGCTTGTTGGATAAGCTTGAGTCGCTCGGCTTTTTTACTGTCCACGCGTATTCCAGGGCTTGATTGTTGGTGTTAGATAAGTAACATTTAATGATATTATTGTAACGTATAAATGTGGGCATTGTGACAACCGCGTCCCACGATCATTGGCAACATACAGGCAAGGGCACGTTAAATGAACTCTCTTCAACCCGCAGCATTGGCCAAGTACATCGATCACACATTACTGGCGCCCGACGCCTCCCGTGAGCAAATCCGCACCTTGTGCGAGGAGGCCATGGAGCACGGTTTTTATTCAGTGTGCCTGAACTCCGCGCAAGTGCCTTACGCCGCCTCATGCCTGACTGACAAGAACGTGGTGATCTGTGCGGTGGTGGGCTTCCCACTGGGCGCCGGCTTGAGCGACACCAAGGCCTTTGAAGCTGAACGGGCGATTGCCGCCGGGGCAGGGGAGATCGACATGGTGCTCAATATTGGCTGGCTGAAAGAAGGGCTGCTCGAGGCAGTGCGTGAAGACATCGCCGCGGTCCACAGGGCCTGCGGCGCCGTGCCGTTGAAGGTCATCCTGGAAACCTGCCTGTTGAACGACGAACAGAAAGTCCAGGCGTGTGAAATCTGCCGGGACCTGGGTGTGGCCTTTGTCAAAACGTCCACCGGATTCAGCCGTAGCGGTGCAACTGCTGAAGACGTCGCGCTGATGCGCAAAACCGTGGGCGCCGGCGTTGGCGTAAAAGCATCCGGTGGCGTGCGTGATTATCCGACGGCGGTGAAGATGATTGAGGCCGGGGCTACACGCCTGGGCAGCAGTTCGGGCATTGCGATAGTCGGTGGGGCAACGACGGCGGCGAGCGGTTATTGAATGCTTTTAATATAACTCAACTAAATATCTATTTAGTTGAGTTATGCGTTTTAATTATATTGAGGGGCAACTTTCAAGACGGGCGAGGGCAGCCATTCGACGCTCGCTGATGCGTTCAACCGCGTCCATGTGTTCTGTTCCCCACACACACAGCGCCCCCAGTGCCGTGGCCAGCGAGCGCCCGAATGGCGTCAGCGAATATTCAACCTTCGGCGGGATTTCCTGATAGTCGACGCGCGCGATGATCTCATCACGCTCCAGCTCCTTGAGTTGCTGGATAAGTACCTTATCAGTCACGCCACCGATCGCACGCCGTAGCTCACCATAGCGGTGAACGCTCTGTGCCAGATGATAAAGAACCAACGGCTTCCATTTCCCGCCAATCACCGCCAGGGCCGCATCGAGCCCGCAACTGAACGTGTTATTCGACATGGCTTTACTCGCTGAATTGGGTACTTACTAAAAGGTGCATACTATTCAAAAGAATAGCCTGGATCTAGAGTCGAGCTCCAACATTCTTGGGAGTTCACCATGAGCAGGCTCAACGGAAAAATTGCAGTGATCACCGGCGGCAACAGTGGCATCGGCCTGGCAACCGCCATTCGCTTCGCAACCGAAGGCGCACAGGTGGTGATTGTGGGGCGCCGGCAGCAGGAATTGGACAATGCGCTACGCCTGATCGGCCCTGAAGCCATTGCCATTCAGGGCGACATTTCAAACCTGGACGACCTGGATCGCATCTTCACACAAGTCAAAGCTGCAAAAGGCCGAATTGACGTATTGTTCGCCAATGCGGGCCTGGGGGATTTCCAGCCGATTGGATCGATCACGGAGGAATCGTTTGACCGTACGTTCGGCATCAACGTCAAAGGCACCTTGTTCACCGTGCAAAAGGCCTTGGCATTGATGGGCGCCGGAGGCTCGGTAATCTTGACGGGTTCAACTACAGGCACCATGGGCACACCGGCGTTCAGCGTGTATAGCGCCACTAAGGCCGCGCTGCGTAATTTCGCCAGAAGCTCGGCGCTGGACCTCCAAGGCACCGGCATTCGCGTCAACGTACTTTCGCCCGGACCGATCGCGACGCCTGGCCTGGACCTGGCGTTGTCAGGCACTGGTCAGAAGGATGCGATCATTGACGGCATGACTGCACAGGTTCCCCTGGGGCGCATCGGCCAGGCAGAAGAAGTTGCGGCTGCAGCGTTATTTCTGGCATCGGATGAAAGCAGCTTCATGACCGGCAGTGAAATGTTCATGGATGGAGGGTTTGCTCAGGTTTGAAGCCAATAGGGGTTTTGCCCGTTGAAATCTGACGGACACTGCCCCTGATTATGTAACATGATATTACGCATAATGTATATTATGTTAAATTATATGTCATGCCTTGTGAGTCTCTGCGTCGGCGTGCCCCCTATGCCGCAGTCCGACGCTAGTTAGCTTGTGACTTTGATAAGGCCGCAGACAATATGCGTAACGAGGGTCGAGCCCTTCATGAGTTGGAAAGCCTGCGTTGCGCTTCGGCTCATTGGCTTCAGTCGAAATGCAGTCGATCGGTGGTGCAACGCCAATCCCCACACCGCCTCCTCATCGGCAGTGCAGGTGACTTGGCAAGCTGGAGGTGACTTCAGTGGCGCAGCAGTTTGCGCAGGGGCACGCCGTCCTTGAGCACGGGCGACTTGATGACGATATAGCTGAAATACTTGGAGATACCAATGTTCTTGTCCAGCAGGCTCTCCACCACTTCCTGGTAATGCTGGATGCTGCGGGTCATGAAGCGCACCAGGTAGTCGTAACCACCACTGATCAGGTGGCATTCGAGCACTTCGTCTACCAGGCGGATATTGGATTCGAACTTGGCGAAGTCTTCGCGCTTATGGTCGCTGAGGGTGATCTCGGTGAACACCGTGACCGAATCGGTAATCTTGGCCAGGTTCAAGTGCGCCTTGTAGCTGGAAATATACCCCGCCGACTCCAACCGCTTGACCCGTTGCAAACACGGGCTGGCAGACAAGCCCACGGCGTCGGCGAGACTGACATTGGTCATCCGGCCGTCCTTTTGCAGTTCAACCAGAATACTGATATCGATCCGGTCCAGTTTCACTTGCCCTTCCATTGCGTACCTCTTGACTGCCGTTTGTAAGACAATCTTCTAGCAAAATCAGCGCCGTAAAGACAGCTGATGCTGAGCCACCAGATCCGCCATGCTGCTGATGCAGTAATCCGCCGCGCACCGCGAAGGCTGCCGGGGCCGCTGGCGGCCGATCAAACAGCGGTCTAGCCCCCCGTGCGCCGCGACCGAAGGTCGTGTCACATGCAGCACGGGATGCACATCCTCTGCTTGCTCGCTGAGCCATTGCAGGTCATCGGCCAGGGAAATGAAATCTTCCGGTGCAATACCCAGCCGCTCACACAACACACCACGATCCTCTGCGTCACGGTCGCCACGCACCAGTAGCCGATAGAACTTGCGTAAATACAGCATAGCCCCCGGTGCATCCTCGAACAGCGCCCAACTGCCGGCGCTGCGGGCAAAGCTCATGCCCTCCTCCCAACTGGCGTGGAGCCCCCAGCGTTCGGCGAGTTGGCGGTGGGCAAAACACAGCAGGCCACTGAAGCCCAACTCGGCGAAGCGCGGGTAGAGATTCGCGACCACCGTGTTGTACTCGGCCAGCACCTGCTCCCTGGGCGGCTGCCCGCTACGGCTGTCGAGCAGCGGTTGCAAGGCGGCCAACACACCCGAGTCGCGGTCCACCAGCACTTCATCGCAATCGATCAGCAGCGCTCGATAATCTGTCAGTCCCATGTGGGGTCAAGTCTCCAATGATGCAGTCCACCCTGAACAAGTACAGGCTCAGTTCAAGACCCGTGCCAAGGCGCCGTCGAGTATCTGCAAGGCTTCGTCGACCTGGGCCTCGGTGGCCACCAACGGCGCGAGAAAGCGCAGCACGTTGCGATGCACGCCGCATTTGATCACCAGCAACCCGCCAGCGCGGACTTCATCGATCAGCCGTTGGTTGAGGTCGGCATCCGGCGTGCGCGCCGGGTCATCCTGGATCAGCTCGATCGCCAACATGAAGCCGGTGCCGCGCACATCACCGATACGCGGGTAGCGCGCCTGTAAACCAAGCAGGCCTCGGCGCAGGCGTTCGCCCAGCCGTTGGCCGCGTTCGAGCAGTTGCTCCTGCTCGAACGCGCTGATCACCGCCAGTGCCGCCGCACACGCCAACGCATTACCGCCGTAGGTTCCGCCCAGGCCGCCAGGCAGCGGTGCATCCATGATGTGCGCCTTGCCAACTACACCGGACAACGGCAAGCCACCGGCCAGGCTCTTTGCCACGGTGACCAGGTCAGGCTGGATGCCCGCATGCTGGTAGCCGAACCAGGTCCCGGTACGGCCGAAACCGGTCTGAATCTCATCCAGGATCAACACGATGCCGTGCTTGTCCGCCAACGCACGCAGTGCCTGGAGAAACTCCACAGGCGCGGCAAGGAAGCCGCCGTCACCCTGCACCGGTTCGATGATGATTGCCGCGATCCTCTCTGGCGCCACCTGGGTCGCCAGCAGTTCATCCAGGGCTTTGAGTGCCAGCTCGCTGGTCACCCCGCGATAAGCATTCGGATACGGCGTGTGGAACACCTCCGGTGCAAACGGCCCGAAGTTCTGTTTGTAGGGTTGGCTCATACCGGTGAGCGTCGTGCCAAGCAGCGTACGACCATGGAAGCCGCCCCGAAAGGCGATCACCGCCGAGCGATTGGTGTGGGCGCGTGCGATCTTCACCGCATTTTCCACAGCCTCGGCGCCGGAGGTGAAAAACGCGGCCTTATAGGCTTCCTGCCCGCCGACCATTTCGCACAGCCGCTGTGCCAGGTCGAGGTATGGCTGGTAGGCCACCACCTGGAAGCAGGCGTGGGAGACCTTCTGCAACTGGGCCTGCACCGCAGCCACCACCTTGGGATGGTTATGCCCGATGTTCAGCACGCCGATCCCGCCGACGAAGTCCAGGTAACGCTTGCCATCCACGTCCCACAACTCGGCGCCCTGGGCACGGTCGATCACCAGCGGGTGAGCGGTCACCAGGCCACGGGGAACGAATTGATCGCGCTGACGGAGCAAATGAGGGGTTTCGTCGACCTTGCTATTCATGGCAGTTCCCATCGTGAATGCAGCAACCCGGAAAGTGGTTGCGATGTGGTTCAGAGTAAGGCTTGCAGGCAACCAACTACGCCGAACTTGGCCCGTGAGAAATTCGGATCGACTGTTTTGCCCCCACCTTTCAACAGATCCTGCGCCGGGCTTGGGGGATGATGAGGGCTACCCAAACCCTGCAGGAAATGCCCATGGCCTTGCTCTACAAAGCTGACCCGGTGCGCGGCCAACATTGGCAGGCACTGTTCGCCGCACACGCGCCGCAGATTGAATGGCGTGCCTGGCCCGACATCGGTAATGCCGAAGACGTGGACTACCTGGCCGCCTGGCAGGCGCCCGACAACCTCATGCAATTACTGCCCAACCTGAAAGTGCTGTTTGCTTTGTCGGCCGGGGTCGACCAACTGGACCTCTCCCGCCTCCCGCCCGGCCTGCCCGTGGTGCGCCTGCTCGACCCGGGCATCACCCGCGGCATGTGCGAATACGCCAGTTGGGCGGTGCTCAGCCTGCACCGCGATATGTTGCGCTACCGCCAGCAGCAAGCAGCGCGCTGCTGGCAGGCACACCTGTTGCAACCGGCCGTGAATCGCAGGGTCGGCGTGATGGGCTTGGGCACCCAGGCCCAGCAGATTCTGGCAACGTTGGCGCCGTTGGGGTTTGCGCTGTCGGGCTGGGCGCGCAGCGCTCATCAGTTGCCAGGTGTGGACTGCTACGCCGGTGAACACCAATTGCCGTCGTTTCTCAGCCAGTGCGATATTCTGTTGTGTGTGCTGCCGTTGACCGAGCAGACCCAAGGCATTCTCGACCGGCAGCTGTTTGCACAGTTACCGCGTGGGGCGGCGCTGATCAACATGGGCCGTGGCGGGCACCTGGTGGAGGAAGACTTGCTGGAGGCATTGGGCAGTGGGCAACTGAGCGGTGCAGTGCTGGATGTGCTGCAGGAGGAACCTGCGCCAGCGGATCATCGATTCTGGGATCACCCGCAGATTGTGCTGACGCCCCATATCGCAGCGATGACCCAGCCGGCGAGTGCGTTTGGGGTATTGCTGGAGAATATCCGGCGTTATGAACGTGGGGAACAGATGGTGGGTGAGGTGGATCGGCGCAAGGGTTATTGACGCGTGGAGATCCAAATGCGGGAGCACCTGGCTTGATGTGGGAGCCGTCGAGCTTTAGCGAGGCCGCGATAGCGGTGGGTCACGCAACATCGATGTCGATTGTGCCAACGTCATCGCAGCTTCGCTGGGGCTCGGCAGCTGCTACGGTGTTAGTGCCAGGCCGCGCTCCTCCAGCAACCGCACAAAACTGTTCAAACTCTGCGATACCGTGCACCGCGCCAGATCAGCCGAATGCGGGGTGTCAGCCAAAGATATTTCAACTGCCCCCTGCATTCGCGAGCAAGCCCGCTCCCACATTTTCGAGCTTGCTCGCTTTAGATCTGAAGCCTTTGGGCAATCGCCAGCCCGACATCCTGAGTAGAGCCCTTCCCGCCCAGATCTGGCGTTACCACGCCCTCGGCAATGACCGCCTCAATCGCCCGCAAGATCCCGTCATGGGCCGCCCGATACCGCGCCTCCCCATTGCCAAGGAAATCCAGCATCAACGCCCCCGACCAGATCATCGCTATGGGATTTGCAATGTTCTGCCCATAAATATCCGGGGCCGAACCGTGCACCGGCTCGAACAACGACGGAAAGCGCCGCTCGGGGTCGAGGTTGGCCGACGGCGCAATACCGATCGTCCCGGCGCACGCCGGCCCGAGGTCGGAGAGGATGTCACCGAACAGGTTCGACGCCACCACCACATCAAACCGGTCCGGTTGCAGCACAAACCGCGCGCACAGGATGTCGATGTGCTGCTTGTCCCAGCTCACTTCGGGGTAGTTGGCGGCCATCAATGCGGTGCGCTCATCCCAGTAGGGCATGCTGATGGAAATGCCATTGGACTTGGTCGCCGCCGTGAGCTTCTTGCGCGGGCGGGACTGGGCCAGGTCGAAGGCAAACTTGAGGATGCGGTCGACGCCGCGCCGCGTGAATACCGACTCCTGCAGCACGAATTCATGCTCGGTGCCCTCGAACATCTTGCCGCCCACTGACGAATATTCGCCCTCGGTGTTTTCGCGGATCACCACAAAATCGATGTCCCCCGGCTCGCGCCCGGCCAAGGGGCACGGCACCCCAGGGAACAGCCGCACCGGGCGGATGTTCACATACTGGTCGAAGTCGCGGCGGAACTTGAGCAACGAGCCCCACAGGGAAATATGGTCGGGCACCTTGCCCGGCCAGCCTACGGCGCCGAAGTAAATCGCGTCAAAGCCCTTGAGCTGCTCAAACCAGTCCTCAGGCATCATCTGCCCGTGCTCCAGGTAGTAATCGCAGTGGGCCCAGTCGAGCACCTCGATGCTCAGGTTCAAGTTCCAGAGACTGGCCGCCCGTTCCAGTACCCGCAGCCCTTCGGGCAGCACTTCCTTGCCAATGCCATCGCCGGCAATCGCGGCGATTCTGAATGCCTTGCTCATGGTGCATGCCTCGTGGGAATTCAGTTGAGCCCGCCGATGTGGAAGGCTTTGACTTCAAGGTACTCATCCAGGCCATATTTGCTGCCTTCACGGCCCAGGCCCGATTGTTTGATACCGCCAAACGGCGCCACTTCCATGGAGATGATCCCGGTGTTGAGCCCGACCATGCCGAACTCCAACGCCTCGCCAAAACGCCACGAGCGCTGCAGGTCCTGGGTGAAATAGTAGGCGCCCAGGCCATACGGCGTGGCATTGGCCAGGGCCAGCGCCTCGGCTTCATCCGTAAAGCGCATCAGCGGGGCCACCGGGCCGAAGGTTTCTTCATTGGCCAGCAACATGCCGGCGTGGGTGTCACTCAGCACCGTGGGCTGCACAAACTGGCTGTCACCCGTGGGGATCGCGCCACACAACAGCTTCGCGCCCTGGCTCAGGGCATCGTCGATATGCCGTGCGACCTTGTTCACCGCCGCCGGGTTGATCAGCGGGCCGATGGTCACGCCCTCCTCCAGACCGTTACCGACCTTGAGCTTGCTCACCTCCTCCACCAGGCGCTCGGCGAAACGCGCGTAGATACCGGCCTGTACCAGGATGCGGTTGGCGCACACGCAGGTTTGCCCGGCATTGCGGAACTTGCTGAGCATCACCCCGGCCACGGCCTTCTCCAGGTCGGCGTCGTCAAATACGACAAACGGCGCATTACCGCCCAGCTCCAGGCTCAGGCGCTTGATGTGCTCGGCGCTCTGGCGCATCAGCAAGCGGCCAACGGCGGTGGAACCGGTAAAGGAGATCTTGCGCACCGCCGGGTTGCCGGTCAGCGCCTCGCCGATGCCGGCAGGCAACCCGGTGATCACGTTGAACACCCCGGCCGGAATGCCGACTCGCTCAGCCAGCACCGCCAGGGCCAATGCCGACAACGGGGTAAGGTCCGACGGCTTGACGATGATCGGGCAACCAGCGGCTAACGCCGGTGCGCATTTGCGGGTGATCATCGCGTTGGGGAAGTTCCACGGCGTAATGGCAGCGCACACGCCCACCGGCTGCTTGAGGGTCAGCAGGCGTCGGTCGCCGCTGGGCGCCGGCATGGTTTCGCCATAGACCCGGCGCGCTTCCTCGGCGAACCATTTGACGAAACCGGCACCGTAGCGAATCTCGCCCTTGGCTTCAGCGAGCGGCTTGCCCTGTTCCCAGGTCATGATCAGCGCCAGGTCATCGAGGTTGTCGAGCATGGCCTGGAACCAACGTTCCAGCAGTGCCGCACGCTCTGCTGCCGGGCGTGCGCGCCAGGCGGGCCAGGCCCTTTCGGCGGCGGCGATGGCGCGGTGGGTATCCACGGCGTCCATGGCCGGCACCCGCGCCAGCAGGTGGCCGGTGGCAGGGTCGCGGATGTCCAGGGTGGCGCCGCTGTCGGCAGCGATCCACTGGCCATCC
This sequence comes from Pseudomonas sp. RGB, assembly GCF_007713445.1. Classification (NCBI taxonomy): domain Bacteria; kingdom Pseudomonadati; phylum Pseudomonadota; class Gammaproteobacteria; order Pseudomonadales; family Pseudomonadaceae; genus Pseudomonas; species Pseudomonas sp. RGB. The sequence goes on along the minus strand of NZ_VMSH01000004.1, from coordinate 248,983 downwards.
ACATAGGCGAGTTCAGCCAGGAGGCTGGGGTCTTGCAAGCGATTATTGAGCATGGTCGAGTCCTGATCCGAGACACGCTCCAGTCTAGGGAGGTGCCGCGAATCAGGATGCCGAAAGCGCAGATTAAGCAGCGTCCCGTGCTGAAATTGGCCCCAGGACGGCAGGCTCTGCTAGGCCGTAAGCGAACCCAGCAAACCTTGCAAAAAGCGCTCGCCGGCGTCCATTTGGCTGATCTCGATAAACTCGTCGGGCTTGTGCGCCTGCTCGATCGAACCCGGCCCGCACACCACCACCGGCACATCCAGGCGCTGCTTGAACAGGCCGCCCTCGGTACCGAACGAGACCTTGGAAGTGCCGGTGCCTGGCGCGGCGAATTGCTTGAGAAAACGCACGGCTTCTACACTGGGGTGGGTGTCGAGGCCGGGATACACGTTGACGGTTTCGATCTCGATGGCCGCCACGCTGGACAACTTCTGTGCCTCGCGCACGATCACTTCAGCGCGCTCGCGCATCTGCTCCAGGAATTGCTCCAGATCGTCGGCCGGCAGGTTGCGCACTTCGAAATCCAGGGTGCACAGGTTAGGCACGATATTCAGCGCCTTGCCGCCGACAATCTGCCCTACGTGCACGGTGCTATAGGGCACGTCGTAGTCGCTGTCCTGTGCGCCGTGGCGTTGCAGTTGCTGCTGGCTATCGCGCAGGGCAGCGATAAAGTCGCACGCCACATGAATCGCATTGACCGAGCGTGGCGCCAGGGACGAATGGGCTTCCTGGCCCCGGCAATACGTGCGGTAAGAGCCCTTGCCCTTGTGGCCCAGCACGAACTGCATATTGGTCGGCTCTCCGATCACGCACAGAAACGGCCGCACCGGCGCCAGGTGCAGCACGTCGAGCAAGCGTCGCACACCGACGCAACCGATCTCTTCGTCATGGGACAGCGCCAGTTGCAGCGGGCGGTTCAGGCTGTGTTGGGCGGCATCCAGCATCGCGTCGATGGCCAGGGCGATAAAGCCCTTCATGTCGCAACTGCCGCGCCCATAGATGCGCCCGTTCTGCACGGTGGCGGCGAAGGCGGGAAAGGTCCAGGCCTGCCCCGCTGCCGGTACCACGTCGGTGTGCCCGGACAGCAACACTCCTGGCTGCTCCTTGGGCCCGGTGCTGGCGAACAGGTTGGCCTTCTTGCCGCTCTGGTCTTTGACGATCAGCGACTCGATGCCTTTGGTCAGCAGCAGGTCGCGCACGTAGTCGATCAGGGCCAGGTTGGATTCCGACGACACGGTGTCGAAAGCCATCAGCTGTTTGAGAATCTCGAGAACCCGGGGTTTCATGAGGCTTGGCTCCGTTGCTCGACAGGTGGGGCGAACCGGGTGATGGAGAACGGTTCGATCGGGGTACTGGTGCTCCCGGTGCCAAGCAGTTCGGCCATCACATCGCCGACGCCCGGGCCGAGCTGGAAGCCGTGGCCGCAAAAACCGAAAGCATAAAACAGGCCGTCGACGGTGCCGCTGGCGCCCATCACCGGCAGCGAGTCCGGCAGGTAGCCTTCGATGCCGCTCCACACGCGGATGATATTCAGGTTACCCACGCCCGGCAGCAGGCGGCGCATCTGGCTGACCTGGTTGAGGATGCTGCGCGGTTCCACATAGGCACGGCGGTTGAGCATGTCGGGCTTGCTACGGTAACCGCCGCCGATGACGATATTGCCCCGGGGAATCTGACGGAAGTAGATCACTTCTTCCGGGATCTTGGTGTAGACGCCGATCACTGTCGGCAATGCGTAGGGCACCGGCTCGGTCACCGCCATTTGCGGGCCGTGGGTGTCCAGCGGTACCGGTTCACCGAACTGCGCCGAGAGTTTCTGACCCCAGGCGCCGGCGGTGATCAACAGTTGCGCGGCGTGGAACTGGCGACCGTCGGTGGTGGAGACATGAAAGTCAGCGCCGACCTTCTGCACCTCAGCGACTTCAGTGCGTTCTTCAATTTGCGCCCCCAGGCGTCGTGCAGCCCGGGCAAAGGCTGGTGCGGCCAGGCGCGGATTGGCGTGGCCATCGTGGGGCGCATAGGAGCCGCCCTTGACGTCCTGGCCGAGGAAGCCGAAGCGTTGATGCAGCTCGGCGCCACGATAAATTTTCAGGTCCAGCTGTTCAGCTTCCGGCGCGGCCGCGTAGGCTTCCAGCTCGGCGATTTCATCTTCGCGATAACACACGCGCATGTGGCCACTGGGAATGAACTCCAGGTCATCATCGATCAGTTCCGGCAGGCGCTTCCACAGCGCCCAGGAGCGGTTGGCCAGGGCCAGTTGACCAAGGAAGCGCCCTTGCCGGCGCACGTTGCCGAAGTTGACGCCACTGGCGTACTGGCCGATCTGGTCGCGCTCCAGCAGGATCACCGACAGCCCGCGACGCCGCAGAAAAAACGCGGTGGCCGAGCCCATCACGCCGCCACCGACAATCACTACATCGGCTTTTTGTACACTCATGAAGGCACCTCCTCGGTGATCAGCATCGACAAGGGTTTGACCGGCGCCTGGCCGCGCTGGCGCCCCACCTCCTGGACCTGCACGCCGGCAGCGGCGGCGATCACTTCAGCCCCGGCCTGGGAGCAATAACGCCCCTGGCAACGGCCCATGCCCACGCGGCTGAACGCCTTGGCGCGATTGACCTCGCAGGCGCCCTTCTCCTTCACCGTGCGGCGCAACTCGCCGGCACTGATCATCTCGCAGCGACACACGATGGCGCTGTCTGGCAGGGCCCTGGCCTGTTCACTGGGCCAAGGGAACGCCTGGGCCAGGCCGAGGCGGAACTGGTCCATCACTGCCAAGGCCTGTTGTTGTTCATCACGCAAGCCGGTGTCCATCGGTTGTTGCTGGTCTTCCAGCAGTGCCAACGCCACCAGGCGCCCGGCGTGCTCGGCGGCATCCGCGCCGCGAATCTTCGAACCGTCACCGGCTGCATACAGGCCCTTCACCGAGGTGCGTCCGGCGTCATCGGTGGCCAGCCACCATTGGCTGGAGGCTTGATCAAACGTCATGGCGCACCCGGCCAGATCGCCCAATTGCGTCTCGGGGCGCAGGTGATAACCCAGCGCAACGGCGTCCGCCTGCACCGTGACCACCCGCCCACTGCCCGTGGTGAACCGCACGCCCATTACACCCTTGGCGGCGTCGCCCATGACCTGCAGCGGCTTGATCCCCAGGTGCACCGCCACCTTGGCACGGTACAGTTGCGCCAGCAGCTTGATCCCGGTGAACAGCACGCCAGGCCGCGCCAACAGTTTGGGCATGGCTTTCAGGCGCAGGCTAAGTGGCGAGGTATCAAGCACGGCCGCCACCTCGGCGCCGGCCTTCACGTATTGGCTGGCAACCAGGTACAGCAACGGCCCGCTGCCCATGAACACCACGCGATGACCGATGGACACGGCCTGGTTTTTCAAGGCGATCTGCGCCCCGCCCAAGCTATAGGTGCCCGCCAGTTGCCAACCCTCGACAGGCATCAAGCGGTCGGTGGCGCCGGTGCACAGGATCAGCGCGTCATACTCCACGGTGGTATGGCGGCCCTGGCTCACGCAGCACAGTTGCCCCGGCGTGAGGTTCCACACCAGGGTGTCGGGGCGGTAGTCAATGGCGCCGCGCAGGCGATCGAAACTCTGGTGCAGGTCCTGGGCCTTGGCAGCCTCGCTGCCGTACAAGGTGGTGTAGTCGCGCGTGAACCCGTCGGGCTGGCGGCGGTAGATCTGGCCACCGTCACGGCGATTTTCATCAATCAGGATCGGCTTGATACCCGCCGCCAACAGGGTTTCGGCGCAGCGCACCCCGGCAGGTCCGGCGCCCACAATAACTACCCGTGCAGTGGCCATGTCGCCTCCGGTTGTGTGGTAACGATGTCCAGCCCGTCACGGACTTCATTGGAGCAGGCACGCAGGCGTTCACCGCTGCGGGTCCATACCCAGCAGTCCTGGCACGCGCCCATCAGGCAGAAACCGGCGCGGCGCCCGCTGTCGAATTCCGACTGGCGCAGCGCATTGCCCTGGGTCAGCAGCGCCACCATCAAGGTGTCGCCCTGCAAGGCCTCGATGGCTGCACCATCCACGGTCAGGCTGACCGTCGGCCGGCCCTGTTCGGCCAACCTCACAAAACGCCCCTTCATGCATAGGCTCCCAAGCTGGTGGTGGTGACGCCCCGCTGGGTATTCAGCAACTGGGCGCTGTCGTGGTGGCAAAGGATTTCACCGCCGTTGTCGAGGGCTCGGCGACTCGGCGCAGTGCGGTTGCACAGGCCGTCGACGCGTACCGGGCAGCGATTGAGGAAGGTGCACAGCTCCGGCACATTGGCCCGCTCGCCAATCGCTGGCAGCGTTTCGCACGTGGTGCCGCAGGTTTCCAGCCAGCCTTGGCGCAACTCGGGCACCGAGTGAATCAGCAGGTCGGTGTAGGGGTGGAACGGTGGCTCGGCAAACGACTGGCGGTTGCCGGCCTGCACCTTGTGGCCGCTGTACATCACCACAATGTCATCGCACAACGCACGCACGGTGGAGATGTCATGGCTGATAAACAGGTACGACACCCCCAGTTGCTGGCGCAGGTCCCGCAGCAGTTCGAGGATCGCCGCGCCCACCACCGTGTCGAGGGCCGAGGTCACTTCATCACACAGGATCAGGTCGGGCTTGGCCGCCAGCGCGCGGGCCAGATTGACCCGCTGCTTTTGCCCGCCGGACAGCTCGTTGGGACGACGTTCAGCCAGGGTGCGCGGCAGGCGCACCAGGTCCAGCAACTCACCGACGCGCGCCTTCAAGGCAGCGCCCTTGAGACCGAAATACATCTTCAGCGGGCGGCTGAGGATGGTCGCCACGCTGTGCATCGGGTTAAGCGCGGTGTCGGCGTTCTGGAACACCATCTGGATCCGCCGGAACTGCTCCGGCGTGCGCTCAGACAGGTGGCCGCCCAGCGGCTGGCCATCGAACGTCAGCCCCCCCAGGGCCGGGGTCAACAGCCCCGCGACCACACGCGCCAAGGTGGACTTGCCGGAGCCCGACTCACCGATCACACCGATGGCCTGGCCACGACGCACGGTCAGGTCGATATCTTCCAGCACCCGAATCGCCGGCATGCCTTGCATGTTCTTGTTGCCGTAGCCGGCGGTGAGGCCGCTGATGGTCAGCAGCGGCACGTCTTCGGCAATCCCGCTGGGCGGGCGGATGGTCGTGTCGGGCCGTGCGGCGGCCAGCAAACTGCGGGTGTATTCGTGGGCAGGGGTCTTGAGCAGCGGCGCGGTGGCGCTCTGTTCGAGGATTTGCCCAGCGTTGAGCACCACGATCTGGTCGGCCATTTGCGCAACCACCGCCAGGTCGTGGGACACATACACCGCCGTGGCGCCACGCTCGCGCACCACGCGTTTGAACGCGCGCAACACATCAATCTGGGTGGTCACGTCCAGGGCCGTGGTCGGCTCGTCGAGTACGACCAGCACCGGGTCGCTGATCAGCGCCATCGCCGCCATCACCCGCTGCAGTTGCCCGCCGGAGACTTGATGCGGGTAACGCCGGCCAATGCGTTCGGGATTGGGCAGGGCCAGGTCGCGAAACAAGCCGATGGCCTTGGCTTCCAGCTCGACCCGGGTGCCCAGGCCATGAATCAACGCGCCTTCCACCACTTGGTCGATGAGTTTCTTGGCCGGGTTGAAAGCCGCTGCGGCGCTTTGGGCGATATAGGACACGCGATTGCCGCGCAGGCCCTGCAGCTGTTTTTCGCTCAAGGCGAGCATGTCGTGTTCACCGACCTGCACCACCCCGCCGGACAGGCGACAGCCGCGCCGTGCATAGCCGAGCAACGCCAGGGCGATGGTGGTCTTGCCCGAGCCGGACTCGCCAATCAGCGCCAGCACTTCACCTTTTTCAAGGGAAAAGCTCACGCCTTTGACGATTTCCACCTCGCCGCGCTCGTCTCCAGCAACGACACGCAGGTCTTCGACGCGAATCAATTGGGTCATTTCAATGGCCTCCCGTGCGTCGACTGCGTCGTGATGACAAGTAATCAATCAGCAGATTCACACCGATGGTCAGCGTGCCAATGGCCAACGCCGGAATGATGATGGCCAGCGCACCCTGATTGAGGCCGCCGATGTTTTCGCGCACCAGCGAGCCGAGGTCGGCGTCTGGCGGTTGTACGCCGAGGCCGAGAAAACTCATGCCGCTGAGCAACAGCACGATGTAGCCGAACCGCAGGCCCAGGTCGGTCAATACCGGGTTGAGTATATTCGGCAGGATTTCCATGCACGCCACGTACAAACGGCCTTCGCCGCGAGTGCGCGCAACCTGCACGTACTCCAGGGCCTCGATATTGACCGCCATGCTGCGGGCGACGCGGAACGAGCCTGGGATATAACTGATAACCGCCGTGCAGATCAGCAGCGTCACTGACGAGCCAAACGCCGAGACCATGATCAGCGCAAGCATTTTGCTTGGGATCGAGATAAAGGCATCCATGATGCGGCTGATGATCTCGTCCAGCCACTTGGGCGAGACCACTGACAGCAGCGCACACCCGGTGCCGAAGGTGCTGGCCAACAGCGCCGCCACCAGCGCCAGCCCGACGGTGAATCGCGCGCCTACCAATACCCGGCTGAGCATGTCACGCCCCAGGTAGTCGGTGCCGAACGGATGAGTGAGGCTGAAGCCTTCGAAGATGTTATCGGACACCACTTCACCCACCGGGTGGGGTGCCAGCCAGGGGCCGAACAGCGCCACCAGCAACCAAACGACGCACACAACGGCGCCCACCAGCCCCAACCAGGACGGGCCGCTGGAAACCTTGGCAAGGGCCAGCGCGGAAGACACAGGCTTGGATTTCGCAATGACCGGGTTCATTGGTTTCTCAGCCTCGGATTGGACAGGATTGCGCACAGGTCGGCGATCAACACCAACCCCAGGTAGGCCGCGCAGAACAACATGGTGCACGCTTGTACCAGCGCCATGTCACGGTTGGTCACGGCATCGACCATCAAGCTGGCAATGCCGGGATAATTGAAGATGGTTTCGACGATCACCACCCCGCCCAGCAGGTACGACAGGCTGAGGGCGATGGCATTTGCGATCGGCCCGATCGCATTGGGCAGGGCATGGCGCAGCACAATGCGAATGGGGCTGACGCCTTTGAGTCGGGCCATTTCCACGTAGGGGCTGTCGAGTTGATCGATCACGGCGGCGCGGGTCATGCGCGCCATTTGCGCGACGATCACGCAGCACAGCGTCATCACCGGCAAGGCATAGGTACGCATGAATTGCAGCGGTGAGGTGATGTCGCTGGCGTAAGACAGCGCCGACAACCAGCCGAGGTTGACCGCGAAAATCAGCACCGCCAAGGTTGCCACCAGAAACTCCGGCACCGCGACCATCGCCAGGGTAATAAAGCTCAGGCAACTGTCGATGCGCCCGCCACGGCCCATCGCCGAGCCGATACCCAGTACCAGTGCCACCGGCACCGAGACCAGCGCCGTGGCGCCCGCCAGCATCAGGGTGTTGGGCACCCGGCCCGCCATCAGTTCACCCACCGGCATGGCGTTGGACACTGACACGCCCAGGTCGCCGGTGAGCAGGCTCATCAACCAGTGCAAATAACGCAATACACCGGGCTGGTCCAGCCCCAGCTTCAGGCGCAGTGCCGCCACCTGCTCAGGGGTCGCGAACTGGCCGAGGGATTGCTGCGCCGCGTCCCCCGGCAGCACCGCCGTGATCGCAAACACGACCATGGACACAATCAACAAGGTCACGGCCCCGGCGCCGAAACGCCGGGCGATCAACCACAGTGTATTGCCATTCATCGCACTGCCCTCCTCACGCGTCCAACCACACCTGCTCGGCAAACATGTAGCCCATGAAACCGCCCAGCGGGTTGGTGCCGTATCCCTTGACGCGCTGGTCCACGCCGTCAATGTTGCTGATGAACACCGGCACGCCGATACCGCAGTGGTCGTGCACGAGGGTCTGCATGTCGCCATACATTTTGGCGCGCTTGGCGTCATCGTTTTCGCCACGGGCCAGCATCAACAGCTGGTCGAACTGATCGTTCTGCCAGCCGGATTCGTTCCACGGCGCCTTGGACTGGAAGAACTGCGAGAACATCACGTCGGCATTCGGCCGAGGGTTGATGTTGCCGAAGCTCAACGGGTGCTTCATCCAGTGGTTGGACCAGTAGCCGTCGCTCGGCAGGCGGTTCACGTCCAGCTTGAGCCCGGCCTGTTTCGCCGACTGCTGCAACAGCACGGCGATGTCCACCGAACCGGTGGCGGCAGGCGATGCCATGACCGGCATGGTGATGCTTTCCATGCCGGCTTTCTTCAGCAGGAACCTGGCTTTTTCCGGGTCGTACACCGTCTGCGGCAGATCGGCGTTGAAGTAACGCGAACCCGGCGCGATCGGGTGGTCGTTGCCCACCACGGCAAACCCACGGAACACCGCAGACTTGACCTGCTCACGGTCGAGCAGCAGCTTCATGGCCTGGGTGAATTCCGGGCTTTTGCCGGGTAACTGGTCCTGGCGAATGATCAAGTCAGTGTAGTTGCCCGACGGCGCATCCACGACTCGGTGCTTGGTACTCGCGGCGATGCGCGTGGTGGAACGCGGGTTGACCTCGTTGATCATGTGCACGTCGCCCGACAGCAACGCGTTGACCCGCGATGGCTCGTCGGCGATGGCAATGAACTCGATCTCGTCGAGGTACGGCAAGCCCGGTTTCCAGTAGTTCTTGTTGCGCACGGCAATCGAGCGCACACCCGGCTTGAACTCACCGACAGTGAACGGGCCGGTGCCGATGCCTTTGTTGAAGTCGGTGGTGCCCTCGGGAACGATCAACAAGTGCGACACGGCGAGGATCGAAGGCAACTCGGCGTTGGGCGCGCTAAGGCGAATTTGCACCTCGTTCGGCCCGCTGGCCTTGATCTCGGCGAACTGCTCCATCAGCGGCATGACTTTGGAGCCGGTAAGCGGGTCTTTGTGGCGGTTCAGGGAGAACACCACGTCGGCGGCGGTCAGGGCCTTGCCATTGTGAAAGGTCACGTCTTTGCGCAGGGTGATGGTCCACACCGTGGCGTCGGTATTGTCGATGCGCTCAGCCAGTTCCAGTTGCGGCACCAGGTGCTTATCGAAACGGGTCAGACCGTTGTAGAACATGTAGTGGCGTGCATAGTCGGTGGACAGCGCGCCCTTGGCCGGGTCGAGGGTGTCGGCGGTGGAGCTGGACATGCCGGCCACGCGGATCTTGCCGCCCGGCTTGCCTTTGCCCTCGGTGGCCGCTTCATCGGCGAACAATTTGCCGGCGGCGCCGAACAGGCTGCCCGCACCAGCGGCGGCGACGCCCGCAACGCCGAGCATTTGCAGGGCATTGCGGCGCGACATGCCACGGTTGAGACTTTCGAACACCCGCAGGCTTTCCTGGCCGGAGATGAGCTCGGGTGTGTTTTTGTTGTCAGTCATAGCAAGGCTACCTGTCGATAATCGGAAGAATCGAGTGCTCACGGATGTCCGGAGCGTCCTGGAAACGCAAACGACGGTCACGCAACAACGGCAACTCAGTGCAAATAGTCCTGGAAACGGTAATAGGCGCCCACGAACGGCAGGAACCAGGGTTTGCCGAAATGCCCGGGAATCGCCGGCCATTCCAGTTCACCCCACGGGTTTGCCGCCGCGTTGCCCGCCATGACGTCAGCCATGACCTGGCCCATGTGCACGGACATCTGCACGCCATGGCCGCTATAGCCCATGGAATGGAACACGCCGCCGTGCTGGCCGGCGCGGGGCAGGCGGTCGGACGTCATGTCCACCAGGCCGCCCCAGCAGTAGTCGATCTTCACGTGCGCCAACTGCGGGAACATGTTCAGCATCGCCGCCTGCAGCACCTTGCCGCTCTTGGCGTCGGAGACGCTGTCAGACATGGCAAACCGGGCACGCCCGCCAAACAGCAGGCGGTTGTCCGGGGTCAGGCGAAAATAGTTGCCGATCATGCGGCTGGTCACGTAGGCGCGGCGCAGCGGCAGCAACTGATCGATCAACGCTTGGGGCAAGACTTCGGTGACGATGACAAAACTGCCCACCGGCACAATGCGCCGACGGTACCAACCGAGGTCGCCATGCTGGCAGGCGCCGGTGGCCAGCAGCACTTGCCCGGCGTGCAGCGAGCCTTTGGCGGTGTTGACCTGATAGCCACCGGCCTGGGCCTTCCAATCCTTGACGGTAGTGTGCTCGTAGATCATCGCGCCGCGCCGCGCGGCCGCCTCGGCCAGGCCAACCCCGAAGCGACCGACATGCATCTGCACGCCGTTGCGCTGCAGCAAGCCGCCGTGGAACTGGGTCGAGTTGACTTCTGCACGGGTCTGTTCGGCGCTGAGCAACGCGACATCGGCATCCACCTCCTGGCGGATCAGCTCACAGGTGCGGGCCAGGCCTTCGTAATGCAGGGGCTTGGCCGCCAGCTTGAGCTTGCCGTTGCGCACCAGGTCGCAGGCAATCCCTTCCTGCTCGACCAACGAAACGACGGTCTGCACCGCGCTTTCATAGGCCTGGTAATAGGCGCGCGCCTTGGCGGCACCGAGGCTGGCGTGCAGCCCGGCATAATCCTGGGCCACGCCGGTGTTGCATTGGCCACCGTTGCGCCCAGAGGCCTCGCCGATCACACGCCCGGCGTCGAGCACCACCACACTCGCCCCTTTGCTCGCCAACGCACGCGCCGCCGCCAGGCCAGTGAAGCCACCACCTACCACAGCCACATCGACCTGCCCGGGCAAGCTGCCCAGTTGGGCACCGGTGAACGCCGGTGCGGTGTCGAGCCAATAGGATTCACTGCCCATGCTTTACCCCTTGGTGTGCTGTTACAGACCGACCAACGCTGGCAGCCCACCGATATCGGTGATCTGCTGGTAACCGTAAAACGCATTGCCTGGCACTTCGTGGCCACGGGCAACGAACGCTTTGTTTTTGATCTTCATGTCATGGGCCGGCATCAGGTCATAACGGAAGCTGGAAGACACATGCAAGATGTCGTCCGGGCCGCAACCCAGGTTATCGAGCATGAATTCGAAGGCGGCCAGGCGCGGCTTGTAGGCCTGGGCCTGTTCGGCAGTGAATACTTTGTGGAATGGCGCGCCGAGCTTGTCGACGTTGGACATGATCTGGCTGTCGCTGGCATTGGAGAAGATAACCAGGGGAATCTTGTCGGCAATCTTCGACAGGCCGGCCGGCACGTCCGCGTGGGGGCCCCAGGTCGGCACGGCGTCGTAATACAGCTGGCCTTCCTTGCGATACTCGATACCCCAGCGCTTGCAGGTACGGGCCAGGGCGGTCTTGAGAATTTCGTCGTAGGGGCGCCAGTCGCCCATGACCTGGTCGAGGCGGTAGGCCGAGAAGTCCTTGACGAATTGGTCCATCTGCTCAGGGGGGATACGATCGGCGAAGAGCTCGCGGGTCATGGTGCCCATATGAAAGTTGGTCAGCGTACCGTAGCAGTCGAACGTAATGAATTTGGGACGAAGAAAGCTCATGGAGTGCGGTCCTGAAGTTCGTTGAGTGTGACAAGCGTTCACTGCCCTGGCGGCGGCTCCGCCTCGTTGCAGCACAGGTTCATTACACCACTGTGAAATCAGCATATGCCGTCTAAAAAGACCTTCGCTCAATACAAACCACCGTTTTGGTGGCCGGGCTCAGCAGACTTTGCGGTGCGCGCCAGGCTTGGGCAGGGCCTGTGTTTGTGCGCTTTTTGGGGGCTTTGAGGGGCAGAAAGGCTTAAGGACGGGGGTGGGGGCGGCAGAAAGTGTGGCTGGCCGGGATTGCTTGCGTGGCCGTGACCGCGCTATGGAGATGTACCCGGAAAACACCCTTGGCATTTGCTGCTGCCCCCCTACCCCAATTAAGTAGTAACTGTGGCCGCGCAACACACAGCCCAAGGAATCTGCCGAATATTCCCGACCCACTTGCCAGCCTCTAAAACAGGTGGGATACAAGCATCCTCGTGCTGAACAATACGCTCTATGGAGGCTCGCCATGTCCGCCCTGCCACACCCTGCTTATGTATACCGCCCCATGACCGCGGCCGACCTGCCGGCCGCCCATACCTTGTCGGTGCAACTCAAATGGCCGCACCGCCTGGAAGACTGGGCCATGTTGCAACGTGTCAGCGACGGTTTCGTGGTGATGGATGGCGAGCGCCTGATCGGCAGCGCCTTCGCCTGCCCCCAGGGCGACTACGCCACCATCGGTTTGGTGATCGTGAGCAATGACTACCAGGGCCAGGGCATCGGCCGTCGTTTGATGGAAAAAGCCCTCGCCGCCTGCGATGCGCGCACGCCGGTCCTCAACGCCACCCTCGCCGGCGCCCCGCTGTATACCAGCCAGGGGTTCGTCGAATTTGGGCGAGTGCAACAGCATCAGGGCCAGGCGTTGGTGCCCGCCCTGCCGGGACTGGCCGATGGCGAAACCTGCCGCGCCCTGCACGCCGACGACCACCCCAGCCTGCTCGCGCTGGCCAAAGCCGCCAGTGGCCTGGACCGCCGCGAAGTACTGCGCGACCTGCAGGTGGAGCACGCGGTGGGCATCGAGCGCGATGGCCAGCTACGCGGCTTCGCCCTGCTGCGGCCGTTTGGTCGTGGGCGCTGCATCGGCCCGGTGGTTGCCGAAAACATCGATCAGGCCAAGCACTTGATCGCGGTACTGCTGGCCCAGGTGCCGGATGCCTTTGTCCGCATCGACATTCCCGTCGCCTGCGGCCTCAGCGACTGGCTCGAATACGCCGGGCTGAAGAACATCGACACCGTCGCGCAGATGGCTCTGGGCACGCCGCCCCGGGCCAGCCACGGCGTACACCCCTTTGCCCTGATCACTCAGGCGATCGGCTGACTTTCCTCCCGGAGCATTCCCCATGTCATCTCCCCGTATCCTGCTGTTGGCTCGCGCCGACGGCAGCCGCGTTGCCACGTCTTTCAATACCGGCGCCTTGAGCGCGCTGGACCCCTTCGGCGACACCCGCCAACTCGCCTGGCTGGGCGATGATGGCGTGTCCGCAGGGCTGGTGACATTCAGCGGCGAAGCCGTGATCGAAGGCTTCCCCCACAGCGAAACACTGGTGGTACACGCAGGCCATGTGCTGCTCGGCAGCGCAGACCAGACACTGGAGCTGGGGGTCGGCAGCAGCGCCGTGATCGGTCGTGGCACACGCCTTACAGTGCAGGCGAGCGCAGGCAGCCAATGGGCGTTCTGCGCCGTCGACCAAGCCGATGCTCCGGCGCGCCCGGGCCTGACCTTGCTTGCCCCGCATACCCTGCTCAATCCCTCCGCCGCGCCCGAACCACAGATCCTGATCGGCCCTACCCCGCAGTGCCGCGCGTTCAACCTGTTCGATGATGAGGTCACTGAGCTGCGCATCGGCATCTGGGACTCGACGCCCTACGCCCGCCACGGCCGCCCGCACAAACTGCATGAATTGATGCACCTGCTCGAAGGCAGCGTCACGCTGCAAGACGACGAGGGAGTTGCGGTGACGGTCGACCGTGGCGACACGGTATTCGTGGCCAAAGGTGCGCCGTGTGCCTGGAACAGCACGGTGTATGTACGCAAGGTCTACGCCGTGAAATAAGGCGCAAATCAGGCTTTCAGCGCCTCCTCCATAAACGCCACCAATGCCTGGACGCGCGGGCTGCGAAGCTTTCGCGACGGCACCAGGAGGATGATCGGCGCACTGTCAAAACTCCAGTCTGCCAACACGCGCACCAGGCTGCCGCTGGCAACGGCGTCGCTGACATCCCACTGCGAACGCAACACCAACCCCAAGCCTTGCTCGGCCCATCGCCGGGCAACGCTTCCATCATTGCTCAGCAACGCCGGCTCCACGCGCAGCGTCTTGCGGCCCTGCCCCTTGCGCAGGTGCCAGAGCGTAACGTCCTCATCATTTTCACGAATGCAAATGCAGCGATGGGACGCCAGTTCGTCCGGTGATGACGGTACACCGTGGGCTTGCAGGTAGGCTGGGCTCGCGCATAGCCAACGCTCGTTTGGCGTGAGCGACCGCGCCGTCCACAGGCTGTCGTTGAGATGGCCGATGTGAATCACCGCATCGCTGTCATGACGATCAGGCCAGGGGGTCTCGCGCAAATCCAGGTGCAGGCACAGCTGGGGGTGCATCCTGGCAAAACGCGCCAACAGCGGTGCGATTCGCTGCCGACCATAGCCAAATGGCGCCGCCAACCTCAAGGTGCCCACCAGCGTTTCGTCCTTTTGCCTGAAGGACTCCGGCAGCGCTTCGAGCTGCTCCAGCAGCAGCGCACTTTCTCGCGAGAACCGCTCGCCATCTGCCGTAAGGCTGAGGCGTCGGGCGTCGCGATTGGCCAGGGTCAGCCCCAGGAAGGTCTCCAGTTTACGCAGGCGCATGGAGAGCGCCGGCGGAGTGACGTTCAGGGCTCGGGCCGCAGCGCTCAGTGATTCAGAGCGCGCAAGGGTGACGGCCAGACGCAGGTCTTCGATAGAAATCATTCAATTTTACTTAATGATTGATTAGTCATGATTGAACCACAACTTAAGGACAGCTGAGTAGAGTGCCGCCTGTACCCAGTCACTCGAGTTCCGCCATGTCCATGCAGATTGCCTCCCTAGACACACCTGTCGCACTCATCGACCTTACGCGAATGCAGCACAACATCCAGCGTATGCAAGAGCGCATGGGCACCCTTGGCGTACGTTTGCGCCCGCACATCAAAACCAGCAAGTGCTTGCCGGTGATCCAGGCACAGATTGACGCAGGCGCCAGCGGCGTCACGGTTTCCACCCTCAAAGAGGCCGAGCGTTGTTTCGCCGCAGGCATCAGCGATGTGTTCTACGCCGTTGCCATAGCGCCGGGCAAACTGCCTCAGGCCCTGGCCCTGCGGCGCAGAGGCTGCAACTTGAGTCTGCTCACCGACAGCGTCTCAGGCGCTCGCGCCATCGTCGCGTTCGCACAGCAACATGACGAACGCTTCGACGTATGGATCGAGATCGATTGCGACGGCCATCGCTCAGGCCTGGCCGCGCAAGACCCTGTGCTGATTGAGGTGGCGCACCTGCTCAACGACGGCGGTATGCGCCTGCGGGGGGTGATGACCCACGCGGGCTCCAGTTACGAGCTGGACACCCTCGAAGCCCTGCAGGCGCTGGCCGAACAGGAACGTGCCCTCTGCGTCAGCGCCGCCCGCACCATCCGCGAAGCCGGGCTGGCGTGCGCCGAGGTCAGTATCGGCTCAACCCCCACTGCCCTCTCGGCGCTGAACCTGGACGGTGTCACCGAAGTGAGGGCGGGCGTGTATGTGTTCTTTGACCTGGTGATGCGTAACATTGGCGTGTGTCAGGCCGACGAGTTGGCACTCAGCGTACTGACCACGGTGATCGGCCATCAGCCGGACAAAGGCTGGATCATTACTGACGCCGGCTGGATGGCCATGAGCCGTGACCGTGGCACACAGCGCCAGCGCCAGGACTTCGGTTATGGCCAAGTGTGTACCGAAGCCGGCGACTGGATCGACGGTGCGCTGGTCACGGGCGCCAACCAGGAACATGGCATCGTCACCCTGGGCACCGCCGCCATTGACGACCTTGTTACGCGCTTCCCCATCGGCAGCCGGCTGCGCATCCTCCCCAACCATGCCTGCGCCACCGGCGCGCAGTTCCCGGACTATCACGCCGTGGACGCCAAAGGCGGCGTACACATCTGGAGCCGCCTCCATGGCTGGTAATCAATCAGGTTCGAAAAGCCAGGTGCTGATTATCGGTGGCGGCATCATGGGCGCCTCGTCGGCGTTTTTCCTGCGGCGGCGCGGCTGCTCGGTCACGCTGCTGGAACGCGACCAGATCGGTCAGTACGCCAGCGGTGTGAACTTCGGCAACGTGCGCCGCCAGGGCCGCTACCTGGGGCAACTGGAGCTGGCCAATCGTTCTTGGGCGCTGTGGAAACGCCTGCCCGAGCTGATCGATGACGACCTGGAGTTCATCCCCAGTGGCCACATGCGCGTGTGCTATCGCGAAGATGAAATCGCTGAACTTGAGGCCTACGCCGCCGCGCCGGAAGCCGCGCAACTGGACTTGAAAATCTATCGTGGCGCCGAGCTGCACCGGCGCTTTGGTTTCCTCGGCCCGGAGGTGAAAGGCGGCTCCTATGCGCCTCACGATGGTCACGCCAACCCGCGCCTCGCAGCGCCGGCGTTTGCCCGTGCAGCCCGGCGTCTCGGGGCACGAATCGAGGAAAAGACCGAAGTCGCCGACGTGGAAAAGGTCAATGGTTTATTCCAGGTCACCACCACCGACGGGCAGTTGTTCGTCGCCGAGCAGCTGTTGATTACAGCCGGTGCCTGGGCTGCCCGCTTGTCCGAGCGCTTTGGTGAGCCGGTACCGCTGGAGCCCAACGGCCCGCAGATGTCGGTCACGGAACCGGTGCCCTACGCCTTGCCGACCGTGATCGGTGTGTTCACCAAAATCAAGGAAGAGGTGATCTACTTCCGCCAGATCCCGCGCGGCAACATCATCATCGGCGGCGGCAACCGCTGTACGCCGGACATGATCAACCGACGGGCGTTTTTCAAACCCGAAAGCCTGCTCAACCAGATGCGCCAAATGCGGCGACTGTTACCGGGGGCCGAGAAGCTGAACATCATTCGTGTGTGGAGCGGTATCGAGAGCTACACCCCGGACTCCCTGCCGGTGATGGGCCCGAGCGGCAGCGTGGACGGGTTATTTTATGCCTTCGGCTTCTGTGGGCACGGCTTCCAGCTCGGCCCGGGCGTGGGGGATGTAATGGCCGAGCTGATCAGCACCGGCAGCACCAGCACCTTGATCAGCCCCTTCGATATCCGGCGGTTTACCCAACCTTCTACGGTGCCTGCAAACGCCCCCACTACAGGAAAACTGATATGAGCCACTCCTACGTTTATCGCACAGTCACCGCCGCCGACATGCCCGCCGCCCACGCACTGTCCGTGCACCTGAAATGGCCTCACCGCGAGGAAGACTGGGCGATGGTGCAGCGCACGTCCGAAGGCTTTGTCGCCGAACATGAGGGTAAGCTGGTGGGCGTGGCGTTCGCCTGCCATCAGGGGGCTTATTCCTCCATCGGTCTGGTGATTGTGAGTGATCAACACCAAGGCAAAGGCATCGGGCGCCAGCTGATGAACCTGTGCCTGGACGCTACGGGCCCGCGTACGCCGATCCTCAACGCAACCGAATCAGGGGCGCCGCTGTACACCAGCCTGGGCTTCGTCGACTTTGCGCACATTCAGCAACATCAGGGCGTACCGCACGCTCCGGCACCAATGCCGTTGACCCGGCATGCGCACTGTCGCGTATTGAGCCTGGCTGATTACCCCACGGTGATCGAACTGGCCAATGCCGGCAGCGGCCTGGACCGCACCCAGGTACTCAACGACCTGCTGTCTACGGCCGAGCACGTGGTCGGCATTGAGGTCGAAGGGCAACTCAATGGTTGCGCCCTGCTCCGCCGATTTGGTCGGGGCCATATCGTGGGTCCTGTCGTTGCACACAATCAGGAACAGGCCCAACAGTTGATCACTCACCTGCTGCGGTTGATCCCGGGTCAGTTCGTGCGCTTCGACATTCCCACCGCCTGCGGGTTGGCCGACTGGCTGGAGAGCCTGGGGCTGCCATGCGTCGACAAAGCGCCGCGAATGGTACGGGGTGTGCCCCCGCAATCAAGCGGCGGCATCAACCAGTTTGCGCTGGTGACGCAAGCAATCGGCTAGGTCGCAAAGCCAGCCTGCCAGATTCAGCAGATTATCCCTTGCAGCGTTGAATAACGGCATCTTCGGGCTGAAACCTTTTGCTAGCTTAGCGAGACACCGGGCCTTGCTGTTCGCAGGGCCTATTGCCGCTCCAGGGAGCCAGTTGGATGACCATACACGCGTCGAACAAAACGTCTCAGCAGCTTTATATCGATGGCTGCTGGGTTTCCCCGACCATTGCCGCCAGTTTGCCGGTGGTCAACCCGGCCAATGAGGAGGTGGTTGCACAGGTCGCAAGCGGGTCTGCCGAGGATGTGGATCGTGCCGTTGCGGCAGCACGTGCGGCGTTCGCCGGTTGGTCTGCAACGCCCGCGGCGTCCAGGGCGTTGGTGCTTGGGAAAATCCACGAGCTTATCCTTGAGCGCAAAGAGCAGCTTGCACAGGCGCTCTCCTTGGAAATGGGCGCCGCCATCGGCTTCGCTCGGGCAATGCAAGTGCCGTTGGCGGCCGAACACGTTCGGGTCGCTCGTGATTTGCTGTCCAGCTATCGCTTCCAGACGGTGGAAGGCGGTACCGCCATCCAGCGCGAGCCCATAGGCGTCTGCGGTCTAATCACGCCGTGGAACTGGCCGTTGTATCAGATCACCGCCAAAGTCGCCCCGGCCATCGCCGCAGGCTGCACCGTGGTCTTGAAACCCAGCGAACTGTCGCCGCTGAGTGCCCTGCTGTTTGCACAACTGGTGCATGACGCAGGCCTGCCGCCCGGGGTGTTCAACCTCGTCAACGGAAGCGGTGCCCAGGTTGGCGCAGCCATGGCGGCACATCCGGATATCGATATGATCTCAATCACCGGCTCCAACCGAGCAGGCGCGCTGGTTGCCCAAGCGGCAGCCCCTACGGTGAAACGCGTCACCCAGGAACTGGGGGGCAAGTCGCCGAATGTGTTGCTGCCCGACGCCGACTTCGCCAAGGCCGTACCGCTGGGGGTGATGTCCGCGTTTCGCAACGTCGGGCAATCGTGCAGCGCTCCGACCCGCATGATCGTGCCAAAAAACCGTTTGGCCGAGGTCGAAGCCCTGGCGGCGGCGACTGCAAATGCGCTCATGGTTGGCGACCCGCAATCGGAAGACACGCAATTGGGGCCGATCGCCAACGAAGCCCAGTTCAATCGCGTCCAGGCGATGATCCAGGCAGGCCTCGACGAGGGTGCGAAACTGGTGTGCGGTGGGCCTGGGCGTGTGCTGGGTTTTGACAAGGGTTTTTATACCCGCCCCACGGTTTTCTCCGACGTGAACAGCGCCATGCGCATTGCCCAGGAAGAAATCTTCGGCCCGGTGCTGTGCATCATTGCGTATGAGACGGTGGATGAAGCCGTCGCCATCGCCAACGACACGGTATACGGTTTGGGCGCCCACGTTCAGGGCCACGACTTGACGCAGGCACGTGCCGTGGCGTCGCGTATTCGTGCGGGCCAAGTGCACCTGAACTACCCCGCGTGGAATCCGATGGCGCCGTTTGGTGGCTACAAGCGCTCAGGGAATGGTCGGGAGTATGGCGTGCAGGGCTTTGAGGAGTATTTGGAAACCAAGGCTATTATTGGATTTGGTGAATGAGTCATGGGCCTGTGGCGAGGGCTTAATTTTGCAGGCATGGAAAAGCCCAAGCGTTACCGTTTGGCCTAAGTCATTGAGTTATAGGGTCGGGACGGAGTGATTCGAACACTCGACCCCTGGCACCCCATACATGGCGTAGGCAGATATGCACGTGGCCAAGGCGGCGATACTCTAAGAGTTGAGATCCTTGGCGCGACCCAGGTTGCCAAATTCCTGTGCTTCGCACGCAGTTATCGCATAGGGGCCGAAACCGACCAACTCCGATTAGGCTTGTTGCACCTCGCCGCTCATGCCGGCGTCATTGTTGAAAGCCCGGAGTACTTGGGGAATGGCGACATTAGCGAACGTACAGGTTTGTCCAAGTCCACGACCAGTCGCCTGACCCAGACGCTTATCCGCAGCGGCATGCTGGTGTACGAGGAAACGGAGATTGCTGACGCCTGCGAAAGCGTGCGACTTCGAGGCTATTGCGCTGCTTCCTGGCAGGCCGAAGTTGTGGCCATTTCCACGCCACTTGGCATACGTAATTATCAGGACCACATATTGAATATCAGCGTATCGACCCCTAAGTCGATTGAAGCAGTGATCGCTCAATATGCCAAACCATTGATGGCGCTGGCTGACAAAATTCGAGCCAGTTTCTTCGATAGCGACGGACGCTAATCACGGGCTGAACAGCCTGGCCAACAAGCCGAATTCAGCCTGCAATAAAAAAGAACGCGGTCAATGGCGGTCGACGGGTGGTGTTCATTTCGCACAAGAAACTGTTCCAGCGGATACTTGAAACGCGAAGGCGCGTTCTCAATACATTTCAACAAAACGGCTTCAACTCAAAAGTCCGCCACCTTACCCCAGGCGGACGTCTGAAAACGGTCTGGGTGATAAGGACGCGGATCAACAATGGGGGTCATACCGCTGACGATATCGGCAATCAGATGACCCGCGCCCGGACCAATACCAAAACCATGCCCGCTGAACCCTGCCGCGATCACCAACCCTGGCAGGCTGGCCATTTCGCCGATACCGGGAACACCGTCCGGCGTACTGTCCACATAGCCGGCCCAGGACGCCTTGATCGACGTTCCTTGCAAAGCCGGCACCAATTGCACCGCGCGCTTGTAAGTCAACGCAACTGTCGAGGCATCAGCGCTTGGATCGAGAATTCGCATTCTCTCCATCGGCGTGGGCTGGTCCAGGCGCCAGCGCTTCAAGCTTTCGTGGCCTGCGTGCCAGCCTTCCAGCCCCCCAAGCGCAAGGTTGCGCCAGCGGCGCTGAAACATCGGCAAGAATTGCGTAGAGAACCCCAGCAACTGCGGAGTGATGTCGACTCGACCTCGTCCGCTGATCGCCAGCGTGTAACCGCCATCGAAGCGGCGGGTCATGGACGCGCCAGCGGTATGCAGCGCACTGGGTATTTCCTGGCTCGGAGCGGTGACCGAAAGAACGGTCTGACGAATCGTCGCTTGCGGGAACCGAATACCGTATTGGCGGCAGAACGACGAAGCCCAGGCGCCGGCGGCAAGCACCGCGAGCCGGGTGCGTATGGTGCCTTTTTCGGTGATCACCGCCGACAATCGACCGCCTTCGGTCTCGACGCCCCGCACGGCGCAATCCTGGTGCACGCTACTGCCCAGTGCCATGATCGCGCATGCGACCGCGGGGGCTGCGCGGGAAGGGTCGGCTATGCCATCGGTGGGCGCAAACACCCCACCCCTCCAAGACGTGCCAGTCGCCCTGCCACGCTCTGCGGCCTGCTCGGCGGTGAGCATCTGGGTTTGCACGTTGACCGTACGCGCAAACTCGCCCCAGCGCGCCCACCCTTCCAGCTCCTCGTCGTTGTTGCTTAGGTAAAGTAAGCCGCACCGCGTAAAACCGGTCTGCTCACCGGTTTGCGCGGCGAATTGCTCCCACAGTTCGAGGCTTTTGGTGGCCATCGGCAACTCACGCGCATCGCGATTCTGCTGACGGCACCAGCCCCAGTTACGGCTTGATTGCTCGGCGCCTATGCGGCCCTTTTCGACCAGCGCGACCTTCATGCCGCGCCTGGCAAGATAATAGGCGGTAAAGGCGCCGATGATACCGCCGCCGATCACGACCACATCGGCCTCTGCCGGCAGATCGGCAGAGGTATGCACGGGAATTAAGGGTGCTGGCATGTTCTAGTTATCCAAATGGGGTCAGAAGAGTGACCTGTTGCTAAAGCCCGACCAGTCCGGCCAGCCCGCCGATATCCGGGATCTGGTGGTAGCCGAAGGCAGCATTGGCCGGCTGTTCATGCCCCCGGGCCACGAATGCTTTGTGCTTGATCTTCATGTCGTGGGCCGACATCAGGTCATAGCGAAAGCTCGATGAAACATGCAGCACATCCTCCGGCCTGCAGCCCAGGTTATCGAGCATGAACTCGAAAGCCGCCAGACGTGGTTTGTAGGCCTGGGCCTGCTGGGCGGTGAAGACCTTGTGAAACGGTGCGCCGAGCTTGTCGACGTTGGACATGATTTGTTCGTCCATGGCGTTGGAAAAAATCACCAGGGGAATCTTGCCGGCGATTTTCGCCAGACCCGCCGGCACGTCGGGATGCGGTCCCCAGGTCGGCACGGCGTCGTAGTACACCTGGCCTTCGTCGCGGTATTCGATGCCCCAACGCTTGCATGTGCGCGCCAAGGCTATCTTGAGAATCTGGTCATAAGGCAGCCAGTCACCCATGACCTGGTCCAAGCGATAGGCCGCGTAGTCCTTGATGAACTGGTCCATTCGCTCAGCCGGGATGCGATCGGCAAACAGATCGCGCGTCAGGGCTGCGGTTTTGAAGTTGGTCAATGTGCCGTAGCAGTCGAAGGTAATGTACTTGGGGCGAAGAACGCTCATGAATGCGGTCCTTAATCAGTGCTGAGGTCATTACGGCGCAAGCCGCTGTGGGGTGCCGAGCATCCGGCCCTCATGAATTTATTACATCACCATGAGGCCGTGCATAAGCGCTTAAACGCAGGGTTACTTGGTACAAACCACCGTTTTAAAGGCACGCCCCAGCAGCTTTATCGAGGCGCCGGGGTGGGCTTTACAACTCGGCAAAAGCGCTTTCCAAGGCGTCCAGCAGCCGACCCGCCTCCCTTGCTGTCCAGATCAAGGGCGGGCGAATTTTCAGAATGCTCGCATCGGGTCCGGTCGCAGAAATGAGCACGCGTTTTTCCCGCAGATGGTTGACCAGGCGCAAAGCGGTCTGCATGTCCGGCGTTTTGCTGGCCCGGTCCTTTACCAGCTCGACCGCGAAGTACATGCCGGTGCCTCGCACGTCGCCAATCTGCTCGTACCGGGCAGCCAGGTCGTTGAGACCCGCCATGATCAGGCTGCCCACACGGTTGGCGTTGGCCATCAACTGCTCTTCGGTAATGACATCCAGCGTCGCCTGAGCGGCCGCAATCGCGACGCTGTTGCCGCCAAACGTATTGAAATAGCGCATGTCGCGACCGAAGCTTGCGACCACTTCCGGACGCACCATCAATCCCGCCACTGGGTAGCCGTTGCCCATGGGTTTGCCCATGGTGATGATGTCCGGCACCACCGCGTGGCGTTGATGCCCCCAGAAATGCGTGCCACTGCGACCAAACCCCGACTGGACCTCATCGGCGATGAACAGGCCTCCCGCCTTGCGCACCACCTCGGCGATCGGCCCGAATACATCGACCGGATCACAAAACAGGCCATCGGACGAAAACAGGCAGTCGGCAATGAACGCCGCGACTCCCCCCCCATGGCGTTGGATATCGCGGATCTGCGCCGCCACTTGGTCGGCCATATAGCGGCCCAGTGCTTCACGTGGGATGCGATAGGAGTCCGGAGCAGGTACCCGGCGCACGAACGGGTCGAGCTTGGCATTAATACCCAGCGACGGCGAAAAGGCTGCCACGGTCGCCGAGTTGCCGTGGTAGGCCTCGGCGGTGACGATGACGCCCGTATTGCCGGTGTGATGCCGTGCAATGCGGATGGCAAGATCGTTGGCTTCCGAACCACTGCAGGTGAACATCAAGTGCCCTTCGGCGGCCATCTCTCCGTCCGCCGTGGCGCGCAGCTGTTCGGCGTAGTCAAGAATGCCGTCCTGCATGTACCGAGTGTGGCTGCACAGCTTATTCATCTGTTCAGTGACCGCAGCGATAACGCGCGGATGGCAATGCCCCAACGACACCACGTTGTTGTAGGCGTCCAGGTACTCGTTGCCGTCCTTATCGTACAGGTAAGCCCCTTCGCCACGCACAACCCCCACCGGCTCGTTGTAGAACAACCGATAGGCGGGCCCCAGCAAATCGATCCGACGCTGAATATGTTCACGTGCAGCAGGGTCCAGGCGATCGGCGTTGGCAGGGTTGAAGCCGTTAGGCATGTCACCACGGACAGCCCGGATATTTGAGTTGCTCATTTAAACCCCCCTAAGCAATGGATGAATCAGTCGGCGAAGTGCATCAAAAGCGCTGACATCTGTGACGGTGACCGGTTAAGCATCCAATCCAACTGGCCCCATCCCGGAGCGGCATTCCTTAAGATGTAGGCGCTGTTCTGCGGGAAAAGCTGCGAGCGCCAGGTGGTAATCAACGCTCTGGCAACCAGGCGTGCCATGGCCAGGTGCGGGATAAGGGCCAGCTCCTCTGGCGTCAGGTCGGCGACCCGCAGGTAACCTCTGAGCAGATCCTTGGCGGGGGCAAAAATATCGAGGTCCTGGCCGGGTTGCACCGCGAGCAACTGGTTCATCATGGCTGTAGACACATCGATGGCAATAGCGGTCTTGACCGTGTCGCCGAAATCGATGATCGCTCCGACACATTGCGGGCGATGCGCATCGATGACGATGTTCGAGGTATTGAAGTCGTTATGCAGCACTTGTTGTCGGCACCCAGCGATCAAGCCCTCCACCTCGCCAAAGCGTTCGAGTGCCCGCTCCAGCGAGTGCCGGCGCGCGGGCTCGACGACACCGTTGAGCATCGGCTCAAGCATCCGCAGGTGCTGCACATCCCAGCAGACCTTGCGCGATTCTGCCGGGTGGGTAAAGTCGGCAGTGGCCAGCCTCAGGTGCGCAAGCAATTGGCCGATCTGCTCGCGCCCCAGGGAGTTGAGGGTGGTTTTATCCAATGGTGTGCCTGGCATAAAGCTCAGAAGCCTCACCTGCCTTGACTCACCACTTTCAGTTACTACGGTGGTCAGGTACCTGTCGTCCAGTGCGGGGTAAACCCTGGGGATCGGTAACTGAGGCGCCCTGCGCCCAATATGCTGCATCACTTCGATTTGCAGCGAGAGCTCAACGGGCGCTTCCTGCGGGTTGGCGATCTTGAGCACGTAGGATTGGCCGCTTGAACAATCGCAGCGAAACGTATCGTCTTTTTCCGTGGCAAATCGCGTCAACTGCGCGCTGATACCAAACTGCTCCAGCACAATACGCCGGCCTTCCTCAAGCGACACTGGCGTGAAAGGCGCCGCCAAATCTCCCTGTAAGGCGACAAGGCTTTCGCTGGACTCATCTTTCCCAATTACTTGCATTGCCGGACTCCTGGGCGTGGAAAGCCATGCATGGCACGACATCGATGCAAATATATTGTGCTACAATTATTTTAATTGGAAGGAAATATTTCGAGCTTCTGGCTGTATTTCAGGCAAGACATTTAACAAAATCAATAATAATCAATAGCTTATAATGATTTAAAAACTCAAAAAAAAACTCAAAAAAAATATAGTTGTTGCACAATTTATAAGGAGGCTAGCGACCTCGCTGGTGAGCGTCACCGCGGGCGTATTAGAATCGCTCGCTCTACCGAGCCCCAACCCTCGTCGTGGTTAACATGATTTTTTCCAGCACGAACATTGAAACATCCCCAGTCAAGCTCTCAGCGGTCGAAGCACTGGCTGCAAAGCTCAAGGCCAGGATCCTGAACGGTGACTTCGAGCCAGGCGAATTCCTGCGAGACGTCAAGATGGCGGATGAGTACGAAGTGGCGCGCAACACGTTTCGCAGCGCAGCACAGCTGCTGGTGTCATTCGGCTTGTTGCTGAAAGTACCTCATCGCGGGTTCTGCATACCCGAGTTCGGCCCGGATGACATCGTCGATATTGCTCGGCTGCGCGGGGTACTGGAAACTGAAGCGGTGCGCATGATTATCCTCAATGGCACGGTTCCAGCTGACGCGCTGGACGCCGTTGAAAGATTGCGCAATGCCGCACCCGACACTCCACGCTCAGACATTGTCACCGCCGATGGTGACTTCCACCGAGCCATCATCCGCGCCAGTGGCAGCGCACGCCTGCAGCGCAGCTATGCCATGCTGGAGAGCGAGATTGAGCTGCTGCTAGTACTGCAACAGCCCTGTTATGAGGACCCCAAGCAAATCGTCGAGGACCATGAGCACTTGATAGCCTGCCTTCGCAGTCGCGACTTCGAAACAGCCCGCACAGCGTTTGTCGAGCATTGGGAGGATTTGAGCGCCAAGCTATTACGCGCACAGTTCGAGCGACGACAATCGCTTTGAACAACAATAAAAGTGCAGAATGTGGCTGGAATGCTTGATGCAGTACTCAGTGATGATACTGCTGAAGGAGGAGTTCTGCGTGCAGAGCTGGTCAACCAAGCGCGCTTGTCTTCAAGGGAATGGAACCCTCTTTGCTATCGAACAGTCCGCTTCGCCCGAGCAGCTTCCTCGCGAGCCCCTTACCCTGCTAACCGACTGAGAGCTCCTGCAACAACCACCTCCATTGAGCAGCTCATTACGGCAACCAGGCCATGCCCATCCACGACTGGACCATGGCTCTGTGAGCCAACCTTCAACAGGCGCCACCCCCTTAAAATGTGGTGGCGGCGCGAACGATCTACTAATAATTAAGCGCGAAGAGCCAACGCGACCAATTCCTTCATCGGTATCGATGGACGGCCAATCAACGTTGATAAAACACCTCCGTCATCAAACAGCGCTCCGCGGGACGCCGCGGCATCTGCGTCAGCCAGCAGGGCGGCAAGATCAGCAGGAAGCCCAAAATCAACCAGCAATTTTGCGTAGTCCTGCTCAGGAAGATCGTTGTAGACCACAGGCTTGCCGGACTGGCGGGAGACCTCAGCCGCCAGTTCGGCCAGGGTGAAGGCCTGATCGGCTGCCAGCTCATATATTTCGCCTGCATGGCTGCCTTTAGTCAGGACCGCCGCTGCCGCCGCTGCGTAATCTTTACGCGCCGCCGAGGAAAAGCGTCCGTACTTTGCAGAGCCTACGAACGCACCATGCTCAAGTGCAGCAGACAACGCGTATAAGTGGTTTTCAGTGTACCAACCGTTGCGCAGGATGACGGCTGGAAGCCCGGACGCAGCGATCGCGTCTTCAGTTTGTCGGTGCTCTATCGCGAGCTGAGCGGTCGATGAATCGGCGTGTAACATACTGGTGTAAGCCAGCAGTGAAACGCCCGCCTGTTTCGCCGCATCAATGACGGCACGGTGTAAAGGCAGCCGCCCGTTTACTTCGCTAGAGGAAATCAAAATAAGCTTTTCCACTCCCTCAAACGCACGGGCTAATGTTTCAGGCCTTGCGTAGTCTGCCTCGCGCACAATCACTCCGCGTTCAGCCAGGTCTTGTGCCTTCGCAGGATTGCGGACCGCCGCGATAATGCGAGAACCCGGCGCGCTCTTCAAAAGCTGACGAACATCCGGGAATATGTTGACACGCAAGCGCTGGCACAGGCCTCAGAGGGCGTCGCGAGCCCCAAACACTGAGCCCCAGGGACCACCATTAACGGAGGCGACCCGCAAAGGGCTTATATCCTGGTCTTGAGCTTGCCGCCATTCGACGATTACTTGCGCGCACTCCAGTTTAGATTGAACCTCCGTTGCTCAGGTGGACTCCCAACTCTAAATCTAGGAGGAACTCATGAGCCAAACAGCTTTAGTCGTCGGCGCCAGCGGCATCGTTGGCAGCGCCATCACTCAATTACTGATCGACAACAAGTGGCAGGTCGCCGCGCTATCGAGGCACCCGTCGCAATCGCAAGGCGTGATCCCCATCGCGGCAGACCTTCAGGATCCTGCCTCGCTGGAACATGCGCTTGCGGATCTGAAACCTACTCATGTGTTCATCACCACATGGTCGCGGCAAGCCACGGAGGCGGAAAACATTCGCGTTAATGCCGCCATGGTTCGCAACGTGCTGGCCGCCGTTCGACCCGCCAAGAGCGTTGAGCACGTAGCACTGGTTACTGGCCTGAAACACTACCTCGGCCCGTTCGAAGCCTATGGTAAAGGCAGCCTTCCGCAAACACCGTTTCGCGAAGAGCAGGATCGTCTGAATGTCGAGAATTTCTATTACGCCCAGGAGGACGAACTTTTCGCCGCGGCTGAAAAGGACGGCTTCACCTGGAGCGTTCATCGCCCGCATACCGTCACCGGGGTTGCCGTAGGCAACGCGATGAATATGGCGACCACCCTCGCCGTCTACGCCTCGGTTTGCAAACAGACGAATCGCCCTTTTGTATTTCCGGGATCAAGAGTGCAGTGGGACAGCCTCACCGACATGACGGATGCACGGCAGTTGGCGAAACAACAACTGTGGGCGGCCACCACGCCGGCGGCAGCCAACCAGGCATTCAACGTGACTAATGGCGATGTGTTTCGCTGGAAATGGATGTGGGGCCGAATTGCCGAATACTTCGACGTGCCTGCTGCCGATTATCCTGCCTCACTCTCACCGCTCGAGCAGCAAATGGCTGACGACCAAGCGGTGTGGACGCAAATAGTCGCGGAGCACGGCTTGAAGGAAGCTGATATTGGTCGCCTGATATCCCCATGGCATACCGATGCAGACCTTGGTAGACCCATCGAAGTCGTGACTGATATGTCGAAAAGCCGTGCAATGGGCTTCACCGCCTACCAGGCGAGCGATCAAGCATTTTTCGATGTGTTCGACAAACTCCGCGAGATGCGCTTGATCCCCTAGGTCGTGCCACAACGGATAGGCTTAAGGGCATTCGCTTAAGCCTTCTGTAGCACAAACACCAAGCAAAAGCGTGTACCTGCTCCAGTGCTCTCAACGGTTACCCGCCCGCCATGCAATTGCATAATTGAACGGACGATTGCTAATCCCAAGCCACCAGAATCGTCCGGCTGATTGCGTGACGGGTCGCACCGGTAGAAGCGCTCAAACAACCGAGGTAGATGTTGCGCCGAAATCGGCGGGCCTTGGTTGTGCACAGTGACTTCGACCCTGTCCTCCCACACCACACTGCTAATCGTCACTGCGCTAGCAGTAGCGCCATAACGCAGCGCGTTGGACAGCAGGTTAGCCAATGCTCGACGGACCAAGGCCGGATCAGCACGCACGTGGTCATGGGCCTGATTGATCAGCGTGACGTCACGCTCTTGCGCCACGCCTTCAAAATACTCACACAGTTGCTGGACTAGATCGTGCAGGTTGATGAGCTCATCACTCACCGATGCATGCGACTGCTCGTTACGAGCGAGAAACAGCATGCTGTCGATCATTCGCGCCAGACGCTCATATTCTTCCTGATTGGAAACCAGCAGGTTCTGGTAGTCCTCAATTGAACGACCATGCCTGAGCGATTGTTGGGTATGCCCCATCAGGTTAGTGAGCGGGGTGCGCATTTCATGGGCGAGATCCTCTGAGAATCGTGAGAGCTGGGCGAAGCCCTCTTCAAGGCGTGCGAGCATTTGATTAAGCGCCTGGCTGAGCACTTGCAGTTCACTGAATTCGTTGAACTCATCCAGCCGCAAATGCAGATGGTGTGCATCAATGGCAGCAGCACGCTTGGCCAGCAGGCGCACAGGTCGTAAGCCTCGCTGACTGACCCACCCGCCGAGTACAAAAGCCAGCAGCGCGCCCACCGACATCGCGAGCCAGAGCTTGAGTCGGTAAGCCCCCAGCATTTGCTCGCGCTCGTTCAACAACTTGCCAGCAATCAGGGTCAAGCCGCGATCACCCTGCATGACATGCTGCCAGGCAAGCCGCACCGGCATCGAAGTGTCACCGTCACCCACCTGAGCCTGGGCTGCAGCCGGTAACCTGGGCAAGCTCATGCTGACGGGGTTGATTTCGATCAGCACCTGGCCTGTGTCATCGATGATCCACAGCAGGTTGTCGCGATTGCCCAGCATGTTTTCGTATAGCTTGGGCCGATTTCTGAGTTGCTCGACGCTGACACTGTCGTTGATCAACGCCTGCATGCGCTCCAGGCGCCCGAGCAGGGCCTGGTCATCGCGCCAGGCGATTTCTCGCTGTAACGACTGGTAAAGATAAAAACCAATGGAGCCCAGCAGCAGCGCACTGACCAACGCGAACATGACCGCCAGGCGCAGGCTCAGGGCGCGCGGAAACAGTTTCAGGATTGCACCTCAAGCATGTAGCCGATGCCACGCACTGTCTGTATCAACTTGAGCGGGTAAGGATCGTCAACCTTGGCGCGCAGTCGCCGGATGGCGACGTCGACCACATTGGTATCACTGTCAAAGTTCATCTGCCAGATCTGCGAAGCAATCAACGAGCGCGATAGCACCTCCCCTTCACGGCTGACCAGCAGGTGCAACAGGGCAAACTCCTTGTTGGTCAAGGTAAGGCGCTCTCCCCCGCGCGTAACTTTACGCCGCAACAGATCCAGGCTCAGGTCTGCAACCAGGAACTGCTCGACCTCA
Organism: Pseudomonas sp. RGB; assembly: GCF_007713445.1. NCBI lineage: Bacteria > Pseudomonadati > Pseudomonadota > Gammaproteobacteria > Pseudomonadales > Pseudomonadaceae > Pseudomonas > Pseudomonas sp. RGB. The sequence continues at coordinate 218,979 of NZ_VMSH01000004.1, read as the reverse complement.
CGTGGCGGCCCCCTGCGCAGCAGAGTACGTACGCGCGCCAACAACTCGGCATAGGAAAAAGGTTTGACCAGGTAATCATCGGCCCCTGACTCAAGCCCCTTGACCCGATCCTCCACAGAGTCCCTGGCAGTCAGAAAAAGCACCGGGGTTTGCCACTTGCGTCGAATAATCTGCAGCAATTGCCATCCGTTCAGGCCCGGCAGCATGACGTCCAGAATAATCAAGTCGAACTCACTTTCCTGCGCCAGATACTGGCCCTCCAGGCCATCCAGGGCGACTTCCACCACGTAACCCGATTCAGTCAGGGCTTTGTGCAGGTAGTCCGCTGTTTTCGCTTCATCTTCTACAACCAGGATACGCATCTTTTCCTCCGGAACTGGCGCATAGGCTAGCGCGCCCGAGCGTTTTGGCACATTACATCTTGGTAATCATCAGGCAATCATTCTGACGGAGTGCACGGGGCATCATGCCTGGCCATGACTCAGCCAGACCACACAAAGGACAAAGCATGCGTATACGCCTATCGACCTCATTGCTGATGTCACTCGCAATGAACTCAGCGCTCGCCGTTGCAGCCCCGGATCAAGTGCTGCAGCGCAACGACGTGTCACTGGCAATGGCCAATGATTTGCTGAACGCCGCGCTGACAGCCTGTCATGCCGATGGCCGTACAGGTGTTGCTGCCATTGTCGACCGTGGGGGCAATCTGGTCGCCTTACAGCGTGACGATAACGTGGGCCCACACAACACATTAGCCGCCCAACGCAAGGCCTATACCGCCCTATCGACCAAGACGCCAACACGACTATTGGCAGAGCGTGCCCGCAGCACCCCCGATGCGGAAAACCTCAACACCCTGCATGAGCTATTGCTGCTGGGCGGCGGCGTGCCGTTGCTGTTTGAAGGGCAAGTCATTGGCGCGATCGGCGTGGCCGGTGCCGGTGGTGCAGCAAACGATGAAGGTTGCGCATTGGCCGCTATCAACAAAATCTTACCTACCGTCAAAAACTAAGGACATCATCATGACTGGATTAAAAACGTTCTTCGCGGGCCTTGTATTGAGTGTCGTATCGTCACTGGCGTTAGCGGCAGGAAACCCGCTCAGCGTGCATGTACTCAACTTACAAGATGGTCTGCCCTCCCCTGGCGTCAATGTCACGCTGGAAAAACAGGACGGCAAAAGCTGGAACATGCTCAACAGCGCCGCGACAAATGAGCAAGGGCGTATTCCCGGGTTGTACCCCGATGGTCAGGCGCTGGAGAAAGGCACCTACCGTGTCACCTTCAAAACCGGGGAGTGGTTCAAAGCGCACAAAGTTGCAAGTTTCTTCCCGGAGGTACCGGTCATTTTTGAGGTAGACGGGACACTTTCGCACTACCACATCCCATTACTGCTCAGCCCCTACGGTTTCTCTACCTACAGAGGCAATTGAGCGTCGACCCGACAGAGCAACAAGGCCTCCCCTGATCTCATGGGCGGCCTTTCTTTTTGATTATTTTGCATCACCACCCACCTTGATATCGAAGGCGCAGGCGATCCGTTCATGACAGCAGGCATGACCGTGCGCAGCACAGCAAAAAAGTCACCTCGCCCAGACAGTGGCCGCCGCTGTGTCGATAGCCGTTGCGCGGTGCCTGCTTCCAACCCCGGCTCAGACGAGCAGCCCACATCGAAAAAAAAGCACACCTGGAACGCTTTGCCTGGTCATGGGCCGAAGAAGAGCCTGGATGACCACTCCCTCAGCGGTGCAACGCCTTGGTCCGGCGGCGCAAATACCGCACCAGCGCCGCAAGGGCTACAAGTGCTACCACCCCGATGAAGATTGGCAGGCGATACGGTCTCAGGTCGCCAAAGAAATGCTGCAATGCTTCGCCAGCCCAATAGCCGGCGCTGACGAACAGGGTGGCCCAGATCGCCGCACTCAAAACATTGATCAGGGCGAAACGCCAGGGCGCCAGACCGCTTGCACCGATCACCATAGGCCCCACCAAGCGCATTCCGTAGAGAAAGCGCACAGCGAATACAGACGTCATGGGGTAGCGATGGATAAGGCGCTCCACCCGTTGAATGGCAGACTGGTGACGCTTCAGTTTGGGCAGCAGGCGACTCCCGGAATAACGTCCGGTCCAGAACAGTAACTGATCGCCGAGTATGCCGCCCAGGGTGGCCCAGCCGATCACATGCAGCCATTGCAGAGTGCCCTGGTGTGCAGCCATACCGCCGAGGAGCAAAACTGTTTCGCCTTCCAGCAGGCAGCCCACGAAGATGACCCAGTAGCCGTAGACGGCAATCAGAGCGTTGAGGTCGAAATGTTCGAACATGGGCATTCCTGGATGCGGTGGAGGCAATGGCGGCATCATTGCATTTGTTTGACCCAGCATTAATGGGCATAAACAGATCTGTTCCTCGATCGATTCACGCCAATGCTTTTGTAGGCACGTTCAACGCCTTGGCGAGCCGGGTATGCGCCCCGCCGAGCCATACCTCGGTGATTGACCTAAGGTCGGTGGCCAGTTGATCCGAGTGATTGTCTTATCCATTGCGCTGCGCCTTACCAATAAATAGATATGGGCAGGCTTGCAGGCCTATAAGCACTTGGGAGTATCAGGTCCTCGCACAGCCAAAGCAAACGCCCTGGGCAGTGCGAGGGAAAGCTGTAGAAGCCCTCTCCTTGCGGCTTAGCGGCGCAAGAGACGGTCTAGCACAAGCAGGGCTATTGCGCCGATGGCCAGTGCAGCAACCGGTTTTTCCTTAACGAACGTAGACACGCTGTCGAGTGCATCGCCATAGGTTTGGGTCAGCTGACCAGAAGCTTGACGTCCAGCGCCTTCAGCTTGCAGCTTCGAATCACCCATCAGCTTTCCGACCGCGCTCTGCGCCTTGCCGGCCAGCTTCTCTGCAACACCTTCAACCTGTTCACTCTTCATATTCATAAACCTTCGTGTCAGTGGGACGCTCAAAAAAAACCCACTGCGATGGCGCCACGTTCAACACCATCGCAGCCAAGGGATGTGGACAGAAAAGTTGACCGGTGGTGAAGAGTCGGAGTTCCACTTTTAATGACCACCGCTCGTCAGTGACGCCCCGAACGCGCTCAACCCCCAAGTTGTCCTAGAATGATCTGAATTTCGCCGAGGCGCTAAAAATGATCGATGCAGAACTGCTGAAACTGATGGTTGAAACCTCGGACGATGGCATTGTCATTGCGGAGCAGGAAGGCGATGAGCATATCCTGATCTACGCTAACCCCGCCTTTATGCGCCTTACGGGGTATAGCGCTGACGAAACGCTGTACCAGGACTGCCGCTTCCTGCAGGGTGACGACCGAGACCAGGCGGGCCTGGTTGCGATCCGCGAGGCGATCAAGTCGCATCAGCCGTGCCGGCAAATCATTCGCAACTACCGTAAGGACGGCAGTGCCTTCTGGAATGAGCTATCGATTACTCCCGTGTTTAACAAGGCAGATCAGCTCACCTATTACATCGGCATCCAGAAGGATGTCAGCGTCGAAGTTGCGGTCAGCGAACGCGTGCGCGAACTTGAAGCGCAAGTCGCCAGCTTGAAAGCTCAACTGGATCAATCGCATAGGCTGTCATAGGGCAAGGCACCCTCACGGCTGCTGGCGTAGTTGACGATCACGCCGGCGCCGTCCTGGGCCAATTGCTCGGCAATCGCCGCGCCGATACCCTTGGAAGCGCCGGTCACAGGCGGGTCAGAGTCGATCCCGCGCGATGCCGCTACGCGTGCGAAGAATATCGGCCAGCACCGCCAACGCGATTTCCGCCGGGGTCTTGCTGCCCAGGTTCAAACCGATAGGCGCGTGGATGCGCGCCAATTCGGCCTCGCCCAACCCGCCAATGCGTCGCAGGCGCTCGAAGCGCTTTTGTGAGGTGCGCATCGAACCCATTACGCCGATGTAAAACGCGTCGGTGCGCACCGCCTCCATCATTGCCAGATCATCAATACGCGGATCATGAGTCAACGCGACCACCGCCGTGTCGCTGTGGCAGCCGCCGTCAGCGATGAACACCGACGGCAGCTGGCGTCGGATCTCGACGTTGTGCAGCACCACGCCCTCGAGCACCTCGTCGCGGGGATCGCACAAAATCACCTCAAACCCCAGGCCCACGGCAAACTCGGCGCAAGCCTGGGCAACACTGGAATAGCCCGCCAGCAACAAACGCTGCGCCGCGCCGACGCGCACACGGACCCGGTCGATCTCGCGCTCGATGCACGCGCCCTGCTCGCTGTCTGCACGCACGCGGCGCGCACCGCTGGCCAGCTCGACTTCGCGGATCAATCGGCGCTGGCCCAGCAACGCGCACTCCAGCTCGCGCAGATGGGCCTGAACCTCGCAGTCCGGCGCAAGCTTTTCCACCAGCACATCAAGCACGCCGCCACAGGGCAGGCTGACTCGCGAGCGCGGGTCCTCGCCTTCGCCGTAACGAACGACGTTGACTGCCTGTTCGAACGCGCCTTCGGCTACCCGCTCAAGGAAGTCTTCCTCAACGCAGCCGCCCGACAGCGAGCCGATCCATTGCCCGCTCACGTTCACTGCCAGCAACGAACCCGGCGCACGGGGCGCCGAGCCGTAGGTGGCGAGCACCGTGCACAGCCAAACCGGCTGGCCGGCCGTCGACCATTCCAGCGCACGGCGAATGACTTGCAGATCCAGATGCTGCATGTCAGTGCGCCTTGTGCTCGGCTGGTGGTGCATCGGCCTGAAGCTTCTGCACGTCGCTGACCGCCAGCTCACTCGATTGGCCGCCCCAACCCTGGCGCAGATAGTTGAGCAGATCGGTCAGCTGTGCCTGATTGAGCTTGTCGGCAAAGCCAGGCATTGGTTGCATGCGTTCGAACCCGGTGAATGTCTGCTCGCCGATGCCGTCCTCGATCACCCGCAACAGGTTGCGCGGATCGTCCAGGCGCAGCGTGGTGTTGCCGCGCATGGCCACGGCGATGTGCGGTTTGCCCTCGCCGTTCGGCGCGTGGCAACCGGCGCACACGTTCAGGTAATCCTGACGACCGCGTTGGGCGCTTGGGCTCATTTTGTCGAGCGGCACTTCGGTCAACACTGCGGCGGTTGGGGCGGGATCGCCGAGCAGGTAGGTGGCCATCGCCGCCAGGTCCGGGTCACTCAGGCCCTGGGTGCTGTTGTGGAACACCGGGAACATCTCGTTGAACATCGTGCCCTGGGCGCTCATGCCGTGCTTGAGGAAGGTGCTCAGGTCCTGTTGATTCCAGCCGCGAGCGGCCAGGTCAGTGGCCAACAGGCTCGGCGCCAAATAGCCGTTGAGCAGGCCGCCGGTCAGGCGTTTATCCTGCTGCATGGCGCCAGGCAAGCCGCGTGGGGTATGGCATTCGCCGCAGTGGCCGAGCACTTCGACCATGTATTCACCACGCTTGAAGGTTTCGCTTTTGCCCTCGCCCGGCGCGAGTTTCACGTCTTTGGCGTAGAGCAGGTTCCAGCCCATCAGGCCCAGGCGCACGTTGAACGGGAAACTCAGGCGAGTGACCGGCGCTGCACGTTCAATCGGCTCGATGGTTTTCAGGTACGCATGGATCGCGTCCGAATCTGCGCGCGGCATCAGGTGATAGGAGGTGTACGGCATCGCCGGGTACAGGTTTGCACCATCGCGGCGTTTGCCTTCGGTCAGCGCGGCGAAGAATTCGTCATCGTTGTACAAACCAATGCCGTGCGCTTTGCTCGGGGTGATGTTGGTGCCATAGATGGTGCCGAACGGCGACACAATCGGCAGGCCACCCGCAAACGGCGCGCCGCCCGGTGCGGTGTGGCAGGCCATGCAATCAGCGGCGCGGGCAAGGTATTCGCCGCGCTTGACTTGATCATCCGCGTGCGCCAACAACACCGGCGCAGCCAGACCAACCGCCAATGCCAGGCGGGACAGTAGAGGCTTCATGCTTAACCCTCCTTGACCAGGCCGAGATCGGTGAGCACGTTACGGGTCGCGTTGTAGTAACGCACGTAGCCTGTGCAACGGCAGATGTGGTGACCGAGGCTGTCCTCGATGACTTTTTCCAGCTGACTGTTGACGATGGGCTGACGCTGCAGCTTCTCGACCAGTAAGGTCGCGGCATTGACGAAACCCGGTGCGCAGTAGCTGCACTGGAAGGCGAATTCATCGACGAAACGCTGCTGGATCGGGTTCAGCTCAGTGACGTTGCCCTGCTCGTCGCGAGTCGCGTGGCCTTCGATGGTCCGCACTTTTTTGCCTTCAAAATAGTGGGCGCCGGTGATGCAGGTGCGCACTTCTTCGCTGGTGCCGTCCGGGTTGTCGACGATCACCACGCAGGCGTGGCAAATGCCCTGGCCGCAGCCGAGCCGCGAGCCAGTGAGGTTTTTGTATTCGTGCAGGTAGTCGATCATCGGAAGGTCATCAGGGATGTCCACCGGGCCGATGGATTGACCGTTAAGGGTCAGTTGAAACGGACGGTTAGCCATTGAGGGCCTCCTTGATGCGCGCAGAAGTGATAGGCAGGTCGCGGACACGTTTGCCGATGGCGTGGGCCACGGCGTTACCGATAGCGCCGACGATCGGGATCATCACCACTTCTGCGATGCCCTTGGACGGGTCGCTCGGCGACAACGGCGGCAGGATTTCAGCCGTCTGGTTCCACACGGCAACGTGTCGGGCCATCGGCAAGCGGTAACGGTTGAAATTCCAGTCACCCTCCCCCGGCCCGCCTTCGTACAGCGGCATCTCTTCCATCAACGCATGGCCGATGCCCATGGCGATCCCTCCTTCGAGCTGCCCCTTGACCAGCTCTTCCACCAGCACCCGACCGCACTCGACCCACGAGTGGTGGTTGAGCACTTGCACTTGGGCGGAGCCCTTGTTCACTTTCAACTCCACCAGCGTCGCAACCGGGCTGTAGTAAGTCACCGCCGCGTTGTTCAACTGGGTGTCCGGGTAGTGGACGTTCTGGCGATCCAGCAGGTGGAAACCGTTGCTGGTCATCTGTGCCCGTTTCGCCTGCGGCGCGCCGTCGCCGTACTTCACCGCCAGACCATCCAGGGGCAGACGCTCGCGCACGCCGTCGATGCTGTACTCGGCCTCGGCCCAGCTCCAGCGGTTGAAGCCGTGCACGGTAGCGCCGGTCACCAGGCCCTTTTCGTGGGCGTGTTTGGCCAATTGCTCAAAACTCAGCGGCTGCATGCCGTTGGCGGTGAGTTTGCCGTCGACCCAATGCGCATCTTCGCGGCGCACCACGTACGGGTTGGCCTGGCCGCCGTAAGGGCCTTGGCCCCAGATCTGCAACGCTGCCGGCCACAAGCCGTGGTTGAACAGCACCCGGGAGGCTTCACGGGTGGCGTGGCTGAAGTAGTACGCGGAGTTGGTCGCCGACGAGGCCGACGCCAGTTTGCCGACCCAACGCGGGTTGCGCAGAAAACCATCCTGTTCGGCCTGGCTCATGGTGTACGGGTTGCCGCCCGTGATCAGTTGCAACTCTTTCCATTCGGTTTCGCCGGTCTTCACTTGCGTGGCCGGTATGCCGATGAAATCCGCCACCACCAGGGCTTGCGAGGTGGACATGCCGGTGCCGATTTCAATGCCGATATGGCGCAACGTCACGTGCCCTTCAGCGGTGAATTCGATGCTGGCCATCGGCGCCTCGGAACCGGTGCCGAAGTCTTTTTGGCAGATGGCAAAACCGACGCCATACCAGTTATCCGGGTCAGCGGCTTCGCGCGTCTTTTTGATCTGGTCGCGGTTTTTCCAGACGTCGTGGGCAGCCGCTTTGTCGAGAATTTCGTGCAAGCGCAATGCACCGGCCGGCACCGCGCCCTGGGTGTTTTTCATGCCCGACAGCAAGGCGTTTTTCTTGCGCAGGTCGATAGCGTCGATACCCAGGCGATCAGCGATTTCGTCGACCATCATCTCGGTCGACGCCATGCTTTGCAGGGTGCCGTAACCGCGCATCGAGCCCGCTTCCACCGCGCGCGAATGGTAGGCCGTGACCTGCAGATCGTTCTGCGGCATGTAGTAGATCGACTGCGCTGCCGTGGCGCCAACCGCGGCCACCGAAGGGCTGTAGTTGATGCGCCCGCCGCCATCGACGTTCATCTCTGCGCGAAAAATCTGGAAGCTGTGATCGTTTTTGTCTACCGCCAATTGGTAGCGGATATCGAACGGGTGACGCTTGATGCCGCTCTGAAACTGCTCATAGCGGTCGTTGGCCAGGCGCACCGGCACACCCGCGCCGTACAACGCAGCGAGGGCTGCGTAGTAGACAAAAATGTTGTGGTCCTTGGAGCCGTAACCGACGGTGTAGCCCGGGTGCATGTTCAGATTCGCCAGGCCGAAGCGCGAGGGCGCGATCATCTTCGCGGTTTCGGTGGCGGCTTCCAGCGGGCACTGGGTCGCGACAACAAAGTGCAAGGTCTTGGTGGCCGGGTCGTACCAGCCGTTGCCGTTGTCCGGTTCCATCGCGGCCGGCTCAATCGACGGGGTTTTGTAGCGCTCGTCGAACACCAGCCAGTGGTCGGGCGGCGCGTCGATCTGCTGCTTCATCCGGTCGGCGTAAAACAGCCCGCGCTCGGTGAGATTGCCGTGCAGGTCCGGCTGGGAATTCCACACCGGGCGACGGTTTTTCAGCATCGGAAACAGAATCGAATCCTTGAGGCTGGCGAATTCATCTTCGTCCGCCGAGGTCGCACCGCCGACGCGCACATAGCGGAAGCTGCCATACGGATCACGTTCGTAATACGGCGCTGGGGCGCCGTAACGGATCGCTTTGTCGTTGAATTTGAGCTTGGCCTTGGCCTGGCGGAACCGCTCGAAGTCGTTCCAGATCAGGATCGCCACGGGATGACCGATGAACATCGGCACCTGGCCTTCCGGCAACAGCGGATCCGGCGCGTGCTCTTCCGGGAAGACGATGCCGTCTTTGTCCAGGTCGGCGGCCGTCACGATGCGGTCAGGTTGCAGGTCGGCGCCAAGCCACGACAGATCGTAGCCGGCGTAGATGCGGTCGGCCTTGGTGATTTTCAGCAACATGGCGTGACCCTGTTGCTGCGGCCAGCCCGGCATGTCTTTGGAACGGATGTCGCGGGCAAAGACTTTGCTGCCGCAGACCTTGGACAAGGCATCGTTACGCGAGCGCGCCTTGCCATTGTTGCCGAGCCAATGCTCGGACGGCACGGTCACGCTGTTTTCCATCAACGCAGCCAGCGCCTGGGTGCTGAGCGGTGTAAGCGTCACGCTCACACCCGCCACCAGCCCGCCCTGAAGGAACGAGCGCCGGGAGATATCACGGTTGGACATGGATCATCCTCTGGGCGGTTATAGGTCCGCCCTTATGGTTATGTTCTGGGGATCTCGGGTCTGGCAGAAGCGCTTTTGCCGGAACAAAAGGCTGTGTGTGGCAGTGCAAAGCTGACCGAAAGGTTAACTTTATAGGTTTATGCGTCAGCCGCAAACAAGCTGTTACAAAAAACTGACCGAGGAATCAAACCAGCGAACCGCGTGCCAACGCGGCCTACAAGATCTTGTAGGTGCCAAGCCTGAACAAGTCCTCTATAAAACCCCGCACTTCCCCCATCCCCCAGGAACTCCCAGCCATGCACATGGAAGAGCACACGCTGAGCGCAATGAGCGACGAGCTCAAACTCAGGCTAGGCCGCTTTCGGCACGAGCAATTTGTCGAGAAACTCGGCTGGCGGCTGCCTGGCCATCCGCACCCGGCGGGTTGTGAATGGGATCAATACGACACCGAGCATGCGCGCTACCTCTTGGCGTTCAACGAGTACTGCGACATCGTTGGCTGCGCGCGTCTGATACCCACCACATTGCCAAACCTGCTGGAAGGTGTTTTCAGCCATACCTGCGCTGGCACGCCGCCCAAGGATCCTGCCATCTGGGAAATGACACGCTTCACCACCCGTGAACCGCAATTGGCCATGCCGTTGTTCTGGAAAAGCCTGAAGACCGCCAGCCTGGCAGGCGCCGATTTCATTGTCGGCATCGTCAACAGCACGATGGAGCGCTATTACAAAATCAACGGGGTCAACTACGAGCGATTGGGACCGGTCACCGTGCACCAGGACGAAAAAATCCTTGCGATCAAGCTCTCGGCTCACCGTGAACACCATCGAGGCGCCCGCCCGCCTTCAGCCTTCATGCCCGCCGCATTGTTGAAAGACACCGCTTGATACCGGCCGAGTCATCCTTTTGGGAGGGCTCGGCGGCAGTCGATGAACCTCAGATATACCCCAGCGCAACCGCGTAAGACACCGCCTGCACACGGTTGCTGGCGCCGATTTTGCGTTGGATGTTGCGGTGATGGTAATTCACCGTGTCGGTGCACACGCCCATGATCACGCCAATTTCCTCGGAGGTTTTGCCGTCTGCGGTCCAGCGCAGCACATCACACTCCCGTTCGCTGAACTCGACATCCGTATTGAACACACGCGCGTCACTCTCCAGCTCAGAAATTTTCTGGTGGGCCGCCGCGGCAAACGCTTTGGTCACCGGCTTCAAGGCTTCGAACTCCTGAAGGCTAATGACCTTGTCCTTGCGTGCGATGCTCAACACCCCTACCCGGCCCTGGACGTTGAACGAAGGTTGCGCCAGGCCATGACACAGATTCGAATCGTTGGCCTCGGACCACAGGTCCGAGCACCCCTTGAATAGCTCATTGCTCCACAAAATGGGGGCGGACGAGACTTTGCTGTGTTTCACCGTGGGGTCGATCGCCGCGTAGTTCGCTGCCTGATATCGCGCTATCCAGTCCTTGGGATAATTGCTGTACATATAGGTTTTCGGGCGCATGAACGGCGTCGCGCTGCACATGCCGTAGGCGAAAAAATCAAACTGCAGTTCACGTAAAGCCCTCAATGCAACAGCAGTAAACTCCTGCATGTTCATAGTTTGCGCAAAGATACTGTAAAAATAAGCATCCCATCCCAACAGCTGTCCTAATTCCATTTGAACACCACTAGAGTTGGAAACGAGTCGTGAGACTAGACCAACCTGAACTCATGTCAATACACAAAATTCAACGGTTATAGACCACTTCGCAATAGCGAAGGCTTTATTGTGCCTAACCAACTAACTAGCCATAGGCCATTGATAGCCAGGCGATGTTAGCGGGCTATCGTTGCGGCTTGGCCGACGAATGAACCTGCTGATTCATAATAGTGCAACACACTACCCGATGGACCGTATCCGCCCCCTCCATGGCGGAACCGCTACAAGATCTGGTAGTTCCTGCCGCGAGAAGTGCAGGTGTATAAACAACACGCCTCAGCACGCTCTCAATATACAAAGTTAAACCTGTAAATGCTGGCGCGCCTGATTAACTAAATATTTACTTGATTTTCGAAAAACCTTAATTTAACTAAGGAGGTTACGGCTTATGTCGGTTTCGCTTTCCGCCAGCGGCTTTAATGATCAGCTTGAACTTCGCCGTAAAAACCGCGCCACCGTCGAACAGTACATGCGCACCCATGGCCAAGATCGCCTGCGTCGGCATGAACTGTTCACCCCGGATGGCAGCGGCGGTTCGTGGAACACTGAAACCGGTGAACCCCTGGTATTCAAGGGCCACGCGAAACTCGCCGCCCTTGGCGTGTGGCTGGAGCAGTGCTTTCCAGACTGGCAGTTTCACAACGTGCGGGTGTTTGAAACCGACAACCCCAACCACTTCTGGGTCGAAAGTGATGGCCGTGGCAAGACCCTGGTCCCCGGCTACCCAGAAGGGTATTGCGAAAACCATTACATCCATTCCTTCGAATTGGACAACGGCAAGATCAAGCAAAACCGTGAGTTCATGAACCCCTTCGAACAACTGCGCGCCTTGGGCATTCCGGTGCCACGCATCAAGCGTGAAGGTATTCCCGCCTCATAAGCCCTTTCATTATTGGAGAGTGAACATGCCTACTCATGCAGCGCGACAACTAACCGCTGACGACAGCAGCGAACTTCGCCGCAAGAACCGCGCCACGGTCGAGCAATATATGCGCACCAAAGGCCAGGATCGCCTGCGCCGCCATGAACTGTTTACCGATGACGGTTCGGGTGGCTTGTGGACCACAGACACCGGCGCACCCATTGTAATCAGTGGCAAAGCCAAGTTGGCCGAACATGCTGTTTGGTCACTCAAGTGCTTCCCGGATTGGGAATGGTACAACGTCAACGTATTTGAAACCGACGACCCCAACCATTTTTGGGTCGAGTGCGATGGCCACGGCAAGATCCTCTTTCCAGGTTACCCGGAAGGGTATTACGAGAACCACTTCCTGCACTCCTTCGAGCTGCAAGACGGCAAAGTAAAACGCAATCGCGAGTTCATGAACGTCTTTCAACAACTGCGCGCCCTGGGCATTCCCGTGCCGCAGATCAAGCGTGAAGGCATTCCTACTTAATCCTTAGGGAGAGTAATCGCATCATGGAAGACTTACTGAAACGGGTTCTAAGTTGTGAAGCGTTCCAGCAGCCTCAATGGAGCGAGCCCTCACAATTGCATGACGCGCAGGCCTACCTCAGGGACAGCGCATCACTGATTCGCGTCGAAGACATCCTGGTGCTGCGTGCCACCTTGGCCAGGGTGGCGGCGGGCGAAGCGATGATCATCCAGTCCGGTGACTGCGCCGAGGACATGGATGAAAGTGCTCCCAGCCACGTGGCCCGCAAGGTCGCGGTGCTGGACATCCTGGCCGGTGCGTTCCGGCTGGTCACCCAGCAACCGGTGGTGCGCGTCGGGCGGATTGCCGGGCAGTTCGCCAAGCCGCGCTCCAACAATAGCGAGCGCATCGGCGATGTCGAGTTGCCGGTGTACCGCGGCGACATGGTCAACGGCCGCGAAGCGGTCTGCAACCATCGCCAGCATGATGCACAACGCCTGGTACGAGGCTATCGCGCCGCCCAGGACATCATGCACCACCTGGGCTGGAAGGAACCGGCCAGCAAGGAACAGCTCAGCGGCTCTCCCGCCTGGACCAGCCACGAAATGCTGGTGCTCGATTACGAACTGCCGCAAGTGCGCAAGGACGAACAGGGCCGGGTGTTTCTCGGCTCAACCCACTGGCCGTGGATCGGCGAACGTACCCGTCAATTGACGGGCGCTCACGTGGCACTGCTCAGCGAAGTGCTCAACCCAGTGGCCTGCAAGGTCGGCCCGGACATCACCCAGGACCAGTTATTGAGCCTGTGCGAGCGCCTGGACCCACGACGCGAGCCCGGCCGACTGACCCTGATTGCGCGCATGGGCGCCCACAAAGTCGCTGATCGCCTGCCACCGCTGGTTGAAGCGGTGCGCCATGCCGGCCACAAGATCATCTGGCTCAGCGACCCGATGCACGGCAACACCATCATCGCGCCGTGCGGCAACAAGACCCGCATGGTGCAGACCATCACCGAGGAAATCACCGCCTTCAAACATGCCGTGACCTCGGCCGGTGGTGTGGCTGCCGGCCTGCACCTGGAAACCACCCCCGACGACGTCAGCGAGTGCGCCTCCGATGCCGCCGGCCTGAGCCAGGTGGCCAGCCACTACAAAAGCCTGTGCGACCCGCGCCTGACCCCTTGGCAAGCCATCACTGCAGTGATGGCCTGGAAAAACCTGCCCTCCTCCACCCTTGCTTACCTTTGACTGGAGTTTGTCGCCATGACTGGCATTCCATCGATTGCCCCGTACTCCCTGCCTACAGCCCGCGACCTGCCCGTCAACCTCGCGCAGTGGCGCGTCGACCCCGAGCGCGCCGTGCTGTTGGTGCATGACATGCAGCGCTACTTCCTGCGGCCCTTGCCCGATGCCCTGCGTGAAGCCGTCGTGGCTAATTCCGCGCGCATTCGCCAGTGGGCTGTCGACCACGACGTGCCGGTGGCTTACACCGCCCAGCCGGGCAGCATGAGCGAGGCACAGCGCGGGCTGCTCAAGGACTTCTGGGGCCCTGGCATGAAGGCCAGCCCCGCCGACCGCGAGGTGGTCGACGCGCTGACGCCCAAGCCGGGTGACTGGCTGCTGACCAAGTGGCGCTACAGTGCGTTCTTTAACTCCGACCTGCTGGAGCGCATGCACGCCAACGGGCGCGATCAGTTGATCCTGTGCGGGGTGTATGCCCATGTCGGGGTACTGATTTCTACCGTGGATGCCTACTCCAACGATATCCAACCCTTCCTGGTTGCCGACGCGATTGCTGACTTCAGCAAGGCGCACCACTGGATGGCGATCGAATACGCCGCAAGCCGTTGCGCCATGGTCGTTACCACCGACGAGGTGGTGCTATGAGCCAAGCTGCCGCCCGCCTTATGGAACGCATTCTGCAACCGGTGCCCGAGCCGTTTGCCCTGTTGTATCGTCCGGAATCCAGCGGCCCGGGGCTGCTGGATGTGCTGATTGGGCAGATGTCGCAGCCGCAGGTCCTGGCCGATATCGACTTGCCTGCCCCCTCGATCGGTGCCCCGCACCTGGATGTACTCACGCTGATTCCCTACCGCCAGATTGCCGAACGCGGCTTCGAGGCGGTGGACGATGAGTCGCCGCTGCTGGCGATGAACATTACCGAGCAACAATCCATCGGCATTGAACAGTTGCTGGGGTTGCTGCCAAACGTGCCGATCCAGCTGAACGGCGAACGCTTCGACCTCAGCGACGCCCGCTATGCCGAGATCGTCAGCCAGGTGATCGCCAACGAAATCGGCTCTGGGGAAGGCGCCAACTTCGTGATCAAACGCACCTTTATGGCGGAAATCAGCGAGTACGGCCCCGCCAGCGCGCTGTCGTTCTTTCGTCATCTGCTGGAGCGCGAGAAAGGTGTTTACTGGACCTTCATCATTCACACCGGCAGCCGCACCTTCGTGGGTGCCTCGCCCGAGCGGCACATCAGCGTCAAGGATGGGCTCGCGGTGATGAACCCCATCAGCGGCACTTACCGCTACCCGCCGGCTGGCCCCTGTCTGACGGACGTCATGGCCTTTTTGGCCGACCGCAAGGAAGCCGATGAGCTGTACATGGTGGTTGATGAAGAGCTGAAAATGATGGCGCGCATTTGTGAAGACGGCGGCCACGTCCTCGGCCCTTACCTCAAGGAAATGACGCATCTGGCCCACACCGAGTACTTCATTGAGGGCAAGACCCGTCGCGACGTGCGCGACATCCTGCGCGAAACCCTGTTCGCCCCGACCGTCACCGGCAGCCCGCTGGAAAGCGCCTGCCGGGTCATCCAGCGCTATGAGCCGCAAGGCCGCGCGTACTACAGCGGCATGGCGGCGCTGATCGGCAGCGATGGCAAAGGTGGACGTTCCCTGGACTCGGCCATCCTGATTCGCACCGCCGACATCGATAATGGCGGCCAGGTACGCATCAGCGTGGGCTCGACCATCGTGCGTCATTCCGAGCCCATGACCGAAGCCGCCGAAAGCCGCGCCAAGGCCGCCGGCCTGATTGCTGCCTTGAAAAACCAGGCGCCCTCGCGCTTTGGCAGCCACCTGCAGGTACGCGCAGCGCTGGCCAGCCGCAATGCCTACGTCTCGGACTTCTGGTTGATGGACAGCCAGCAACGCCAGCAGACCCAGGCCGATTTCAGCGGGCGCCAGGTGCTGATCGTCGATGCCGAAGACACCTTCACCTCGATGATCGCCAAGCAGCTGCGGGCCCTGGGCCTGATAGTCACGGTGTGCAGCTTCAGCGATGAATACAGTTTCGACGGTTACGACCTGGTGATCATGGGCCCTGGCCCCGGCAACCCGAGCGATGTCCAGCTGCCGAAAATCGACCATCTGCACGTGGCCATCCGTTCCTTGCTCAGCCAGCAACGGCCATTCCTCGCGGTGTGCCTGAGCCATCAGGTGTTGAGCCTGTGCCTAGGCCTGGAGCTGCAACGCAAGGCCATTCCCAATCAGGGCGTGCAAAAACAGATCGACCTGTTCGGCAACGCCGAGCGGGTGGGTTTCTACAACACCTTCGCCGCCCAGAGTGCCAGTGACCGCCTGGACGTCAACGGCATCGGCACCGTCGAGATCAGTCGCGACAGCGAAACCGGCGAGGTGCATGCCCTGCGTGGGCCGTCGTTCGCCTCGATGCAGTTTCATGCCGAGTCGCTGCTCACCCAGGAAGGCCCGCGCATCATCGCCGACCTGCTGCGCCATGCCCTCATCCACACACCGGTCGACAGCAACGTGTCGGCGGCGGGGAGATAACCATGCACAACTACGTGATCATCGACGCCTTCGCCAGTGTCCCGCTGGAAGGCAACCCGGTTGCGGTGTTCTTCGACGCCGATGATTTGCCGGCGCCGCAAATGCAACGCATCGCCCGCGAGATGAACCTGTCGGAAACCACCTTCGTGCTCAAGCCACGCAACGGCGGTGATGCGCTGATCCGGATTTTCACCCCGGTCAACGAACTGCCCTTTGCCGGCCACCCGTTGCTGGGGACGGCCATCGCGCTGGGGGCGCACACCGACAATCACCGGCTGTACCTGGAAACCCAGATGGGCACCATCGCCTTTGAACTGGAACGCCAGAACGGCAACGTGATCGCCGCCAGCATGGACCAGCCGATACCGACCTGGACGGCCCTGGGCCGCGATGCCGAATTGCTCAAAGCCCTGGGCATCAGCGACTCGACCTTTCCCATCGAGATCTATCACAACGGCCCACGCCATGTGTTTGTCGGCCTGCCGAGCATCGCCGCCTTGTCGGCCCTGCACCCTGACCACCGTGCGCTGTCGAACTTCCACGACATGGCGATCAACTGTTTCGCCGGCGCCGGGCGGCGCTGGCGCAGCCGCATGTTCTCACCGGCCTACGGCGTGGTCGAGGATGCAGCCACCGGCTCGGCTGCCGGGCCGTTGGCGATTCATCTGGCGCGCCATGGCCAAATCGAGTTCGGCCAGCAGGTGGAGATTCTGCAGGGCGTGGAAATCGGCCGCCCTTCACTGATGTTCGCCAGGGCTGAGGGCCGCGCCGATCAACTGACGCGCGTCGAAGTCTCCGGTAATGGCGTCACCTTCGGGCGGGGGACCATCGTGCTATGAACCTTTCAGTACAAGGCAAGCCGCTGCTGGGTAAAGGCATGTCCGAATCGCTCACCGGCACACTGGATGCACCGTTCCCCGAGTACCAGACACTGCCCGCCGACCCCATGAGCGTGCTGCGCAACTGGCTGGAGCGCGCACGGCGCGTGGGCATCCGCGAACCCAGGGCGTTGGCGCTGGCCACCGCCGACGGCCAGGGCCGGCCCTCGACGCGCATCGTGGTGATCAGTGAGATCAGCGACACGGGGCTGTTGTTCAGCACCCATGCCGGCAGCCAGAAAGGCCGTGAGCTGAGCCAAAACCCGTGGGCGTCGGGCGTGCTGTATTGGCGCGAAACCAGTCAGCAGATCATCCTCAATGGCCAGGCCGTGCGCTTGCCGGACGCCAAGGCGGATGAGGCGTGGCTCAAGCGCCCGTATGCCACGCATCCGATGTCGTCGGTGTCTCGCCAGAGCGAAGAACTGCAGGATGTTCAGGCCATGCGCAACGCCGCTCGCGAACTGGCCGAAGGCCAAGGTCCGCTGCCGCGTCCCGAGGGCTATTGTGTGTTTGAGTTGCGCCTTGAATCGCTGGAGTTCTGGGGGAATGGGCACGAGCGGCTGCATGAGCGGTTGCGCTATGACCGCAGCGATACGGGCTGGAGGGTGCGGCGTTTGCAGCCCTGATCGTACAAAGCTACGCACATCGAAGGACGCTGTATATCTCAGAAACCACCTGCGCCGTGGCGTCCTCGATCGTTGTTTCATTGCGGCATAAAACCCAGCCGTGATCGCTAATCGCGCGCTCGAACGCCTGAGTACACGCGACATGTTCTTCCAGCTTATGCATCACCGTACTGCTCAGCCCACGCCGTCGTTCGGCTGCTCTGGCCCATGAAATATCAGGGGCGGTGACCACGCCGACATGCAGGTCGGGCACTTGCACGTCTCGATCAATGTTTAACTGCAGAATGTCTGCAAACCCGACGATCCGGCGAAACGCTGCATCAGAGGGGTACCAGCGATCAATCAAGATGATGCTACCGGCTGGCTGTTTGGCCAGTACGTGCCGGGAAATCCAGGCACGGCTATCAGCAAAGCGCTCACACACCCTCAACTCCAACTCCCGGCTGGGGTTTCTGACGAGAGTGTTAACGAGGGCCATTGTTTCAGCCCTATGGGGATCGCTTTTTTGCTCGCTGAGTCGGATCACCTTTTGCTTGTCTGCCCTCAGCACTTGGGTCACGGCCTCCAAAAGCGTGGTTTTACCCGTTCCCTTGGGGCCATCGAGAGATACAAAGAGTGGACGACTCATACTTCACATCATGATTGGTAGCGGTTCATTGGGCGCTGCTCTTCGCTGGAGTCGCCTGGCGCGACGATGCGAATCGAGTGCAGCGCCCATAGGAACAGACATTACTGAAGGCGTCGATCAATGATGCTCCCTGAGCAGAAAAGAACTTCCCCACGCCAACGGCGCCACGCCCAAATGCGTGGCCAGCGTCTGGCCGATATCGGCAAAGCTGCCGCGCTCGCCCAGCCAGCCGGCCGCCACGCCTGCCCCGTAAGCCAGGACCGGCACATGCTCACGGGTATGATCGCTGCCCGGACGCGATGGGTCGCAACCGTGGTCGGCGCTGATGATCAGCAACGTCTGCGGGTCCATCAACGCCAATAATTCCGGCAGCCTGCGGTCGAAGGCTTCCAGTGCGGCAGCGTAGCCGGCCAGGTCGCGGCGGTGCCCGTAAAGCATGTCGAAGTCGACGAAATTGGCGAACACCAGGCTGTTGTCTGGCGCTTGCTGGTAAGCCTTGAGCGTGGCATCGAAGAGCGCGTCGTTGCCGTCGGCCTTGTACAACCGGCTGATGCCGCGGTGCGCGAAGATATCGCCAATCTTGCCCACCGCATGCACGCTGCCGCCGGCTTCGCACAGATGATCCAGCAGCGTCGGCGACGGCGGTGGCACGGTGTAGTCGCGGCGATTGCCGGTGCGGCGAAACTCGCCCGCGTGCTCGCCGGTGAACGGCCGGGCAATGACCCTGCCGACCGTGTATTGATCACACAAATCGCGCGCGATTTCACACACCCGGTACAGCTCATCGAGCCCGAAATGGCTTTCATGGGCGGCGATCTGCATCACGCTGTCGGCCGAGGTGTAGCAAATCGGCTGCTGGCTGCGGATGTGTGCTTCGCCCAACTCGTCCAGCACCGTAGTGCCAGAGGCATGGCAGTTGCCCAGGACACCCGACAACCCTGCCCGCTCAATCAGGTCGGCCAGCAACCTGGGCGGAAAGGACTCAACCGGCCGCTCGAAATAACCCCAGTCGAACAACACCGGCACGCCCATCATCTCCCAATGTCCGGACGGTGTGTCTTTGCCTGAGGATTGTTCGCGCGCATGGCCGTAGGCGCCGACCGGTGCAGCGTCGCCCCAGTGGCCCGGCAACGGTCCGTCACCGCTGGCTGCCGCAGCGGCGCCCAAGCCCAGACGACCCAGATTTGGCAGCCACAGAGGCCCCCGGCGCAATGGCCCATCGGCCTCACCGCGGGCACACGCCTCGGCGATATGGCGCAAGGTGTCGGCGCCGGCATCGCCAAAAACAGCAGCGTCGGCACTGGCGCCGATGCCCAACGAGTCCAGCACCAATACGATGGCTTTGCTCATAGGATGTCCTGGATCAAATCACGTGCGGCCAGGCTCGAGCCGCCTAACCGATAGGCTGCGCGCAAAGCGGATGCGCCCTGCTCGGCCTGCTCTGGGTTGCGTGCGTGCACCCAGCCCAGAGGCCGTTGCGCGTTCACCTGTTCACCCACAAAGGCCAACTTGCTGAAGCCCACGGACAAGTCCAGCACATCGTCGGGATGACTGCGTCCGCCGCCCAATGCCACCACCGCCAAGCCCACCGCCCGGGTGTCAATCTCGGTAACGCAGCCCTCTTCCTCGGCCCACACCGGCACCGACACGGCGGCCTTGGGTAAATACGCTTCAGGGTCTGCCGTAAAGCCCGGCGGGCCGCCCAGAGCGACGACCATTTGCTCGAAGCGCTGCAAGGCTGCACCGCTCTGCCAGGCCTGGAGTAATTGATCACGGGCCTGGGCGTCATCCCGCGCCAAACCGGCCATCGTCAATGCTTGGGTGGCCAGCGCCAAGGTCACCGCCCACAAGCGCTCACTGCGCACCTCGCCCTTGAGCAAAGCGACTGCTTCGCCAACCTCCAGCGCGTTGCCGGCACTGCGGGCCAGCGGTTGGTTCATGTCGGTGATCAGCGCGCGGGTGTTGACCCCGGCACCGTTGGCCACCGCGACGATGCTGGCGGCCAGCTCGCGCGCCTGTTGCGGCTCGGCCATGAAGGCGCCGTTGCCGGTTTTCACATCCATGATCAGTACGTCGAGGCCGGCGGCGAGTTTTTTGCCGAGGATCGACGCGGTGATCAGGTCAATCGACTCCACCGACCCGGTCACGTCGCGGATCACATACAAGCGCTTATCCGCCGGCGCCAGGTTGGCAGTCTGGCCGATGATCGCGCAACCGACGTCGGCCACCACCGCGTGCAGGCGTTCGGTGCTGGGTTGGCAGTCGTAGCCGGGAATGCTCTCGAGCTTGTCCAGGGTGCCGCCGGTATGCCCCAGCCCACGCCCGGAAATCATCGGCACGTAACAACCGCAGGCCGCCAGCAACGGCGCGAGCAGCAAGCTGATCATGTCGCCGACGCCGCCGGTGGAATGCTTGTCCACGACCGGCCCTGGCAGGTCCCACTTCAGCACTTGGCCGGAGTCGCGCATCGCCTCGGTCAAGGCCAGGCGTTCGCTCACGTCCATGCCCTTGATGAACACCGCCATGGCGAACGCCGCCACCTGCCCATCGCTGAGGCTGGCGTCGGCAATGCCGGCGACAAAGCGTTGAATGTCCATCGTAGCCAGGGCGTGCCCGTCGCGTTTGCGCCGAATCACTTCTTGTGGCAACCACATACTGTGCTCCTTACAGCGAAATGAAAAAGCCGACAATCGCCGCGCTCATCAGGTTGGAAAGCGTGCCGCCGATCATGGCCCGCAAGCCCAGCCGCGCGAGTTCCTCACGGCGTTGCGGGGCGATACCCGTGAGGCCGCCCAGCTGAATGGCAATCGAAGAAAGATTGGCAAAGCCGCACAGGGCGAAGGTCACGATCACCTGGGTGTGCACCGACAACAGCGGCACGCCGGCTTCGGCAGCCTTGGCCGGGGTCAGGTAGTTGGCCAGGTCGGCGTAGGCGACAAACTCGTTGAGCACCAGTTTTTCGCCGATAAAACCGCCGGCCATCACTGCTTCATGCCACGGCACCCCGAGCAGAAACGCGATGGGCGCCAGCACGTACCCGAGAACCAGTTGCAAGGTCAATTGCGGGTAGCCAAACCAGTTGCCCGCCCAGCCCAGTAGCCCGTTGAGCAGCGCAATCAACGCGATAAACGCCAGCAGCATGGCACCCACCGCCAAGGCCAGGCGCAAGCCAACCTGGGCGCCATCGGCGGCGGCATCGATGATATTGGTGGGGCGATTCTCGGCCTGGCCCAGCTCCTCGATCACCTGTTCGGTACGTGCCGCTTCGGTTTCCGGCTCCATGAGTTTGGCCATCAACAGGGCCCCCGGCGCCGACATGAAGCACGCCGCGATCAGGTACTTGAGCTCCACGCCCAGCCCGGCATAGCCCAGCAGCACCGAGCCGGCCACTGCGGCGAAACCACCGACCATCACCGCAAACAACTCAGAGCGCGTCAGCTTGGCGATGAAGGGCCGTACCACCAGCGGCACTTCCGACTGGCCGATGAAAATCGCCGAGGTCACCACCATTGATTCGATGCGGCTGGTGCCCAGCAACAGGCGCAAGGTGCCGCCCACCAGCCGAATGATCCAGCCCATCACACCGATGTAATACAGCACAGAGATAAAGCTGCCGAAGAACACGATCATCGGCAAAACCCGGATGGCGAACACAAACCCGCCACTGCCGAACACTTCAAACATGTGCGGTGAACTCAGGCCGCCGAACAGAAACTCGATGCCTTTGTTAGCGTAAAGCTGCAGCGATGCCACCGCGCCTGACAGCGAGGCGAGCGCCGTCTGGCCCCACGGCACGTAAAGCGCAAAGGCGCCAATCAAGACCTGGATCAAAAACGCGACCGAAACGGTGCGCCAGTTGATCGAGCGTCGTTGATGAGATAAAGCAATGGCAATGAGAATAAGGGTCGCTATTCCGACAAGACTGATCATGCAGGCGTCTCAACAATGGACCACGCGGATGCAGACCCGAAGGCCTGCCCAGGATTAGAAAGCGTCGAAGGCGCCCGGCAGCAATTGCTCCAGGGTCCAGGTGCGCGTGGCGGCCGGGTCACTGCCCTGACAAATCACCACTGCATCCTTGGCCATCAACTCCAGCATCACCTGGCGGCAGGCACCGCAAGGGCTTATCAGTGAAACGTTGGGTGCATAAACAGCCATGGCTTTGAAACTGCGCGGGGCATGGCCCTGGCTGATGGCGCTGAACAACGCGCTGCGCTCGGCACAGTTGGTCAGCCCGTAGGAGATATTCTCCACGTTGCAACCCTGTACCACCTCACCGTCGGCGGTCAGCAATGCCGCGCCCACGGGGAAATGGGAATAAGGCGAGTACGTGCTCTGGGCGGCACGCTTTGCCTGTTCCATCAAACGCTCTTCAATTGTCATGCACAGGGTCATCCCATCTTATTACGAGCACGTCCAGGGCGGTCGTGACGCTATTGTGGTGTTATTTAAATAACAATTGATGTGAATATTCAATCTTTTTTATGCTCGCGAACAAAGGTAGGCGCCGAAATCCTTGGCTGCCTCACGTGCACGCGTCTATGAGGTAGACAGGTGTTGTAGCGCTGTTGGCTCGCCAAGATCTAAGGCTAAAACCCTTTGTTTTCCGATAGTACAGCCTGAATACTGATAAGTTTTAGAGTGAAAATTCGGGAGCCATCATGGGAATTCAAGTCACGATATTAAAGGGCGTTTGCATCCTGACGATGGGGGCTATAGCGCTCGACGCGTTCGCGGAGGCTTCGGAACAGCGCTATCTGTGTAAGGCGCAAGAAACGCTATTGTTCGGATGCGACTCCGGCCGGAAGATGATCTCGGTGTGCGCGTCGCAGGATTTCTCGGCGACAACAGGCTATGTGCAATACCGATTTGGTACGCCCGGCAACATTGAGTTGAGCTATCCCGAGAAGCTGAGTCCACCCAATGGTCATTTCTGGTTCAGTTCTACCGGCTACTCAGGTGGTGGCGAAGCACATCTGCGCTTCATCAATCACGGGGTAACCTACGCCGTTTTCGACCGCATGGTGCGCACAAACTTTACTCCAGGGGAACCCAACGACCCAGACATGAGCGAGGGAATAGTCGTGCGGCCGCAGGGAAAGAAGGCGACAACTCGACTCTGCACCTATTCCGAAGGCGGCATTCGCGCGCAAGCATACACAACCATCGAACGTGAAGACTTCGACGACGACCTCGTTCCGTAAGCGCGAACGTGGGTGTTTTGTGGCGCGGATGACTTGGGGTTGGGCTTGGAGGTTCTTTAGGAAGGGTTCGGGCAATGAAAACGCTGAAAGGCGTTTTAAAGGCGTTAGACGCGAGAATGTTCGGCAACCAGGTTACGCAATCCATGCGCGCTAAATAACCTGATTGCCAAACACGAGGGCTGTGTACTTTCACAAGTAATTTTCCCAACCACTAGGTATGCTCCGCGTTTATTGCCGATCACTGACACCGGGATGCCAGCCCAAGCCTCTGCTGCCCAGGCGCAGCTTATGGAGCCGTATCCTCAAGGACGTTTGAACGATGAGTACCCCCGCGCTGGACATCAGCAGCCTCACGCCACTGCCTTATCACCAGCAGGTGGTCGACTACCTGAAAACCAGTGAGCCCGCCGTGTGGAGCTGGGCCTCGTCCCTGGGCGTGCAGCAGGAACATGCCCAGGATGTACGCGCGCAATTGCTGCGCGACACCTACCGCCTGAGCCCCGAGACTCACCCGCAGGCTTACCTGGCCTGTGAGGCAGCGTTGCAAAGCTTGCAGATCCAGGCGCCCGCCACGCTCTACCAGGCGGGCGACGGCGCGATGAATGCGAGCCTGTATTACCTTGCCGGTGAGGTGCATGTGGTGTTTTACGGGCCGATCCTTGAACGGCTCGACGCCCAGGAGTTGCTGGCATTGCTGGGGCACGAGCTGGCCCATTACCGTTTATGGTCGGAGCACGACGGCGACTACCTCACTGCCGAGCGCATTCTCAACCACGCGATGGCCGATGTGTATACGCCGCCCAGCCTGGAACAGACCGCACGTTTATATAGCCTGCACACCGAAATCTACGCCGACCGCGGCGCGGCCCTGGTGGCCGGCGGGCCCGAAGCGTCCATCACCTCGCTGGTAAAGATTCACACCGGGATTGTCAGCGTCGATGCTGCAAGCTACTTGCAACAGGCGCGCGAGCTGGATGGCAAGGATGCGCAACTGTCCCAGGGCGTCTCGCACCCGGAGACTTTCCTGCGTTCCCAAGCGGTAGACAGTTGGTGGCGGCAAGTTCCGGAAACCGACGCCTGGCTGCACCGCCGGCTGCGTGGGCCGTTGTCGCTGACGCGCCTGGACGTGACCGACCAGGTCGAGCTAACCGCCCTCACCCGTGGCTTTATAGCCACCTTTATCGGCGCAGCGGTGTTGCAGTCCGAGGCGGTACTCAATCAGGTACGGGGTTTCTTCCCCGACTGGAAGACCACGCAGACGCCGCTGGACCTGGCCACGCTGAATGCCGAGCGTATCGACGCGAGCATCCATGAATACCTGCACTTCGTCATGCTCGACCTGAGCCTGGTCGACCGTGACCTGCGTGATGAAGCCTTGCTGCATGCCGCGCGCACGGCGAAGAAGCTCGGCAGCGCCGACGACTTTATCAACGTGCTCAAACGCGATATCAAATTACCCAAACGTGAGCTCGACCCGATCGTTCGCGCACTAAAAGCGGAGGTCGACACATGGACCCAATAACCCAACCCGTCACGTTCACGCAATTACTGGCGAGCCACGACGGCGCCGCCGTGCCTATCGACGATGTATTGTTCCTGGCGCTGCCGCTGCTGCGTCAGGTGGCGCAACTGCATGAATTGGGGCGTGTCGCCCAGCTCAGTTACCTCGATGTACTGCAAGGGCCAGAGCGAACCCTGCAACTGCGCAACCCCGAGGGCGTGCCGCCGCGCCTGGCGCTGGAGGCGATCAAGCAGGTGCAGCCCAACCCTGAGTCGGCGCTGAATATCGTCGGCAAGGTCCGCCTGACCCGCGATTCGCAAACCGGTGTGGCAATTACCGACCTGCAAGTCCAGGAAGACCCGCACCAGGCCATCGACCACCCGGTGTTCCTGACGGACTTGCGCAGTTGGGAACATCAGCTTGGGCATCACGACGAAATCACCGATATTTTCCAACTCGGCCAGTTGCTGGCATGCCTGGCTTGCGGGTTGGATTTTGCCGATATCAACGACCTCAAGACGTTTGCCCGGCACCGGCGCAACCTGTTCCAGCTCAATGGCCGGCTCAACCCGGTGCTGGCCAATGTAATCGTCGAGATGACTGAGCTTAACCGCCATGAGCGCGCCACCGATGTCGGCTCGCTGGCCAAGCGCCTGGAGTCCTGGCGCGAACAGCCGGCGAGCCTGGATGTCGAGCGTGTGCTCGCCGAGGCTGAAGGCCCGGCTTCGCGGCGCACCGTG
Source organism: Pseudomonas sp. RGB (assembly GCF_007713445.1). NCBI lineage: Bacteria > Pseudomonadati > Pseudomonadota > Gammaproteobacteria > Pseudomonadales > Pseudomonadaceae > Pseudomonas > Pseudomonas sp. RGB. The sequence continues at coordinate 193,238 of NZ_VMSH01000004.1, read as the reverse complement.
GTGCTTGAGCATCTGCGCAACCGGCTGTTCGATCTGTCGCGACGCAACCGCCTGCTGCACTTTCGGCCGACCCAGGCGAACGTCAATTTGACCGTGGCCAGCGTGCCACTGGTGATGCGCATCGAAAGCATCCGCCCCGAAGCGTTGTGTACCTGGCAGCCTACCTTCGGTGGCTTTTCCGAGCAGGTACTGAGCGGCAAACCCGTTGGCCTGCAGCAATGGCTGCGGTTTGAAGACCAGACCTGGTTGCAGGCATCGCTGGAACGCCTGATCCAGGAAACCCGCCGCGACCGCGCCGAGTTCGGCTTCAGCAACCTGCGCCTTGTTGTCGCCTTCATGCGCTGGCACAACCTCAAGGACACCCCGGAAGAACGCATTGTCACCCCGTTGCTGTGGCTGCCGGTGGAGCTGAGCCGTAAAAAAGGCGTGCGCGACCAGTTCATGTTGCAGTGCGACGAAACCGAGGCTGAATTCAACCCGGTACTGCGTCATCAGTTGCGTCAGCTTTACGATATCCAGTTGCCGGAAACCGTCGACCTGCAAAAGACCTCGCTGGAAGACATTCACGCCGATATTGCCCGTCAGATCAAACTGACCGAGCCCGGCGTCGAGCTGCGCTTGCAGAGCAAGCCGCAAATCGAACTGATCCACCAGAAGGCCGTGCAGCACCTGCATCACTTCCAGCGCCGCCGCGCCCGTCAGCGCTCGAGTATGCCGTTGGTAAGACCGGATTTCAGCTACGACCGCGAAGACTACCGCCCGCTGGGCCTGCAACTGTTCCAGCAAAAAGTGCTGCCAAGCCAGTTGCCGCTGCGCCTGGCGGTAGGCGGCAAACCTTCGCTGCGCGACCAGCATCCGCAAATGGTCGCCAGCAGCACTGAAAACAGCACCTTCGCCCTGCCCGAGAATCAGGGGCACCGCTACGCCTGGGATATCGACCTGACCCAAGTGACACTGGCCAACTTCAACTACCGCAAGATGTCGTTGGTACGCGACTACGCGCAGTTGATCGACGAACCGGCGCAAAACGAAGCGTTTGACCGGATGTTCTCCATCGAGCCGCGAGACGTTGAAGTGCAGGCCCCGGACCCGATTCCGTTGCCCGAACAATGGAACGTGGTGGCCGGCGACGCAACGCAAAATGCCGCCGTCAGCCTGGCCCGCACCGGGCGCAACTTCATCATTCAAGGGCCGCCGGGCACCGGCAAGTCACAGACCATCACCAACCTGATCGCCGACTATGCCGGTCGCGGCCTGCGGGTGCTGTTCGTGTGCGAAAAGCGCGCGGCGCTGGACGTGGTATTCCACCGCCTGCAGCAAAGTGAACTGGGCGACTTGTGCTGCCTGATTCACGACTCCCAAACCGACAAGAAGGCCTTCGTGGGCGATCTGCGCGAGTGTTATGAGCGCTGGATTGCCGGCGACGCCCAATCAGCGCAACTGCAAGCTCGACGCAGTGCCACACTGGCCACCTTGAGCCAGCAGCTGAGTTTGATCGAGCGCTTCGAACAGGCCATGGCCGCGGTTCCGCAAACCTTGGCGTGCTCGGTGCGCGAGCTGGTGCGCCACCTGATCGAACTGCCTGCGGCGTCTGCAAAACTGCCGCCTGAGGTACTCGAACGCCTGCCCGACTGGCGGCACTGGCAGGCCCACAGTGAGCTGATCAGCCGCGTGTATGAGGCGATCAACGAACGCTTCGGCCTCGACAGTTTTGCGCGCCATCCTTTCAGCCACCTGGCCTCTAATCTCATCAGCCACGAACACGCGTATGGCCGGCTCAAGGCATTCCTGGATGAAGCCGGCGAGCTGATGGACAGTGTCGAGCAACTGATGGAGTCACCCTCAAGCCTGCTTTCGAGTGACACACCCCTGGCGGATGCGTGCGTGCTGACCCACGCGGCCGAGCAACTGACCAGCGCCAACCTGACCTCGCACCTCGACCTGCTGGAGCCGGGCTCACCCGGCTCCCAGGCGCTGCATGCCGAACAGGCGACGTTGCAGGCGCTCACCGTGCGGCAACACAGTGCCGGCGAAAGCACCCGCCATTGGCGCGACAAACTGGGCCCCCAGGACACCCAGGCCGCCCAGGATCTGGTGCAGCGCCTGGAAGGCTCGCTGCTGCGTTGGCTACAACCGTCGTGGTGGCGGCTGCGTGGCGAGCTACAACGGCGCTACGACTTCAGTCAGCATGCCATCCGCCCACATTACCGCAGCGTGCTCGACAACCTGGCCGATGAACACCGCGCCACCGCCGAGTTGCAAGCCGAACAGCAGCGCCTGCAAAGCCGCTACGGCATTCAGGACATCGACCTGTTCGTGCACAACCTGCAAGCCCTGCTGGCGCAACTGAGTGCATCACCGTTATTGCGCCAGTGGCTCGAAAGCCTGCGCGGCAACCCGGACGCCCTGCCCGGTGTGCGCCAGGAAGCTAACCTGCGCCAGCCAGTAGCGCGCCTCGCCCAATTGGTTGCGCAACACTGTGTATTCGAACCGGCGCCGAGCCTGGGCGCGTTGGCCGAATACCTGCGCGACCTGCGTGAAGAACTCGACGAACTGCCCGACACCCTGCCGCTGCTCAACGAGCTGCATCAAGCCGACCCCGCTTGCCTGTTGGCCGTGCAGCAGCACGCCTTGGCGCAACCGGTGCTGGATGGTTTGATTGCCGAGGAAAACCTCACCCGTCTGTATCGCGCCAACCCTCAGCTGTCGCGCTTCGACGGCCCGGCCTTGGGCCTGGCGGCTCGTCAGGTCAGCCAGGCTGAAAGCAGCCTGCTCAAGCACAACGCCCATGTACTCAGCGCCACGCTGCATCAGCGCTTCCTGGAGCATGTGAAGCAATCGGCGATGTCGGTGACCCAGCTTGACGCCCAGGCCCGTGAGTTCAAAAAAGCCTATGCCAAAGGCCGACGCGAACTGGAACATGAGCTGGGCAAGACCATGCGCTATCGCTCCATCCGTGAAATGGCGAGTGGCGACAGCGGCCGGGTGATCAACGACCTCAAGCCCATCTGGCTAATGAGCCCGCTGTCGGTGTCCGACACCCTGCCGTTGACCCCGGACTTGTTCGACGTGGTGATTTTCGACGAAGCCAGCCAGATTCCCAGCGAGGAAGCCGTGCCGGCCTTGAGCCGTGCGCAACAAGTGATTGTGGTGGGTGACGAGATGCAATTGCCACCCACCAACTTCTTCTCCAGCGCCGGCGACCAGGACGATAACGAGCTGGTCGCCATGGAAGACGGCGAACAGATTGCAATCAACCTCGACGCCGACAGCTTGCTCAGCCAGGCCGCGCGTAATTTGCCGGCGACCCTGCTGGCCTGGCACTACCGCAGCCGTCATGAAGCGTTGATCAGCTTCTCCAACGCGGCGTTCTATGAAGGCCGGTTGATCACCATTCCCGACCGTCGTATCGAGCGCCCTGCCCCGGCGCAGGCTGCACTGGATTCCACGGACACCCAGGCAGCGATGCAGGGCGCCGACACGCTGCTCGACAGCCCGATCAGCTTCTTGAAGATGAGCGATGGCGTCTACCTCAGCCGCAGTAACCTGGCCGAAGCGCGGTACATCGCCAACCTGGTGCGTGAACTGCTGCACCGCGAGACCGGCCTGAGCCTGGGCATCGTGGCCTTCTCCGAAGCCCAACAAGGTGCCATCGAGCAAGCCTTGGAGGACTTGGCGGCCAGCGACTCAGCCTTTGCCACCCGCCTTGAGCGTGAGTACGTGCGTGAAGACGCCGGGCAGTTCAATGGTCTGTTCGTCAAGAACCTGGAGAACGTCCAGGGCGATGAACGCGACGTGATTATCCTGAGCATCTGCTACGCGCCAGGCCCGAACGGCAAGATGCTGATGAACTTCGGCCCGATCAACCAGCGCGGCGGGGAAAAACGCCTGAATGTGATCTTCAGCCGCGCGCGCAAACGCATGGCAATCGTCTCCAGCATTGAGGCAGATGCCATCACCAATACCCACAACGACGGTGCCGCCGCGCTGCGCGCGTTCCTGCAGTTTGCTCAAGCCAGCGCCAGCGGGGACGCGCCGCGCTCCCAGGGCATCCTCGCCAACCTCAACCCCGGCGCCAAACAATCCTTTGCCGTCAGCCTGCCCAAGGACAGCCTGCGCAGCGCTATCGCCGCCGCCTTGCGCAAACGCGGGCACACGGTGCAGGAATATGTCGGGCGTTCACAGTTTCGCTGCGACCTGGCGATCAGTGATGCCAGCGGTGAACACTTCAGCCTCGGCGTTTTGCTGGACAGCGATAGCGCGGCGGCGGCTGACGTGCGTGAGCGCTATATCTTCCGCCCGACCGTATTGCGCAGTTTCGGCTGGAAGATCATCGACGTACTCAGCCATGACTGGCTGCGCGACCCGCAAGAGGTGCTGAATCGCATCGAAGCGCTGCTGCGTGGCGAAGAAGCGCCCGCGTTGCCAGAGCCGCAACAGGCCGTGGCGCTGGAAACGGTTGAGGTCGAACCGCCGCCAGCCACTGAAGCAACCACCTCAATGCGTGAGTTCACGTTTGGTGAAGGTAACTCCAACAAGTTCTGGCGGATCGGCGTGACGGAATCGGAGGTTGTGGTGAACTTTGGGCGTATCGGCACTAAGGGCCAGACGTTGATCAAGTCACTTGAAAGCCCTGAGCGCGCAGTGCGTGAAGCGCAAAAGCTGATTGCGGAGAAATTGCGCAAGGGCTATCAAGAGCAGGTCGAGGGCGAATAGTCCGGTCCCTCAACCCTCATTTAAGCGCAGATGCCCTCTGGGAAGGGGCTTGCCCGCGAAATCGACGTGTCAGTCAGCATCAATGCTGGCTTGGCCGGCGCCTTCGCGAGCAGGCCGGCTCCCACCTTTGCTCCCAGCCAGGGCAGCTAACCGTGGTGCTTGAACCGGGAAATTCCCAGCCCCAAACTCTCCCGCAACGTCGTCCCTTCATACGCCGTGCGATACACCCCACGCGCCTGCAGCAACGGTATGACTTCCTGCGTAAACCGCGCGAACTGCTGCGGATGGCCAATATAGATATTGAACCCATCCACCGCCCGCGCCTGCAGCCACTCCTCCATCTTGCGCGCAACCGTGTCCGCCGTGCCCACAAACGCGCCCGGCCGCAGTTGGCGGCCAAACTCCACTGCCTGGCGCAGCGTGAAACCTTTGTCCCGCGCCTGGTCGGCAATGCGTTTGGCATTGGTGAAAAAGCTGCTGCGCGCAGCTTCCAGGCTCTCCTGTGGAAACGGCGCATCGAGGTCGTACTGGCTGAAATCATGCCAGCCGAAATTACGCCCGAACTCCTTCAGCGCGAGCTCGAAACTGTGATCGGCGTGATGGTAGTGCTGCTCGATTTCACGGGCGTGCTCATCGGTGTCGCCCACATAGATCTCGGCGCCGGGCATGACCAGCAATTGCTCCGGGTCGCGACCGTGTTGCGCCGCCCTGCCCTTTATATCGCGGTAAAACGCCTGTCCCTGCTCGATGCTGGCCGCGTGGGTGAAGATCACGTCCGCCGTGGCGGCGCCCAGGTCGCGACCTTGCTCTGAGTCGCCGGCCTGGAAGATCACCGGCTGGCCCTGCGGCGAGCGTTGGATGTTCAGCGGGCCGACCACCGAAAAGTGCTCGCCCTTGTGGTTCAGGCTGTGCAGTTTGCTGGGGTCGAGAAACTGGCCGGTGGCACGGTCACGCACGAAGGCGTCTTCCTCGTAGGAGTTCCACAGGCCTTGCACCACGTGGACGTGCTCGGCGGCGCGGCTGTAGCGCGTGTCGTAATCGTAATGTTCGTCGCGGCTGTAATTGCCGGCGGTGCCGGCGTCGCCGCTGGTGACCACGTTCCAGCCGGCGCGGCCTTTGCTGATCAGGTCGAGTGAGGCCAGGCGCCGGGCGACGTTATAGGGCGAGTTGTAAGACGTGGTCAGCGTACCGACCAAGCCCAGATGTCGCGTGCTGACGGCCAGCGCAGAGAGCAGCGTCAGCGGTTCCAGGCGGTTCAGGTAGTGGGACGGCGAGCCCGGTGTGATGAATTGGCTGTCGACGATAAACATCAGGTCGAACAGCGCCGCCTCGGCCTGGCGGGCAATGTCGATGTACCAGTCGACGTTGACGCTGGCGTCGGCCGGCAAGTGCGGGTCCAGCCATAGATTGTGGCGGCCCGGACCGCCGCAACCCATGGTCAGGGCGCCGAGTTTGAGCTGTCGTTGGGTCATATCAGAAGAGTTCCTTGAAACGTTCACGGCTGGGTCTGGGCGACGGCGGGTTGCAGCGAGGCCGAGAAGGAATCATCGAACAGGCTGTCTGCGGAGTAAGACTTGACCAGGCCAAGGCTGGCGAAAAAGTCCACGGTCTTTTGCGCTTCGACCGGCGACTGGGCCGTGAGCGGTTCGACCGTGGTGCGCGCACGTGCAAACCAGGCGCGGGCGATGTCGGCGTCGGCGCGGGTGCGCTTGGCCCATGCATCGGCATACGCGTCAGCGTTGGCCGGGCTTTGGCGCGCCCAGTCACGGGCTTTTTTCAGGCGCTGGAGGAAGTCACTGATTTGCGCGCGTTTGGCCTCGACAGCCTTGGCGTTGGCGGCGATAAAGCTCTGGGCCGGGATCAAGCCCTCCGCGGTTGCGAGTACCCGCGCCCCTTGGCGTTCCTGTTGCGTGACGTAGGGTTCCCAGGTGGCGATGACGTCAACCGAGCCACCTTCCAGCGCATGGGAAGCGTCGAGTGCGCTGAGGTAGCGCAGCTCGAGTGAGTCGCGCGGGACGCCGGCGTTGTCCAGCGCGGTGAGCAGCAATTGCTGGCTCCAGGAGCCCTTCCAGAGCGCCGCACGTTTGCCGGCAAGGTCGGTCAGGCTGTGAATCGACGAGTCCTTCCTGACCAGGATGGCCACGCCGTCGAGGTTTTGCCGGCTGACGGCAATCACCTTGATCGGCGCACCCAATGCGCCCAGGAACAGCACCGGCGCGTCCCCCAGCAAGCCAATATCCAGGCTGTTGGCATTCAGCGCTTCGGCGACCGGCGAGCCTGCAGTGAACTGCTTCCACTCAAGCGTGTACGGCAGGTTTTCCAGCACGCCCGCCGCCTCCATCACGGCTTGGGCGTTGTAGCTTTGGTCGCCCACCACCAGCGTTTGCGCGTTCGCGGTCAGGCACAGCAAGGTGGCGGCCAACCCGGCCGCCAGTGTTGTCAGGTAACGCACGTTCGTCTCCAGATGCCTGGTCAGGCATGCAAGTCGATCCGCGCGTGCGGTCTCGGCAGTGTTCGTAGGGGTTCATACGATGCGGTTATAAATACCGCCTGTAAAATACTGATAACGCATAACCTAATTCACAAATAATGCAACTTAGGCATTTTCAGGCCGCACGCGTTGCACCCGCACATTGCACAGTGCCCTACGCCACCTACACTGGTTGAAACCCCGACACCCCGCGGCCTTCTCAAGCCGCCCGGCCGGACGCAACCGCACGCATCGCTCAACCATTACAGCCGTTGGCCAACTGATTAATCCGAGTAAATATGAAAGAGCAGCGTCGCCAGCGTGCACCCGCAGTGGTGCCAATCCGCACCCCGTTTCGACATGCCTGTTTGCTGGCGCAGCTGAGCCTGCTGTGCCTCGCCCTCGCCGGCTGTACCGTGGGGCCCGACTTTGCACGGCCCGATGTACCGGCCAATGCAGGCTTTGCAAAGGACCCACTCACGACCACCGCCCAGGCGGACATTGACGCCGGTGGCGCGGCGCAGCGGCTGATCGCCGGGATGGATATTCCCGGGCAATGGTGGACGCTGTTCCGCTCGCCCTCACTCAATGCGCTGGTCGAAGAAGCCCTGCGCGCCAACCCGGACGTCAGCGCCGCGCAAGCGGCACTGCGCCAGGCCAACGAGCTGGTGTACGCCGACCAGGCGTCACTGTTTCCGTCGGTGAGCGCCAATGTGCAAAAAGCCCGCGAGAAAGTCTCCGGCGTCACCTCGGGCATCCCGGAGTCGCCGATTCTCACAGTGAGTTCGGCGTCGCTGAGCGTTTCCTATGCGCCGGACGTGTTTGGCGGCACGCGCCGGCAAATCGAATCCACCACCGCGCAAGCCGAGTACGAGCGCTTTCAGCTGGAGGCGACTTACCTGACCCTGACCTCCAATGTGGTCAACACCGCGGTCAGCCTGGCGTCGCTGCGTGATCAGGTGGCCGCCACCGAAGAAATCATCACACTGCAGGGCGGTCAACTCGACCTGCTGCAAGCTCAGCGCCGACTGGGCGCCATCGGCGACAGCGATGTACTCACGCAGCAAACCGCACTGGCGCAAACCCGCGCGACCTTGCCGCCACTGCAAAAGCAATTGGCACAGACCCGCAACCAATTGATGGCGTATCTGGGGCGCTTTCCAAACCAGGATCAAGGCGAACGCTTCAATCTGGCCTCGTTGCATCTGCCAGAAGAGCTGCCGGTCAGCCTGCCCTCGGCCATCGTCGGCCAGCGCCCGGATGTGCGTTCGGCGCAGGCGCAACTGCATCAAGCCAGCGCCAACATTGGCGTGGCCGTCGCCAATCAGTTGCCGCAATTCAGCATTACCGGGTCGTTGGGTTCCACGGTGGCAAGCGGCACCAAGCTGTTTTCGGCGGGCAGCGGTGTCTGGAGCCTGGCGGGCTCGATTACCCAGCCGATCTTTGACGCCGGCGCACTCGAACACCGCAAACGTGCGGCCGTGGCCGCTTACGACGAGTCGGCGGCGCGCTATCGCGGTACGGTGATTACCGCATTCCAGGATGTCGCCAACGCGCTGCGGGCGCTGGAGGCGGATGCCGATGCGCTGAATCAGCAGGTCGTGGCCGAACACTCCGCACAAGCCAACCTTAACCTGGTGCAAGCCCAGTTCCGCCTTGGCGCGGTGGCGTACATCAACTTGCTCACGGCCCAGCAAACCTACCAAAACACTGTGCTCGCCCGCGTCAAAGCCCAGGCCGCGCGCTACAGCGACACCACGGCGCTGTTCCAGGCATTGGGTGGCGGCTGGTGGAACCGCACGGATGTGGACCCCGCCACCCAGGGCACGCCGGACCGCTTCGGCCTGCCGTCGTGGCAAGAGATCATGCCGGCTCACAGTAAAGCCGCTCCCGACTTGAATCATTGAAACAGTGAGAACCCCCATGGCTGACGTTCAGACTGCCTCTGCCCTGCCCCCCGAGCCCGGAGTACCGCGCAAGCGTCGCCTGTGGCGACCGATGCTGATCATGATCGTGGTGGTGCTGGTGATTGTCGCGATCATTGCCGGGGTGAAATTCGTGCAGATTTCGGCGCTGATCGCCCAATCCAAAGCGCCCTTGCCTGCCGCCGTGGTGACGGCCCTGCGGGTGCCGTTCAGTGACTGGCAACCGAGCGTCTCCGCCGTGGGCTCGATGAAGGCGGTGCGCGGTGTGGATGTGACCACTGAAGTCGGCGGCATCGTGCGCACCCTGGGCTTCACGCCCGGGCAAGAGGTGGCGGCCCAGGCGCTGCTGGTGCAGTTGAACGCCGACTCGGACATCGCCCAATTGCATTCCCTGGAGGCGACTGCGGACCTGGCCGGTATCGTGCTCAAGCGCGACAAGGCGCAACTGGCGGTCAACGCCATTTCCCAAGCCCAGGTGGACACCGACACCGCCGACCTCAAGGCCAAACTCGCGGCTGCCGAACAACAGCGCGCGCTGGTGGCGAAAAAGACCATTCGCGCCCCCTTTGCCGGGCGCATCGGCATCACCAGCGTCAACCCCGGCCAATACCTCAACCCCGGCGACAAGATCGCCACGTTGCAGACCTTTGATCCCATCTATATCGATTTCTCGGTGCCGCAGACCCAACTGGAGGCCATTGCCATCGGCCAAGTGGTTTCGGTGACGGCTGACGGCCTGTCAAAGCAGACCTTCACCGGCCGGATCAGCACCATCGACACCCAGTTCGACTCAACCACGCGCAACGTCACCGTCGAGGCGACCGTTGAGAACCCCAAGCAAAGCCTGGTGCCCGGCATGTTCGCCCGTGCGGTAGTCAACTCGGGGACCACCCAGCGCTACCTCACCGTGCCGCAGACGTCAGTGACCTACAACCCTTACGGCACCACGGTGTTCATCGCCACGTCGAGCAAAAACGACAAGGGCGATGAAGTACTCACCGCGCAACAAACCTTCATCAAGACCGGGCCGACCCGCGGCGATCAGGTCGCGATCCTGTCGGGCGTGAAGGAAGGCGATCTGTTGATCACCAGCGGCCAGATGAAGCTCAAGAATGGCTCGCCGGTGAAGGTCGATAGCAGTGCCGCGCCGCTGAACGACCCGGCGCCCACGCCCCAAGAACAGTAAAGGTGTCCCATGAAGCTTACCGATACCTTTATTCAGCGACCGGTGTGGGCAGTGGTGGTTTCGCTGTTCATTCTGATCCTGGGCCTGCGCTCGATCTTCGAGTTGCCGGTGAACCAATGGCCGCGCACCGAAAACACGGTGGTCACCATTACCACCGCCTACTACGGCGCGGATGCGTCCACGGTCGCCGGTTTTATCACCCAGCCGCTGGAGTCGGCCATCGCCCAAGCCCAGGGCATCGACTATTTGTCCTCGACCAGCATCACCGGTGTCTCCACCATTACCGCGACGTTGCGGCTGAACTACGACGCCAGCAAGGCCCTCACCGAGATCAATACCCAGGTCAATTCGGTGAAGAACCAACTGCCGGCGCAGTCCCAGGAACCGGTACTCACCATTGCCGTCGGGCAGACCACCGATGCCATGTACCTGGGGTTCTACAGCGACACGCTGCCCACCAACAACATCACCGATTACCTGGTGCGGGTGGTCAAGCCCAAACTGGATTCGATCCAGGGCGTGCAGACCGCAGAGATTCTCGGCGGGCGCCAATTCGCCCTGCGCGCCTGGCTGGACCCGGACAAGCTGGCCGCGCATAACGTCACGGCGCAGGACGTTTCCACGGCCCTGGCCAACAACAACTACTTGTCTGCCGTGGGCTCGACGCGCGGGCAAACGGTAACGGTCGACCTCACGGCCGGCACCGATCTGCACACGGTGGATGAATTCAAACGACTGGTGATCAAGCAGAAAGGCGACGCCTTGGTGTATCTGGAGGACGTGGCCACCGTCACCCTTGGCGCCGAAAGCTACGACAGCAGCGTGGCGTTTTCCGGCAAGCGCTCGGTGTTCATCGGCATCAAGGCGGCGCCGACCGCCAATATCCTGACCGTCGCCGACAGCGTGCGTGAGGCCTTCCCCGAGCTGCAATCGCAACTGCCCACTGGCGTGCGCGGCGAGATCGTGTACGACTCAACCGAGTTCATCAATACCTCGATTTACGAGGTGGTGAAGACCCTGGTCGAAGCGATGATCATTGTCTCGGTGGTCATCTACCTGTTCCTCGGCTCGTTCCGCGCGGTGATCGTGCCGTTGGTGGCGATCCCGCTGTCGCTGGTCGGGACCTTCTTCATCATGTACCTGCTGGGGTACTCGATTAACCTGCTGACCCTGCTCGCGCTGGTTCTGGCGATTGGCCTGGTGGTGGACGACGCGATCATCGTGGTGGAAAACGTCGACCGGCATATCAAGGAAGAAGGCAAAGGCGTGCTGGAGGCCGCGCTGATCGCGGCGCGGGAACTGGGTGGCCCGATCGTCGCGATGACCGTGGTGTTGATCGCCGCTTACGTGCCCATCGGCCTGCGCAGCGGGCTCACTGGTGCGCTGTTCAAGGAGTTCTGTTTCTCGCTGGCGGGCGCCGTGACCGTGTCGGCCGTGGTGGCGTTGACCCTCTCGCCAATGATGACGTCCAAGCTGTTCAAGTCCGGGCAGGAAGAAGGTCGTTTTGCGCGTAAGCTCGACCAGTATTTTGACTGGCTGCGCGGGCGTTACCACCGTGTGTTGTCTGGCGGGCTGAACATCTGGCCGGTGCTGGTGACCTTTGGGTTTGTGCTGTTCCTGCTGGTGGCCGCCAGTGGCATGACCGCCAAAAGTGAACTGTCGCCCACCGAAGACCAGGGGCTGGTGTTCATGCAGATCAAAGGCCCGCCGACGGCCTCGCCCCAGCAGATGGAGCGTATTGCCGACCAGGCCTTCCAGATCGCCAGTAAAGAGACGGAATACGCGCAGATGTTCCAGCTGACCGGGCTGCCCATCCTCAATCAAGGCCTGGGCGGCGTGCTGCTGAAAACCTGGGGCGACCGCACGCGCTCCCAGGCCCAGCTGATACTCGACCTGCAGCAAAAGTGGAATCAGGTGCCGGGCGCCACCATCGCGGCCTTTCCGCTGCCGTCGCTGCCGGGCGCCCAGGGTTTGCCGGTGCAATTTGTGATCACCACCACCGACTCCGTGGAAAACCTCAATGAGGTCGCGCAGGCCGTGATGGCCGAGGCGCAGAAACAGCAGTTGTTCTGGTTTGCCGACATGGACTTGAAACTCGACAAGCCGCAAGCCCGGCTGGTGGTGGACCGGGAGAAGATCGCCGCATTGGGCCTGACTCAGGCCGACGTCGGCGCGGCGCTGTCGGCGGCGTTGGGCGGTAACTACGTGAACTACTTCTCGACCGCCGGCCGCTCCTACAAAGTCATTCCCCAAGTGCTGCAGGTCAACCGCCTGAACCCGGAGCAGATTCTCGATTACTACATTCGTACCCCGTCTGGCGCGATGATCCAGGCACGCACCGTCGCGCATATCGAGACCTCGACACAGCCCGAATCGATCAACCACTTCCAGCAACTCAACTCGGCCACCCTGTCAGGCGTCAGCGGCGTGGCCCAAGGTGAGCTGCTGGGCAAACTCAACACGATCCTGACCAACGTGGCGCCCTCGGGTTACACCTCGGACTTTGCCGGCGAGTCGCGCCAATTTATGCAGGAGTCTGGTGGGTTCTTTGGTTTGCTGATGTTCTCGATTCTGATCGTCTACCTCGCCCTGGCCTTCCAGTTTGAGAGCTTTCGCGACCCGGTGGTGATCCTGTTCTCGGTGCCGCCTGCACTGTTTGGCGCACTGGCCTTCATCACCATGGGCTACGCGTCGATCAACGTGTACACCCAAGTGGGCCTGGTGACGCTGCTGGGGTTGATCACCAAGCACGGGATCCTGATCGTGCAGTTCGCCAACGAACTGCAGCGCGCAGGTCACAGCAAGCGCGAAGCCATAGAAGAGGCCGCCGGCGTGCGTCTGCGCCCGATCCTGATGACCACGGCCGCGATGGTGCTGGGCGTGGTGCCGCTGGTGTGGGCCTCCGGCGCCGGTGCTGCGGGGCGGCACGACATGGGGCTGGTGATCTTCGCCGGGTTGTCGATTGGTACGCTGCTGACGTTGTTCATGGTGCCGGCGATGTATATGTTTATTGGGGAAACGCACCATCAGCAAACACCGCAGACACTCCCAGGCTCAGACTTGAGGACAACATAAACCCAAGCCCGGCAGGTCACACTTGGATTATTTCACCGCGCTGACCGCCTTCGTCGAAGCCGCCGAAGGCAACAACTTCTCGCGCGCCGCCGAGCGGCTCGGTATCAAGGCGTCAACCGTTTCTCGCTACGTGAAGGACCTTGAACAGGACCTGGGCATCGCCCTGTTCAACCGCTCGACGCGCACGCTGCACCTGACCGAGGGCGGCCAGACGTTTCTGCTGCATGCGCGCAGAGTGCTGGATGAGCTTGAACAGGCCAAGGCGGCGACGTCGGCGCTGAACCAGGAGCCTCGTGGGCTGCTCAAGCTCAACTTGCCGCCAGCGTTTGCCCGTCACCATATCCTGCCGCTGTTGAATACATTTGTGGCTCGCTACCCGCAGATCAAGCTGGAACTGGTATTGGATAACGCCCAAGTCAACCTGATTCATACCGGCGTCGACCTGGCGATTCGCATTGGCGCGCTGGCTGATTCCACGCTCAAGGCGCGCAAGATCTGCGCGGGCAACTACCTGCTGGTGGCCAGCCCGGGCTTTTGCGCTGCGCACCCTGCCCCTTCAACGCCGGCAGAGCTGGCCCGCCTGCCGGCGGTACTGAGTCAGCATGATTTTGCGTTTGCATCCGCTGATGAAGTCGTGCCGCTGGTACCTCACGACTGTGTCCGTATCAACGACCTGGATGCGCAGCTGATCGCGGCGCGCCAGGGTCTGGGATTTGCCCTGTTACCCGACTGGTTGGTGGCGACCAGTATCGAAGCGGGCGCGTTACAGGTGTGGCTGCCAGAATGGAACATCCTCGGTGCCGAGCAGGCATTTTCTGTGTGGTTCGTCTATCCACCCAAGAAGATCGTGTCGTCGAAGGTCAGGTGCTTTATCGACTTCATCGTTGAGCAGTTGGGCGACACACCTGATTGGAAGCGCCAGAGCTGTCCGTGCCCAGCCGACCTAAAGGGTGGCTGTTAAACTCGGTCACATTGTGGGAGCGGGCTTGCTCGCGAATGCGGTCGTTCAGTTAAAAATGAGCTTGCTGACACAGCGCGTTCGCGAGCAAGCCCGCTCCCACATTAGGGTCTCATCACATCAGCTAAAGCGAATATCCAGCGCGCGCAAGTACGTTTGCAACCCGGCGTCCTGGATAGGGATCAGGAATGCTTCCTGATCGGACTCATTGAAGTGCGCGTGCCAGTACCCCGGCGGTGTGACAAACGCCAACCCCGGCGACCAGTCAACGCGTACCGGGTTGCGAATCTGCCCGTCGGCGTCCAGTTCGGTGCCTACCAGCGAGTAGCAGCCCGTGGGGCAGTCGATGATGAAGTCCAGTGCAATCGACTGGTGCCGGTGCGGCTTCTGGATCGAGCCGGGCGGCAGGATGCCGTACATGGCCCACAGCACATGCGTGACGGTTCGGGTCTGTGGAAAGTTGCGGTTACCCAGCAGAATGCTGATACGGCTGCGGTCCTGGGCACGCGGATCATCGGCGGCTTCACGCAGCTTCAGGTTGGCCAGTGCGGCCGGATACAGCGTCGGCGCGAAACGGTCGGTGCTGCGCGTAACCCCCAGGTAGCGCAACAGCGGCTCATCGTGCACGTAGTACAGGCGCGCATCCTGCGAGGCGCGGAACCGGGCTGGCAGCAAGCCTGGCAGCGCGATAAAACAACCGGCCGACCATTCGATCTGGTGTTCGCCCTGAACGACGCTGCCCTCTCCGGTGATCACATAAAACACTTGAGAGGTGGCATTGGGGTGCAGCTCCAAGGTGTCGTCGGCGTTCAGGCGGATGAAGTTGGCACACAGCCCAGGCCCGGTTGCCGGGCCCTCACAGCCCAGCGCAGCGCTGAGGTCCAGCGCGACCACCCGCGACGGGCCACTGTCATACAACGAGGCCGGGAAGCTGTGGTAAGGAATTCGGGTAATCAGATTGGCGCTGATCGGGTTGGCTGCCTTGCTGTATTCAAAATACTCGGCATCCACTTGTTCGCGTGGGGCATCAACGCTCAGGTCGGGCTTGAATTCGCTGTTCATGGTTCACCTCAGTCTTGGGCTGGTTTGAAACAACTATAGGCATTGCGCCCACCGCGATTAAGCACTCGGTTGGCACAGCAGTTGTGCAAGATGGGGCGGCTATGCTCCTGGATGGTGCGAAAGGCCTGTCCATCGCCAAAGCGTGAACCGATGATCCATGTGTCAGGCATCTGTCTCATGCTCAAACGTCATAATCCCCCGTTCGTCTGCGTGGTAATCTGGCGCCACCATGAATAGACATTGATCGTCACTTGACGATGACCAGAGCCAGGAAAGAACATGCCAAAGATTTCTCACTCAGCACTGCGCCGCAACTTCCGTGAACTGCTTGCCAAACAAATCTGCGTTGAAACCGCCTCCGTCTTTGACCCCATGTCTGCGCGCATCGCTGCCGACCTGGGTTTCGAAGTCGGTATCCTCGGCGGTTCGGTCGCATCGTTGCAGGTCCTCGCGGCACCCGATTTTGCGTTGATCACACTGAGTGAGTTCGTCGAACAGGCCACCCGCATTGGCCGTGTGGCCCAACTGCCGTTCATCGCCGACGCCGACCACGGTTACGGCAATGCCCTGAACGTGATGCGCACCGTCGAAGAGCTCGAGCGCGCCGGGGTTGCGGCACTTACGATTGAGGACACGCTGTTGCCCGCGCAGTTCGGGCGCAAATCCACCGACCTGATTTCGGTTGAGGAAGGCATCGGCAAGGTCAAGGCCGCCCTTGAAGCGCGGGTCGATCCAGAGCTGTCGATCGTCGCCCGTACCAACGCTGGCGTGTTGCCGACCGAAGACGTCATCGCCCGCACCAAAGCTTATGAAAAAGCTGGCGCCGACGTCATCTGCATGGTGGGCGTCAAAGACTTCGACCACCTTGAGAAGATCGCAGAAAACCTCAGCGTGCCGTTGATGCTGGTGACTTACGGCAACCCGCAGCTCAATGACAGCGAACGCCTGGCCGCGCTGGGTGTGCGCATTGTGGTGGCCGGCCACGGCGCCTACTTTGCATCGATCAAGGCGACTTACGACAGCCTGCGTGCGCAACGCAAGTTGACCAGCAGCACCTCGAACCTCAGCGCGACTGAACTGACGCATACCTACACGCTGCCGGAAAGCTACGTGGCGTGGGCGGAAGAATTCATGGACGTGAAAGAGTAAGCCTCAGTCAATCGGCGGCCAGTTCCGACTGGCCGCCGACTTCGGTCAGTAATTGGCGTTGGGATTACCCACGTCCACGTAGCCATTTTTGGGCGCAATGATCACATCCAATGGCGGCGGCGTAACGCCGAAGTCATCGAGCTGATCCTTGAGCCCGGTGTACCACTCTTCCTGCTGTTTCTTGCGCGCATTGTCGGCCTTGATGTCGGCAATGATCGCGTAGATCAAGCCACCGACCGCCGCGATGCCGCCCACGGCACCCGCCAGGGCGCCGGCCGCGCCGCCAATCACGCCGGCCGCTTCTGCAACCCCGGCTGCCACCGTGGTTATGCGCGGCACCACATAGGTGGCGACCTCCACCATGCCGGCCACGGCCGACAGGCCATTAAGCCCCGCGAAGGTGCCCTGGAAGCCGGCGCCGACCTTGTCGCCGCTCTGGGCCGAGTTTTTCGCGGAAATGGCCCCGGTGACCAAGCCCAGTACGTTACCCGCCACGCCGCCCAGGCTCTTGCCGACGTTTTCCACGTCTTTGACGTACTTGGGCGCGTCGAACTTGTACGTGCCCTGCTGGGTGCGATCGAACTGGTCCTGGACAAACTTGGCGCCACCTTCCAGGAACAGTCCGGCCGCCTGAAACGACTGCCCCACTGTCTGCGCGGTGCTGCCGCCCTTGCCGCTGGCGATGCGCGTACCGATGGCGCCCGCCAACAACACGCCCGACACGCCGTGCATCACCCCGGCCTTGTACGTCGCGCTGACTCCGGCCGGCAGCTTGCCGCCCCAGGTGCTTTGGACTTTTTTGATCGCATCGTCGAACTTCGCGCCGCCGCGCATGGCATCGTCCACCGCCCGAATACCACTGATGATATCGGCGGTTTTCGGTGGGGCCTCACCCGGTGGCGTGAATGCAGCGATGTTGTCGTTGATCACTTGCTCAAGGCGCGGGTCATTGGCGCCGGTAACGCCCAGGCCGCGGTAGAAGTCGTCAATCGACTGGCCTTTAAGCAGGTCTTCGCGCCCCAGCTTGGCGGCGACGTCGTTGAAGCTCGAACTGCCCGCCTGCACGGTCTTGTCGTCAAGTACCGCGTCAAAGATTGCCTTGTTCACACCGGACTGAATCACCGCCTTGTCTGCCGGCACACCACTGGCGATCAGGTCGTTGATCTGCTTGCCGGAGGTGATGTCTGCGTACTCGGCGTTGACCTTGTCCTTGATGGCTTGCGGGGCGTTTTCCAGGGCTTTCTTGTAGTCAGGCTGTTTGCCCAGGGCCTGGGCGTAGAAGTCCGGGTACTTGATAAAACTCGACAGCGCATCGGTGGTGCTGGCGCCCTTGGCGGCAAACGCGCTCTGCAGCGCGTCGCAACTGGATGAAGCGTCCAGGCGCCGCTCCATCTCGGCTTTCAAGGCTGGGTCGGCGGCGACCATTTTCTGCAACTGTTCGGTGCCCTGGGTGTTGAGGAACTGCTGCACGTCCGGGTCTTTGCTGAGCGTGTCGATGCGCCCTTGCACATCCTTGATAAAGTCTTCGCGTTGCTGGCCCGGTGACGGGCCGTCGCCTGACCACTCATTGGCCGCATCCGGCCCCTGGTGCGCAAACGCATCGGCACCCGCCTTGTAGTTGGCCAGGCCCGTGGACAGCTGGATGATCGCTGCAGTCTTGTCCGCACCGCTGGCGCTGCTGTTGCCCGTGGCGAAATAGTCAGCGCCCACCTTGGAGGCGTCACCACCGGCCGCCTTCACGGCGTCTTCGGTGGCCTTGGCATTCAAGTCCTTGATCTGGTCATCCGCGCTGTTGCCGTCCAGGCCCTTGAGGTTGTCGTAGCCGTATTTGCCGAAGTCCTGCAGGCGCCCCGCTTCCGTGCCGTGGCGCGCTTCGCCATCCTTGGTGAAGCCGTCGATGCGGCCATTGCCCAGGTTGCCGCCTTCGATGTGCTTGCCGGTCTCGTCGTAGTTCTCGACATAGTTGAGCACCTGCGCGGCACGCCAGGCCGCATCGGCGTCGTGTTCAAAGTCGCCGACACGCTCGCGCAGAGCGTCCTTGACCCCGCTCTGGTTGCCGAGGTTTTTCAGCAACGGGTTGTCTTCGATGATTTGCTCGGCACCGCGGTTGTCGCCCATCGGCCGGCCTTCACCCGGCAAGGGCAGATGGTTGGACGGCGCATCGCCCTTGGGCGGCGTGCTGGGTGGGCTCTGCGGTAGCTCGCCTTTAAGGGTCTCCCAGCCGTACTTGCCGAAATCCTGCAGGCGCCCGGCTTCGGTGCCGTGACGGGCGTCACCGCCTTTGGTAAAGCCGTCAACCTTGCCGTTGCCGGCTTCATTGAGTTCTGGCCGCTTGACGGTGGGCTTGCCGTTTTCGTCGAGTTTTTCGATGTGCTCCAGCACCCGGCTCGCGCGGTAAGCGGCGTCTGGATCGTGCTCAAAGTCGCCGACGCGTTCACGCAATTTGTCTTTCACGCCGCTCTGGTTGCCGAGATTCTTGAGCAGCGGGTTGTCGTCGATGATCTGCTGCGCAGTGCGAAAGTCACCTTGGGGCCGCTTTGTATCGGGGCCGAGGCGGTTGTCGTCGGGCTGATTGTTTAGCGCTTTCGACACCGCTTTATTCCAGTTGGGGTTGTCGCCCGCGTTGGGGGTGCTATCAACCTGACGAAGCTGATTGACTTGCATGGCCTGTCTCCTGATCTGGCGTGGGAGAAAGGATTATTAAAGGGCAAGTGCAACAGTCTTGTTACATGGGCGAAATTGAATCAAGCGCAATCATATAGCCACCACTGAACGGCGGTGGCGTACATGAACTTTTATATAACTAAGCATTAAAAAATCCGCCGCAGAGCCTGCGGCGGCAAACCAAAGGTTTTTGTCGAAGCAGAGCGGCTAAGACCCTATCAACGCTACACCCGCTGGTGATTAAAAGACGTGAAGTTTAATTAATCGAGTTTAATCCGCCACACCGCTGCAAGCCGCGAAAAATATGATAAAAATCGGCTTCGGCAACCCTGTCGAACACAATAAAAACCGTCACTACGCTCACCTGAAAACATCTGCCCATAACACTGTATGCGCCATAAAAATTGCGATGTTTCTGCGCGCGCGTTACTTATTCCGGGGAAGTAAATACCATGATCAAACCCATGATTAGACAATGCAGCCTGCTCACACTGGCAGTGTGCGCGAGTGTCAGCCAAGTGGCCTTTGCCGAGTCTGTCAGCGACCAGGCCGATTCCAAGGGTTTTATTGACGGCAGCAGCATCACGGGCCTGTTGCGCAACTATTATTTCGACCGCGATCGCCAAAGTGGCAAGGCAGACAACCGCGACTGGACCCAAGGCGCAATGCTCAACTACGCCTCGGGCTTTACCCAAGGCACCATTGGTTTTGGCGTAGACGCCTACGCCTATGGCGCGATGAAGCTCGACGCCACCCACGCGGATGCCGGCACCGGTGACCTGCCGACCGACCGCCATGGCGACCCGGAAAACGGCTATGGCTCCGTCGGCGCCGCGGTGAAAATCAAGGTGTCCAAGACCCAACTGAAGTTCGGTGACATGCAACCCACGGCGCCGGTCTTTGCCACCGGCGGCACGCGGATTCTGCCGCAGACCGCCACCGGGTTTGACCTGACCAGCAGCGAAATCGCCGGGCTGGACCTGGAAGCCGGGCACTTCACCAGCACCAACAGCGGCATGACCAGCAACCATGACCACGATATCTATGCCACCTACGCCAACGTCGCGGCCAACAGTGCGAGTTTCGTCGGCGGCAAATACACCTTCACGCCCTCGCTGAGTGCAACCGTGTACGCCGGTGAACTGGAAGATATCTGGCGCCAGTACTACACCAACCTCAACTACGTGTTGCCGTTGGGCCATGACCAGTCGCTGGCGCTGGACGGCAACCTGTACCGCACCCTCGACACCGGCAGCGCCAAGGCCGGGGCCATCAACAACACCACGTATTCGGTGGCGGCGGCCTACTCGTTCCTGGCGGCCCACACGCTGACGCTGTCGTTCCAGAAGGTGCACGGCGACACGCCGTTCGACTACATCGGCACCGGCAACAACGGCGCGGGTGAAGGCGGCGATTCAGTGTTCCTGGCCAACTCGATTCAGTGGGGCGACTTCAACGGCCCGGGCGAGCAGTCCTGGGGCGTGCGTTATGACCTGAACATGGCCAGCTACGGCGTGCCAGGCTTGAGCTTCATGACCCGCTACGTCAACGGCTCCGACATCAACGGCACGCACACGCCGGCCAACAGCGCCTACGTCGGCGACTACGGTGCCGACGGCGACCATCACGAGACGGATGTGGAGGCCAAATACGTGCTGCAAAGCGGCCCGGCGAAAAACCTGTCGCTGCGCGTGCGCGATGCGATGGTTTCGTCAAACGCGGATCAGCGCGACGGCAAATTGAACGAGCTGCGGGTGATCGTCGACTACCCGTTCACTCTGCTGTAACCACCCCAGGCTCCAGCCGTTGGCGCATGCCTGCGCTGGCGGCTGGACCGGCCTGCACCACGCACGCATCCAACGGCACGAGTGTGCCTTCGGCCGTTGCCATCATCGGTTGCACCGGCTTGCCCGTCTCGCGCTCCACCACCTCGACACTGGTGCCCTCTTCGGCATAATGCCGATTGCCCCACGCCACCAGTGCCATCAGCACCATGCGCAAATCCTCGCCCTTGGCCGTCGGCACGTATTCATACCGTGGCGGCCGCTCGCTGTAGGCGCGGCGCTCAAGCATCCCGGCGTCCACCAGGCCATTCAAGCGGCGCGTCAACATGTTCGGCGCGATGCCCAGGCTGCGTGAAAACTCATCGAAGCGACGCAGGCCATGCAATGCATCGCGCATGATCAACATGCTCCACCACTCCCCTATCCGTTCAAGGCTGCGGGCGATCGGGCATTCGTCGCTGACAAGAGACTTGCGTTGCATAAGGGTTCCCAGGTGCCGGTACAAAGTTGTGTGACGCCATGTTACTTTCATCATGATAGTGACGTCCATAGGGTCTGTACCCTCAACGCAACCGGAGTCGATTGATCATGAGTAAACGTATCGTCGTGACAGGCATGGGCGCACTGACGCCGCTGGGCGCCAGCGTGGAATCCACCTGGCAACGCCTGTTGAACGGGCAGTCGGGCATACGCCGTCTGCCTGAAGCATTGATCGGTGACCTCGCCATCAGCATCGGTGGCCAAGTGCAAAGCGTGTTGCAAGACCCTGAGGCCGGGTTTGACCCTGATCGGCTGCTGGCCGCCAAGGAACAGCGCAAGATGGACCGCTTTATCCTGTTCGCCCTGGCGGCGGCCGATGAAGCCTTGAAGCAAGCCGGCTGGGCGCCTCAAACGCCGCAGGCACAGGAACGCACGGCGACCATCATTGCCTCTGGTGTGGGTGGCTTTCCGGCGATTGCCGATGCCGTGCGCACCACCGACAGCAAAGGCCCGCGACGTTTGTCTCCCTTCACCATTCCCTCGTTCCTGAGCAACATGGCGGCCGGGCATGTGTCGATCAACTACGGCTTGAAAGGCCCGCTGGGCGCGCCGGTGACGGCCTGCGCAGCCGGTGTGCAAGCGATTGGGGACGCAGCACGGATGATTCGTGCCGGGGAAATCGATGTGGCGGTGTGTGGCGGTGCGGAAGCGGCAATTCACCGGGTCAGCCTGGCCGGGTTTGCAGCGGCGCGGGCGTTATCCAGCGACTTCAATGACACGCCAGAACGGGCTTCGCGGCCCTTCGATCAGGCACGTGACGGCTTCGTGATGGGCGAAGGTGCCGGCATCCTGGTCATCGAAGAACTGGAGCATGCCCTGGCACGCGGCGCGCAGCCCATCGCCGAACTGGTGGGTTATGGCACCAGTGCCGATGCCTACCACATGACGGCCGGGCCGGAAGACGGTGATGGCGCGCGGCGGGCGATGACCCAGGCACTGCGTCAGGCAGGCATTGAGGCGGCCCAGGTCCAGTACTTGAACGCCCATGCAACCTCGACGCCGGTGGGTGACAAAGGCGAACTGGCCGCCATCAAGACCGTGTTCGGCGCCCATGGCGGCCCGGCCATCAGCTCAACCAAGTCTGCCACCGGCCACTTACTGGGCGCCGCAGGCGGCATCGAAGCGATCTTCAGCGTGCTTGCCCTGCGCGACCAGGTCGCCCCGGTGACGCTGAACCTGGATAACCCGGACGCGCTGGCCGACGGCCTGGACATGGTGCGCGGTGAAGCGCGGCACATGCCGATTGAATATGCGCTGTCCAACGGCTTCGGCTTCGGTGGCGTGAATGCCAGCGTGCTGTTCCGCCGCTGGGCATAACCCTCGGTTTGCCCCTGCTGTGATTTTCGGGGACCATGTGCGCCTTCTGTTATAGCCAACCAGAGGCGCCCATGGCCAACCACGACCTGAGCTACACCCCCGATCCGGATGCCGACTCGATTTCCTCCGACGTCGTCGGCTTCAACGGCATCCTGGTCTCCACCCAGATCCCGACCCGCGCCGATGGCAGCCTCGAACTCGGCGACATCACCCTGCAAAGCGAATGCACCCTGCAAGCGCTGAAAGTCGCGCTGGAAAAAGCCGGCAGTTCCATGGACCGGGTGATGCACCTGACCATCTACCTCACCGACATGGCTGATCGCGCCGCTTTCAATGAAGTCTACAAACGCTTTTTCGCCAAACCGTGGCCGGTTCGCGCTGCAGTAGGCGTGGCCGCATTGGCCGTTGAAGGCATGCGCGTGGAAGTCACCGCGATGGCGGCCAAGGCCTGAGTTATCGCTGGCAATACACATCATGGATTGGCGCGATAGCGTCAGATAGACCGAGGTGCCCGCATCGCAGGCAAGCCAGCTCCCACAGAAAAGCAAAAGCAGTGCGGTGGTGGCGGCTGAACGCGGTCAACTTGTGGGAGCGGGCTTGCTCGCGAAGGCGGTGCATCAGTCAACTCATGTTTAGCTGACCCACCGCATTCGCGGGCAAGCCCGCTCCCACATTTGGATCTCTGTGCATCAGATAGAAGTGTGTTGCTGTGCTTTTGCTTCTACCACTCAGGCCGCCGTGCTGTGCTTTTGATTTTGATCTGACAGGCCCCGTCAACCACGCTGGCCGAACCTAGGCGAGGCACCGAGTGGTGGGGCAAAGACCTTTTGGTTACTTTTGGCTGGGCCGGCGTTCCGGGCGTTTGCCAAAAGTGACCCGCTGTAAGAGCGGAACCACCAGTGGCCGTTACCGCAGCAACGGATATGCCCCCAATCTACCTCCCCCCATTCGCCCAAGCAGCCCTGCGGTAGGTGCCCACCCAGCATTTCACAGCTACAATGCTCGCCTCAACCGTGACAAGCCTGACTAAAAAACTATGTCCTTGCCCAAGCATCACCTGGAATTGCTCAGCCCGGCCCGCGATGTCGCCATCGCGCGCGAGGCTATCTTGCATGGCGCCGACGCCATCTACATTGGTGGACCAAGCTTCGGCGCGCGCCATAACGCGTGTAACGAGGTGAGCGACATCGCTCAACTGGTCGAATTCGCCCGCCGTTACCACGCCCGCGTGTTCACCACCATCAACACCATCCTGCACGACAACGAACTGGAACCCGCGCGCAAGCTGATCCATCAGCTGTACGACGCCGGTGTCGATGCGTTGATCGTGCAAGACCTGGGCGTGATGGAGCTGGATATTCCGCCCATCGAGCTGCACGCCAGCACCCAGACCGACATCCGCACCCTGGGCCGCGCCAAGTTTCTCGACCAGGCCGGTTTCTCGCAGCTGGTGTTGGCCCGCGAGCTGAACCTGCAGGAAATCCGCGCGATCGCCGATGAAACCGATGCCGCCATTGAGTTCTTCATCCACGGCGCCCTGTGCGTGGCGTTCTCCGGGCAATGCAATATCTCCCACGCGCAGAATGGCCGCAGCGCCAACCGTGGCGATTGCTCCCAGGCCTGCCGCCTGCCGTACACCTTGAAAGATGACCAGGGCCGCGTGGTGGCCTTTGAAAAACACCTGCTGTCGATGAAAGACAACAACCAGAGCGCCAACATCCGCGCGCTGGTCGAAGCCGGTGTGCGTTCGTTCAAGATCGAAGGCCGCTACAAGGACATGGGTTATGTGAAAAACATCACCGCCTATTACCGCCAACGCCTCGACGACGTCCTCGAAGACCGCCCTGACCTGGCGCGCGCTTCCAGCGGCCGTACTGCGCATTTCTTCCTGCCCGACCCGGAAAAAACCTTCCACCGGGGCAGCACCGACTACTTCGTCACCGACCGCAAGATCGACATCGGCGCCTTCGACACGCCCACCTTCACCGGCCTGCCGGTGGGTGTGGTGGAAAAAGCCGGCAAGCGCGACTTGCAGGTAGTCACCCATGAGCCGTTGTCCAACGGCGACGGCCTCAATGTGCTGATCAAGCGCGAAGTCGTGGGTTTTCGCGCCAACATCGCCGAACCCAAAGGCGAGTTCGAAGAAGACGGCGAGAAACGCTACCGCTACCGCGTCGAGCCCAATGAAATGCCGGCCGGCCTGCATCAGTTGCGCCCCAACCATCCGCTGAACCGCAACCTCGACCACAACTGGCAGCAAGCCTTGCTCAAGACCTCGGCCGAACGCCGTATTGGCCTGCAGTGGGTCGCGCGCCTGCGTGAAGACCAGTTGGACGTGACCGCGACCAGCGAAGAAGGCATCAGCGCCAGCGTCACCCTGCCCGGCCCGTTCGGCGTGGCCAACAAGCCGGAACAGGCGCTCGACACCCTGCGCGACCTGCTTGGCCAACTCGGCACCACCGAGTACCACGCCACGCACATCGAACTGGATGCGCCGCAGGCATTCTTCATCCCCAACTCACAGCTCAAGGCCCTGCGCCGTGAAGTGATCGAGGCGCTGAGCGCCGCCCGCGTTGCCGCTCACCCACGAGGTGGACGCAAGGCTGAGACGTCGCCGCCGCCGGTGTACCCGGAAGCGCATTTGTCGTTCCTGGCCAACGTCTACAACCAGAAAGCCCGGGACTTCTACCACCGTCACGGCGTGAAGCTGATCGACGCCGCCTTCGAAGCCCACGAAGAAACCGGCGAAGTGCCGGTGATGATCACCAAGCACTGCCTGCGGTTCTCGTTCAACCTGTGCCCTAAACAGGCCAAGGGCGTGACGGGTGTGAAGACCAAAGTGGCGCCGATGCAGCTGATCCACGGTGATGAAGTGCTGACCCTGAAGTTCGACTGCAAACCGTGCGAGATGCACGTGGTGGGCAAGATCAAGGGCCACATCCTTGGCTTGCCACAGCCGGGCAGCGGCGTGGGCCACTTCAACCCGGAAAACATCATCTTTCAGGGCACGCACTGACCCTTGGGGAGCGGGGCCACCACCAGCCCCGCTGCAACCCCGCTGCCGCCAGCAGAATCGCAACAACCCCCAGCCATTGCAGCCAACCCAGGCGATGCCCGAAGGCGATCCAATCGACAAAGATCGCCGCAATCGGGTAGATGAACGACAGCGCGCCGGTAATCGCGGTCGGCAGTTTCTGGATCGCCCCGTACAGCAACACATACATCAAACCGGTGTGCACCATGCCCAGCGTGACCAGCGCAGCCCAGGCCTGGGTCGCGGCAGGCAAGCTGTGCCAAGGCACTAACGGCGCCAGCAACAGTGCGCCGGTAATCACCTGGATCAACGCCATCAAGTGGGGTGGAACGTCCTTCAAGCGCTTGATGATCAAGGCGGCAATCGCATACAAAAACGCTGCGCCCAACGCCAGAGCAATACCGGTCAGATAATCCCCGCCAGCGCTTTGCTGTTCGCCATGGGCGGTGACAATCGCCAGCATGCCGAGGAACGCCACGCTCAACCATGCGAGCTTCTGCACGGTGATCTTCTCACCCAGAAACAGCGCCGCCAGCATCACCAACATGAACGGCTGCACGTTGTACACCGCGGTGCTGATGGCAATCGACGCACGTGAATAGGATTCGAACAACAGCAACCAGTTGCCGACGATGGCCACACCGCTGAGCATCGCCAGGCTGAGCTTGGCCCAAGTCAGCAGGTCTCGGCGCAAATAGCCCAACCACGCGCACACCAGCAATAGTGTCAGCGCGCCAATCAGGCAGCGCCAGAACACCACTTCGATCACCGACACGCCAGACACCAGCACAAACCAGCCGATGGTGCCCGAAATCAGCATGGCGGCGACCATTTCCCACGACCCGCGACGAATAGATGTGTCCACGATGGCGCTCCTCAAGTGAGGCTCAATTATGGCAATCTGCTGATCGGCGCCTCCAGCGACTAAAGTAGGCAAAAACCTTCAATTACCTTTTTAAATTAGGCAGGCAGCATGATTGACTCTATCGACCAGCAACTGATCGCCGCCTTGATGGACGACTCGCGCCTGTCGCTCAAGGCGTTGGCAGGTATTACCGGGCTGTCTTCGCCCAGCGTGGGCGAACGTCTGCGCCGTTTGGAGGAGCGCGGGGTGCTGACCCATTACACCGTCGACATCGACCCCAAACACTTCGGCTATTTGCTGCAAGCCATCGTGCGTATCCGCCCATTGCCCGGCAAATTGCAGGAGGTGGAGCGCCAGATCCAGGCGATTCCCGAGTTCACCGAGTGCGACAAAGTCACCGGTGAGGACTGCTTTATCGCGCGCCTGCATGTGCGCACCATGGACCAGCTCGACACCCTGCTCGACCGGCTTAACGCCTATGCCGAAACCAACACCGCCATCGTCAAGAAAACCCCAGTCAAACGGCGTTTGCCGCCACTGGCCGATTCGTGATTTTGCGTCACTAACGCAGTGACGTAATCGCTATTCTGTCATCGCCGGCTGAACTTTATGCTGGGCTCCACACATTGGAACCCACAGGAGTAAAGCGCATGTACGTAATCACTGGCATCACAGGCAAAGTCGGCGGCGCCCTGGCGCATAACCTCCTCAAGGCAGGCCTGCCGGTTCGCGCCGTCATTCGCGACGCCGGCAAAGCGGCCTATTGGGCCGACCAGGGCTGCGAAATCGCGTTTGCCGCGATGGAAGATGCACAGGCGCTGACCGAAGCGTTCAAGGGCGCGACCGCTGTGTTCATCCTGCCGCCACCGGGCTTCGATCCGCTGCCTGGGTTTCCCGAAGCGCGTGCCGTGATAGCGGCTGTCAGCCAGGCCCTCAAGGCCGCCGCGCCACAAAAAGTCTTGTGCCTGTCGACCATCGGCGCGCAAGCCAAGGAGCTCAACCTGCTGACCCAGCGCACGCTGATGGAGCAGGCGTTGAGCGCCCTGGACATCCCCGTAACCTTCCTGCGCCCAGGCTGGTTCATGGAAAACGCCGCCTATGACGTCAGCAGTGCGCGTGACACCGGCGTGATCCACAGCTTCCTGCAACCGCTCGACAAACGCGTACCAATGGTTGCCACGGCCGACATCGGCACACTTGCCGCGCAACTGTTGCAGCAAGACTGGGCCGGCCATCGCGTAGTTGAACTGGAAAGCCAGTGGGTCAGCCCGAACGACATCGCCCAGACCCTGGCGCAAGTGCTCGGCCGTGACGTGCGCGCCGAGGTGGTTGAGCGCGATACCTGGGAACCGTTGCTGCGCGCCCAAGGCGCACACAACCCACTGCCGCGCATGCGCATGGTCGATGGCTTCAACGAAGGCTGGATCTGTTTCGAGCACGATCAGGTGCTCAAGGGCACAACTTCCCTGCTCACGGTGTTGCGCGAGCTGGCAGATAAAACCGCGGAGGCGAATGCCTGATGAACCTGCCTGAATTGGGTTTCGGTACCTTCCGTATGCCCGGCGATGACTGCCGGGCAGTGGTCGAAAGTGCCCTGGCGCTGGGTTACCGGCATATCGACACCGCCGCCCTGTACGACAACGAAGCCGCTGTTGGCCAGGCGATCAAACACTCGGGCATCCCCCGCGACGAGGTGTTCCTGACCACCAAGGTGTGGCATGACCAGTTGGCGCCGGCCGCGCTGCAAAAAGCCTTTGAGCTGAGCCTCGGCAAGCTGGCGGTGGACTACGTCGATCTGTTCATGGTGCATTGGCCGGCTGCCGACATGGACCTGCCCGGCGTGATGAACGCTTTGTTGGCCCTGCGCGACAGTGGCCGCGTGAAGCACATCGGTGTGTGCAACTTCAACATGCCGATGCTGCGCGAGACGATCGATGTGCTGGGTACGCCGATTGCCGCGGTACAGGTGGAATACCACCCGTTCCTCGACCAGAGCCGCCTGCTCAACTACCTGCGCGGCAAACGCATCCCGATGGTTGCGTATGCACCGTTGGCACAGGGTCGCGCGGCCACTGACCCGGTATTGACACAGATCGGCGCCAAGCACGGCGCCAGCGCAGCGCAAGTCGCCCTGGCCTGGTTACGCCAACAAGGCGTGGCGGCGATTCCCAAAGCCCAGCGCCCGCAAAGCCAGCAAGCCAACCTCGATTCGCTGCACGTCACACTCGATGAGCAGGATATGCAAGCCATCGCGCGCCTGCCCAAAGACCAACGCTTTGTGCAGCCGCCGTTTGCACCGCAATGGGATGCGCTGTAAGCCGATGGACTGTTGTCGTCAGTGGGCTTTCTGTGGCGAGCGGTCTGGTTGTGGCGAGCGGGCTTGCCCCGCGTTGGGGCGCGAAGCGGCCCTGAAACCTGCCGACTCAATTAATCTGGAAAAGCGCGGTGACTGGTTTGGGGCTGCTGCGCAGCCCAACGCGGGGCAAGCCCGCTCGCCACAACAGCCCCGCTTGCCACAACCAGCCCGCTTGCCACAAAAGGCCCGCAAGAAATATGGGGACATGGAAGTCAACGCGGGTGTTCCGGCTGCGCTGCTAGCGTCACAGCTTCTTATCCATGCAAGGAGCAACGGATTGTCTCGTCAGCCCAACTCTCACCGGTTACGCCGCGGTCGCTACTCAGAATCAGGGCGTGCTTATTTGGTTACCGTCGTGGTGCATCAGCGCCAACCCTTGTTCAACAGTTTTGAGCTGGGACGATTATTGGTAGCAGAATTCAAACGAACCCACGACGCGGGCCAGGTCAACTCACTGGCGTGGGTGATCATGCCGGATCACTTTCATTGGTTGTTCGACCTGCATAACTCGACCCTGCCCGATGTGATGCGCCAGACCAAGTCGCGCAGTACGCTGAGTATCAATCGAGCCCGAGGCAGCCGGGAAAGATTTTGGCAGCGCGGCTATCACGACCATGCTGTTCGGGCCGAGGAAGACGTAAGGAAAATAGCCCGCTACGTGATCGCCAATCCTCTACGAGCCGGGCTGGTCGAGCACATTGGCGATTATCCGTTGTGGGACGCGGCGTGGTTGTGACACTGCAGATTCGCTTGGCAAGCGGGCTTTCTGTGGTGGACGGGATTCCTGTGGCGAGCGGGCTTGTTGTGGCGAGCGGGCTTGCCCCGCGTTGGGGCGCGAAGCGGCCCCGAAACCTGACGACTCAATTCACCTGGAAAAACGCGGTGACGGGTTTGGGGCTGCTGCGCAGCCCAACGCGGGGCAAGCCCGCTCACCACAACAAGCCCGCTCGCCACAAAAAAGGCCTGCTCAACACAAGGCGCATGATCAGTCGTGCAGCGCCTTCGCCGCCACCAGCAACCCTTGGAATTTGCGATAACGCGCTTCCAACACCGGCTGTTGCGTCGCATCAGGCCAATACCGCGCCTTGACCGGCAGGCCCGCTTGCAACAGCGACGCGCCCTGCCCGATCGCCACAAACCCCAGCTTCGCCGCCCCAATACACGCGCTCAATTCGCTGCCCTGCAAGGTAAAGACCTCGCGCTGCAGGATGTTCGCCAACAACTGTGCCCAGTACTCGCTGCGCGCGCCGCCGCCCACCAGGGCACAGGCGCCGACGCTGGCGCCGGCCGATTGCACGGCGCGCAAGGCATCGAGCAAGCCAAACCCCACGCCTTCCATCACGGCGTAACCGAGCATCGCCGGGGTGCAATCGTGGCCCAGGTTCATGAAACCGCCGCGCAACAACGGGTCGTTATGCGGCGTGCGTTCACCGGCCAGATAGGGCAAAAACAGGGGTGTGTCCAACGGTACCGGCTGCCCCATCGGCAACTGCGCCTGCACCTGGTCCAGTAGCGTTTGTTCGTCTGGCATACCGGTCAGGCGCGTCACCCAGCGCAAGCAACTGGCACCGGCCAGCATGGCGCCCATCGTGTACCAGCGATCAGGCAGCGCGTGGCAGAAGCTGTGCACGGCGCTGGTCGGGTTGCCGGCGGCGTGATCGGTGATAGCGACGATGGCCGCGCTGGTGCCCAGGGTGATGAAACCGTCGCCGGCATTGATTGCACCGATGCCGACGGCCGCCACCGGGTTATCGCCGCCGCCACCGGCAATCACCACGCCGTGCGACAAACCCAGCTCGCTTGCCGTCACGTAACCCGCCGGCGCACCGCCTTCCACCAACCTGGGCATCTGCGCAGGCGCAAGCCCCGTGGCACCCAGCATCGGCGCGAACCATTCGCGCTGCGCCACGTCCAGCCACAGTGTGCCGGCCGCATCGGACATCTCGCTGATGCGCTCGCCACTCAGGCGTAAACGCAGGTAATCCTTGGGCGAGAGCACGCAGTCAATGGCCTTGAACACCTCGGGTTCATGCTGCTGCAGCCACAGCAGTTTCGGCGCGGTCAGCCCGGCCATGGGCAGGCTGCCGGTGACATCGGCGAAGCCGGGCCCGAGTTGCTCAGCGTCGGCGACAGCACGCGAGTCGTCCCACAGGATCGCCGGGTACAACACGCGGTCGTCATCCCCGAGCAACACGGCGCCGTGCATCTGCCCCGACAACCCGATGCACACCACGCGACTGAAAGCCGCATGCGCACGCAACTGCTCAAGCGCCTGCAAACAGGCCTGCCACCAGTCTTGCGGGGCCTGTTCGGACCAGCCGCTGTGGCGTCGCGAAACACTCAAGCGCACACCGGCGTGGGCCAGCACGGCGCCGTCGACGTCCATCAGGATCGCCTTGAGTTCGGAGGTGCCCAGATCAATACCGAGGGAAACAGGACTGCTCATACGTGGGTCATTCCAATCAAATACAGCCACATGAATTACGGTATTGCAGGCTCGGCGCCAGGCGTACGCTTTGTACCGGCGCGGCCGGCGAGGCCATGCGTTGCAGCAGCATCTGCACCGCGCGTACGCCCAGTTCCTTGACCGGCTGGGCAATCAAGGTCAGGCGCGGCACGAAAAAATCCGCCCAGTCAAAATCATCAAAACCCACCAGCGCGATCTGCCCTGGCACCTCAATCTGCGCGTCACGCAGGGCATGCATGGCGCCCAGTGTCATCAGGTTATTGCCCGCCATGATCGCCGTAGGCGGCGCGCTCAGGGCCAGCAACTGCGCAGTCGCAGCGCGCGCCGGCTGACTGTTGGAGCCACCGTTGACCAGCAACTGCGGATCAAACGCCACGCCTGCCGCCTGCAACGCAGCCCGGTAACCCGCCACGCGCTCATCGGTAGTGCCCAGCCCCGCGCGCCCGGCAATAAAGCCGATGCGGCGGTGCCCGTGTTCAATCAAATGCGCGACCAGGGCCTGGGTGGACTGGGTATTCTCCACCCCGATCTGGTCAAACTGCGTACTCATCATGCGGTCCACCAGCACCGTGGGCATTTCATTTGCCTGCAAATACTTAAGGGCCCTGGAATCAGTGGACGGGGCCAGCAAAATCCCGTCAACCCGCCGATGATGCAACGCCGTGACCACCCGCAGCTCCTGCTCCGGGTCGTCGTGGGGGTCGACAAACAGCATCATGTAGCCGTGCTTGGCGCACTCGGTTTCAATCGCGTGCACGGTTTCACTGAAGTAATGGTTGGACAGCGCCGAGATCGCCACGCCAATCGTGCTGGTGCTGGAACGGGCCAGCGAGCGCGCCAGGGTATTGGGGATGTAGCCCAAGTCCTGAATCGCGCGCTGCACCGCTTGCACCGTGGCCTCGCTGACTTTGCGGGTGCCGTTCAGCACGTGGGACACGGTCGACGTTGACACCCCCGCCCTGCTTGCCACGTCATCCATGGTGACCACGACGCGCTCCCCTTCCTCAATGACTCAATGTTTACTCGACCAACCGCTGTACGTAGCCACGTTGTCGCGGGTGATCAGTTTTGGCGTGAGCAGGGTAACCGCTTCGGCCGGGGCCTTGTCATTGAGAATGTCGTTGCCCACATTCACCGCTGTTTGCGCCATGGCCCAAGGGTCCTGGCTGGCCGAGGCCTGGATTTGCGTGTCGGTCTTCAGCGCATTTTCGATGTCTGGCGCACCGTCCACCGAGGTGATGAGGATGCCGCTGCGTTTCAGCTGTTTGGCCGCCAGGTCACTGCCAATGGCTTGCGGGTCGTTGATCGCGAACAGGCCGTCGATTTTCGGGAAGCGCGTGAGGTAACCCTGCATCACGTTCAGGCCACCTTCGCGCGAGCCTTTGCCGTCCTGGTCATCGGACAGCACCTTGATGTCCGGCGCACCCGCCAATGCAGCCTTGCAGCCTTTGACGCGGTCGGTCACGGCGGTGACTTGCGGGCCATTCTGGATGATCACATTGCCCTTGCCCGCAAGCTTGTCCACCAGGAACTGGCAGGCCAGTTTGCCGGCCTCGACGTTGTCAGTTTGCACCGTGGCGTTTACGCCCTTGGCGTCCACATCCACCGCCACCACGACAATGCCGGCATCCCGGGCTTTTTTGATGGCTGAGGCCATGGCCGATGGGTCGACGGCGTTGAGCAGGATCAGGTCGACCTTGGACGAAATGAAGTTGTCGATCTGCGAGAACTGCTTGCTCAGGTCGTAGTCGGCCGACACCGACGTCACTTTGACGTTGGGGTTCAGCTCTTTGGCCCGCGCCGTGGCGCCATCGGCCAGGGTCACAAAATACGGGTTGCCGAGCGAGCCCATGCTGATGCCGAGGGCCTTGAGTTCGCGGGCTTCTACGGTGTGGGAGATCAGGGCAGCCAAGGCCATAACAGGAAAGAGGCGTTTGAAGTTCATGCGGGACTCTCTTGTGATTGTTGTTGGAGTGAAATCAGGTCCGTGCACCGGACTGGCGATAGCGATCCAGCGCCACCGCGCCGATGATCACAATGCCCTTGATGATGTACTGCCAGATATCCGACACACCCAGCAGCACCAGGCCGTTGGTGAGCACCGCGATAATCAGCGCACCGATCAGCGTGCCGCCGATGGTGCCGACGCCGCCGGTAAAACTGGTGCCGCCGAGAATCACCGCAGCAATCGCGTCCAGCTCATAGGATTGCCCCAGTTGCAGGCCATTGGCGGCGAACAGGCGCGAGGCGCTCATCACCGCGCCCAGCCCGGCCAGTGCACCGGACATGGCGTAGACGAACAGCAGCACTTTCCACACCTTGATCCCCGACAAGCGCGCCGCTTCCGGGTTGCCGCCGACGGAGTAGATCTGCACGCCCATGACGGTGCGGCGCAGGATGAACCACGACAGCGCCACCACAGCGACGGCAATGATCACCAGCCACGGCACGCCCAGCACCGAGTCATTGCCGATAAACGCAAACGGCAAGTCGGGGTTGAACACGGTTTTGTCATCTGCCAGCAACCGCGCCAGGCCTCGCATGGCGGTCAGTGCGCCGAGGGTGACGATAAACGGCGGCAGGCGCATGAAGGCGATCAGCCCGCCGTTGACCAGGCCCAGCAACAGACCGAAACCGATGCCGGCAGCAATCCCGAACATGCCGAACTGTGGCGACATTGAGGCCTGCAACGCGACCACGGCGGACGCCGCGAGAATCGCGCCGACGGACAAGTCGATGCCCGCCGTCAGAATCACAAAGGTCATGCCCGCCGCCAGCACCACATTCACCGAAGCCTGCTGGGTGATGATCGACAGGTTCTGCACGGTGAGGAAGTTTTCACTGGCCAGGGCAAACCCGACCAACAGCAGTATCAGCACCGGCAGCATGCCGACCGTGCGCATCAGCTCGCGAACGCGTTCCGCTTTACCGGCGGGCGCAAGGGCAAGTGTGTGGTTGTTTGAATCAGCCATGGGCAGCCACCTGATCGCCACCGGTGGCGAGGTCAATAATACGTTCCTGGGAAATGACGTGGCCGGATGCCCCGCCGACTTCGGCCACCAACTGGCCTTCGCGCATGATCAACACGCGGTCGCACGTGCCGATGATTTCCGGCAACTCACTGGAGATCACCACAATGCCAACACCGGCCAGCGCCAGTTGATTGATGATGCGGTAGATCTCGGACTTGGAGCCGATGTCCACGCCCCGCGTCGGTTCGTCGAGGATCAGCACATGCGGCTTGACCTCCAGCAGCCGCGCCAGCAGCACTTTCTGCTGATTGCCGCCGCTCAAGGCGCCGACATTGACCTTGCCCGATGCCACGCGAATCGACAGCGACTTGATCGCGTCATTTGAACGCTGGGCAGCATGGCCGCGATCCAGCACGCCACCGGCATGCGCGTCTGGCACACAGGCGCAGACGTTGATGTTGTCGGCCACGCTCATGTCGAGGAACAGGCCCTGGGCCTTGCGGTCTTCGGTGAGGTACACCACGCCGGCGCGGATCGCGTCAGCCGGGCTGCGCAATTGGGTGACGGTCTTGCCCACCACTTCAAGTGTGCCGCTGGTGCGCGGGTCGGCCGCAAAGATCAGCCGCGCCAGCTCCGTGCGCCCTGCCCCGACCAGCCCGGCAATGCCCAATACCTCGCCGGCATGCAGGTCGAAACTGCACTGGCGCACGCGTTTGCCATCGGCCATGTCACGCACGCGCATCACCACGTTGCCGGGGTTATAGGCGGCATGTTCCTTCTTGTAGAACCCGGAAAGATCGCGGCCGACCATCATTTTCACCAGCACCTCGGCCGACAGCGCCTCGCGCGTCAGCTCGCCGATGTACTGGCCGTCGCGCAGCACCGAGACGCGGTCCGACAACTCATAGATCTCGGCCATGCGGTGGCTGATGTAGATAATCGCCAGGCCCTGGCTGCGCAGCTGTTTGATCAGGGCAAACAGGCGGTCGGTCTCACGCGATGACAGCGGCGTGGTCGGCTCGTCCATCACCAGGATCCTGGCGTGGGCATGCAGCGCACGGGCGATTTCCACCAGCTGGCGCTCGGCAATCGACAGGCTGCTCACCGGCGTGGTGGGTTTGAACTCGGCGCCCAGGCGTTGCAGCACCTCGACGCAGCCGGCTTGCATGCCCTTGCGGTCGATGGTCCAGCCGCGCCGCAGTTCGCGGCCCAGGTAGATATTCTCGGCCACGCTCAGGTTGGGGCACAGGCTCAGTTCCTGGTAGATCACGGCGATGCCGAGGTTCTTGGCAGTGGCGGGGTCGAAGGTGGCGACGGGCTGGCCGTCGATGCGGATTTCACCGCCGGGATCGGCCTGGTAGGCGCCGGAGAGGATTTTCATCAGGGTGGATTTGCCGGCCCCGTTCTCCCCCATCAACGCGTGGATTTCACCGGGGTAGACCTTCAGGCCGACATTCTTGAGCACGCGCAAACCGTTGAAGGTTTTGCTGATGCCCTGCATCTCAAGCAAGGGTTCAAGGCTCATGGATGAGCTCCTGGAATTATTATTTTTGTAGTCGAGTGCTGCCGACTCTAGTCCAGTTACATTTCCTTACGCAAGCGCTTGCGTGCGCCGTTTATCGATTGATTAAACGTTTCATCAAGCACACAAGCGCGAAACCCGCACGCCGCCGGCGTGCATGACATGAAATTTATACGCCAGCGGAATAAAACCCTGCGCCCGTGCGTTCTGCCAGCAGTCATTGGAAGAAATCAGGATGCGTCATGACCTCCAACGCAGGCGTTGTCGTTTACATCTGGTATTCCCAATGGCGGCTGAACGCGGTCAACTTGTGGGAGCGGGCTTGCCCGCGAAGGCGGTGTGCCAGTGATACATGAGCTGACTGGCCCACCGCATTCGCAGGCAAGCCAGCTCCCACAGAAAAGCACATGAGCTGACTGGCCCACCGCATTCGCAGGCAAGCCAGCTCCCACAGAAAAGCAAAGCACTGCGGTACTGGCGGCTGCACTCGGTCAACTTGTGGGAGCGGGCTTGCTCGCGAATGCGGTGTGCCAGTGACACATGAGCTGACTGGCCCACCGCATTCGCAGGCAAGCCAGCTCCCACAGAAAAGCAAAGCACTGCGGTGCTGGCAGTTGCACTCGGTCAACTTGTGGGAGCTCTGTGCATCAGATAGACGTGTGTTGCTGTGCTCCGGCATTCCGGGTGTTTGCCAAAGGTGACCCGCTGTAAGAGCGCAACCGCCAGCCGCCCTGAGCGCAGCAACGGATATGCCCCCGCCCAACAATCCCTCCAAAACCCGCCAAGTCAAAGCTGCCAAGCATCAAAACGCCTTAATCTCTGCTATCGTCCAAAGACCTCATCTCCTCCTCGTCGCCCTCGTGCGATCTCAGTGAGCATGCTCTGCGCCATCGGCTGTCAATGATGGCGGGCCTGAAGTTCATGGAACGCCACCGCGATGGATAAAAACCCAACCGAACGCCCCCTCGAACCGCAATCGCGGGCCGAAAAAATCGTCGAATTCAAACGCCAGAAAACCCTGCTCAAGACCGGCGCCCTGCAAGACGCGATCTTCAACAGCGCGTATTTTTCAAGCATCGCCACCGACGAAAAAGGCGTGATCCAGATATTCAACGTCGGCGCCGAACGCATGCTCGGCTACGCCGCCGACGACGTGCTGAACCGCATTACCCCCGCCGACATTTCCGACCCCGCCGAACTCATCACCCGCGCCGCCGCCCTCAGCCTGGAGCTCGACACACCGATCACGCCGGGCTTCGAAGCCCTGGTGTTCAAAGCCTCGCGCGGCATCGAAGACATTTACGAGCTGACCTACATCCGCAAGGACGGCAGTCGCCTGTCGGCCATGGTTTCGGTGACGGCCCTGCGCAACCGCCACGACACCATCATCGGCTACTTGCTGATCGGCACCGACAACACCGCGCGCAAGCAGGAAGAAGCCGAGCGCAAAGGCTTCGAACGCGCTCTGGAAGAAAAAAACCTGGAACTGGAACACGCCAACCACATGAAGTCCGAGTTCCTCGCCACCATGTCCCACGAGTTGCGCACGCCGTTGAACGCGGTGATCGGCTTTTCCGAGGCGCTCAAGGATGGCCTGGTCGGCGACATGAGCGAGGTGCAGCGTGAATACATCGGCGATATCTTCACCAGCGGCCAGCACTTGCTGTCGCTGATCAACGACATTCTCGACCTGTCCAAGGTCGAGGCCGGGATGATGGACCTGGAGCTTGAGGCCGTGGAGCTCGCCGGCTTGCTGGCCAACAGCCTGTTGATCGTGCGCGAAAAAGCCGCCTTGCAACGCATCCAGTTGAAACTGGAAAGCGACGGCGATTTCGGCACCCTGGAACTGGACCTGCGCAAAACCAAGCAGATCATCTACAACCTGCTGGCCAATGCGGTGAAGTTCAGCGAACACGGCGCCTCCGTGACCCTGGCGGTGCGCGAGGTCAGTCGCGCTCAGGTCGGGCAGATCCCTGGCGACTGGCCGACCCACGGCTTCGCCCTGCAACCCAGCCCCCACGCGCAGTTCCTGGAACTGAGCGTCAGCGACACCGGCATCGGCATTGCCAAGGACGACATGAGCAAGCTCTTCAAGGCGTTCAGCCAGATCGACAGCAGCCTGGCGCGTAAATTTGATGGCACGGGTTTGGGGCTGGCGATGGTCAAGCAATTGACCGACCTGCATGGCGGCAGCGTCGCCGTCGCCAGCCGCGTGGGCCTGGGCACCCGCTTTGTGGTGTGGCTGCCACTGCATCGCGCCCCGGAGGCCGCATGGCCGAAATCCTGATCGTCGAAGACAATGAGGCGAACATGCGCCTGGCTCGGTTGCTGCTGGTCAATGCCGGTCACAGCGTGTTGTGGGCGGCGGATGCAGAAACCGGCTTGACGCTGGCGCGGGAAAAACAGCCGGCGCTGATCCTGATGGATATCCAGTTGCCGGGCATGGACGGCCTCGCCGCCACCCGCCTGCTCAAACAAGACCCCGGCACCGCGCACATTCCGGTGATCGCCCTGACCGCCATGGCCATGAAGGAAGACCGCGAAAAGACCCGACTGGCCGGCTGCGACGCCTACATCATCAAGCCGCTGCGCTACAAAGAGCTTTACCAGACCATCGACACCTTGCTGCAACAACACATCAGCCCCCTCCTGTGAGTCCTCTCCATGGCCAGCCAACCCGCAACGCTATTGATCGTTGATGATGAACCCCATGTTCGCAAGCTGCTGGAAACCCTGCTGCAACACGAGGGCTACCAGACCTTGAGTGCCGGCAGCGGTGAGGAAGCCCTGCAGTTGGTGGCGCAGCAACCGCCCGACCTGATCCTGCTGGACATCATGATGCCGGGCATGGACGGCTACGAGGTGGCCAGCCACTTGAAGGGCGACGAAGCCACGGCGAGTATCCCGATCATCATGTTGTCGGCCCTCAGCGAGCCCAGCGCGCGCGTCACCGGGCTGCAAACCGGCGCCGAGGAGTTCATCAGCAAACCGGTGGAGCGTGTCGAGTTGTGGCTGCGGGTGCGCAACCTGCTGCGGCTCAAGGCGCGCGGCGATCATTTGAAAGTCCACAACCTGATGCTCGAACAGCAACTGCAGCAGCAAACGGGAGAGCCGGCGGGCATGAGCGTGCACGACCTGGCACGCCAGGATCTGGAAAACGCCCTGCGCCTGGCGGTCGAAACCAATGCATTCAGCGTGCATTACCAACCCAAGGTCGAGCTGGCCGGCGGCCAGATATGCGCACTCGAAGCCTTGCTGCGCTGGGAGCGGCCAGGCTATGGCGCGGTTTCACCGGCGGTATTTGTGCCGATACTCGAGAGCCTGGGCCTGATCGTGCCGGTCGGGCGCTGGGTGATTGACACGGTTTGCCAGCAAATCGCCGTGTGGCAACGCGGTCTGATTGGCGCCGTAGAGGTTTCAGTCAACGTTTCCGGTCATCAGTTGATCGAAGGCGACCTGATTGCCGATATCGAACGCACCTTGAGGCAACATGGGGTTGCGCCGCACTGGCTGGAGGTCGAACTGACCGAAGGCTCATTGATGGAAAACACCCAGCACACCATTGCCAGCCTGCAACGGCTGCGCACGATGGGCGTGAAAATTTCCATCGATGACTTCGGCACCGGCTATTCAAGCCTGGCGTATCTGCGCCGGTTTCCCATCGACACGTTGAAGATCGACATCGCGTTTATTCGCGAAGTCACCACCAACCCGCAAGACGCGGCCATCACCCGCACGATCATTGAACTGGCCCATAGCCTGAGCCTGCAAGTGGTCGCCGAAGGTGTCGAAACCCAGGATCAGCTGGCGTTTTTGAAGGCCGCCGGCTGTGATCAGATTCAAGGGTACTTGTTCAGCCGGCCATTGCCCGCGGCCACGCTGGAACGCCTGCTACTGGAGCGACTGCCGCGGATCTGAAATCTCGTCGCGCAAACACTCGATCAGCCCGCGGTGTGTCGAACTCAATCGCCCCGCGCCGCTGATCAGCGAGTTCGAGATCAAACAGGGCGGCGACCTTCATATCGACTATTCAACTGTGTGGCAGAGGCTAATTTGATTTCCAACTGACGGCCACGTTTCCTGTGCTGCGAGGGTCACTCACTTTCCGTACAGGTGCCGCATGCCCCTTGAGAACACCCCTCGCCCACTCTGGTTGACCTTTGATTGCTACGGCACGCTGATCCAGTGGGACGAAGGCCTGCGCGCCGCGATCGATAAAATCCTCGACGAAAAAGGTGATCATCAGGTCGACCGGAATACCTTGCTCAGCGCCTACGATCATCACGAACACACGCATATCTGCGCCAGCCCGCACCTGGACCACGTGCCTGAGCTGTTCAAGTCCGTGGGTTGGTGAGGCCTATCGAAATCACCTGACGCGCTGCGATACAACTGTGGGAGCGGGCTTGCCCGCGAATGCGCAGTGTCATTCACTGAATAGGTCGGCTGATACGCCCTCTTCGCGGGAAAGCCCGCTCCCACATGGGGGTGCGTGTACAGGCAATTTCAGGGGTCCAGCACCAGGCCGGCGTCGGCGGCTGACTGCACCAGGCTCTTTTGCCACTGCGCCAGGTTGCTCGCCTGGCGCTCCATGGCCAGTGAGTGGTCGAAAGCGCGGTTGAAGTTCTGCCCGGTGGCGTCGTGAAAGCGCCCCAGCAGTCGGCCCTGAGGAAATTGGCCGATGCCGAACGGATTCGCCTGGGGCACAACAGTAACAGTGCCGCGCAGCCGCCCTTGAGCCTGTAAGGGGTGTCAGCCGTTGATGTAGCCGAACGGACACCCCTGACAACTGAGCACGAAGGTTGAAATGAGGGGTAAAGATTATCGCCGCCAGGCGCCGGAATCGCTGCACGCAATACTGCCACAAGGGGATGCCACGCCACTGTGCCGTGGCGTATTCCCCTGCCCAGGTGACAGACTTTATGACGC
The DNA here is from genome assembly GCF_007713445.1 of Pseudomonas sp. RGB. Classification (NCBI taxonomy): domain Bacteria; kingdom Pseudomonadati; phylum Pseudomonadota; class Gammaproteobacteria; order Pseudomonadales; family Pseudomonadaceae; genus Pseudomonas; species Pseudomonas sp. RGB. The sequence continues at coordinate 152,247 of NZ_VMSH01000004.1, read as the reverse complement.
GTATTTCCACCCCCCACGCTGCGCACGTGCAGCCAACGCAGGTTCCTGACAGCAACGTTGCACCGCCCAGGCTCACCGCTGAGCCCGGCGCGCCCATTCAGCCAGCCATTGAAGGCACCCGGGCCCACGGTGATCGTGAGCTGGCGGCTCAGTACGGCGCCGCACTGCGCGGCATAACCGGCGTAGCCGCCCGCGATGCTGACCAGAAAATCTGGCCCATTCCCCCGCATTCAACTTTCGGCCAATGGTGGGCGCAGCTGGCCAACGCCTTGCGATCACCGGATGTGGCCCAGTGGATCCATGACAAAGGCATAGACAGCCACTCGATCAGCCTCAACCCGGCGTCCGGGCAGATTTGCTTCACGCTCAAGCGCCACCTGGATCCCGCGCAGACGCTGGGGCTCGACGACAGACACTGGGGCGCCATTAGCGGCCCGGTTCTGCAGGCGGCACGTATCATTGCAGCCGGCCAGGCGGATGCGACCTTCACCCTGCCGGGCGCTACAAACGAGCACATCGCGCCCTTGGCACTGGTAGGCAATTTTTATCAAGAACCGCCCCACCTTTCGGGCACGGCCCTAAAGCAGCGTGCCGACGCACTCAGCCGCGAGCGCCGCTTCGCCGGGCTCGACCCTGTTGCCTTTCCGGGCTTGATCGAATCGCGCAGCGAAAGTGCCCTGCAAAGCCAGAAATCCGTAGTCGACGATACGCATGCGCAGCATCAGGCCGCAGCGTCGTTGCGGTACTTGTCAGCGCAGTTGAAAGACGGCACGCGATCAAATGCCGACATCGCCGATGAGTTACAGGCAAACACCCTTCAACTGGGCACCGACAGCACCTACCGCAGCGATCACACGCAGGCGTGGGCCGAGGTCAGCCTCAAGCAGTTCCTGGAAGATAACGGCTGGGATCTGCCGACCTGCCGCGAGGACATGGACAACCTTGCCCACGCAATCACCACGCCACCGCCCCTTGCTCCGACGCACGGGAACCTTGGCGGTGCGCTGAGCTGGCCGCAACCCCTGGATCAGCGTAACCAGCGACTGTTGAGTACCGGCTTGTACGCAGGCGGCTTGGGCGACATTGATGTGCGCCCGTTTAACAATGTCCTGGAGTACCTGCTCGACAACAGGCCTCTCACGCCCTCAACGCTGAGCCAGCCGCGACACTTACTCGACGAGTTGATCAATACGCCCAGAGGCAAGGCACTGGGCGAGGCCATCCAGGCCAGCTTCGAGGCACGGTCGATCAAGGGCAGTGCCACCGATTGGCTGCTGGCGGCATTGAACGTGGAGCGTGTCAGCGTGACCGATCCGTTTGGCACTGCGCGGCCAGACACGCCACTGAGCATTGAGGGTTACACGCTGTTCTGCGCCGAAAACGCCGGCAAGTCCGCGTCTACCATCATCAGGGAGTTGGAAGACCACCTGGTGACCACCGGCCGAGCGTCCTCCCCGGCCACCGCCTCAGTGCTGACTCAACTTTTGCTTGCCAGTCGGGCGCCGGCGCTTTTGGTCAAGGACATCCCCGATCAGGTGGCCGTGGGCACCCACAGCTGGGTCAGCTTTGCCACGGCGGTCGCGCGCATCGAGGCAAAAGCGCCAGGGGCAACAGCGGCGATGAGCTATGCGCGCGTCATGCTGGAGGCCAGCATTGCCCCCGTGACCGATGACGAGCGCCGCATTGAATATGCCGCCCAGCATGAAGCGATCAAGGACTGGGCCGTTGGCAATGGCATGCACTACCTGACCACCGATGCAGCCATGGCCGAAGTGCGTCAGCGATTCAGTGCCCAGGTCAGTGAGTTGAGAGAGGCCGCCGAGACGCAGATCGGCGAGATGCCGACCACAAAAGCCCTGGCGCTGGCGCAACTGAAACTCGCCTTGCCGGCAATGGCCCCGAACCTGTTTGAAGAAAAATGCATCACCTCGCAGCCCGCCAGCCGGCACTTTCCGGGGCCTTACTCGCTGCTGGATCTGTTTATCGACGGCAGAGCCCTGCTCGGCGCTCCCGACTCGTCCGACGATTGGGGCCGGGCCGGTCGCACTGTGGTCAGCGCGGTGACGTTGGGCAACGTCTCTTTGCCCACCGATGGCGCGCCGGGGGCTTGGGTAGCGTCATCGAATGCGATCAACATCAACGCCGCTCTGGCAACGCTTAAAGACCTGTCGCGTCCGCAGGATGCTTTTGATCAAGCGTTTGCGTCCTACGCCAACCGCGTAAAAAAGACCACCGCTGCGCAGCTCAAGCACTTGATAGCCAGGCTGCCGCTGCAAGACCGGCACAACCTGGAATTCGGCCAAATAAGCGTGCGCAAGGAAATTGAATACAGCCGAGACGATCGCCGCATTGCAGAAGGAGTGCTGCTGGTCGAGACCCAGCGCAATGGCAAGACCATGACCTATGAAGTCGACCGCCTCAAGGGCACGGTGACCCGGCGGCCGGGCCAGACCTATAAGGAGTACCCACCGGCCGGCGGTTGGTATCCGTCCCCCGGCAAACGCTACGATGCCGTAAAGCCTGCGGGTGAATACTCATCGGCGCTGTTGGATGAGCGCCAAGGTGCGCAGACCGTGCCTGATAGCTTCGCCAGTGACCGAACCCGGTACATCGCCGATGCGCTGATCGAAGACATCAACCTGCCTGCGGTGCGCCGCAGCGCCAAAGGCGTGACGACCTTCGACACTGAAGTGCCGACCTATAAGGTGGTTGAGGAAGTAGCGCTGAATCTGATCCCGTTCAGGTCAGCCATCAAGCATTTCATCGACGGCAACGTGAAGGACGGTGCCGTCGATCTGGCCTTCGATATCTTTGGTTTCGCGGTGGGCCTGGGGGCTGCGGCCAAGGGCGCGAAAGGCGCCCTGGCCGGCGCTTCGGCCATTTCCAAACTCGGCCAGACGTTCAAGATCGTCGGGCGTGCGGCGGTCGGCTCGCTCAACCCCCTGAGCGGGGTGGATGACCTGGCTCGCGGCGTCGCCAATGGCGTACGCAGCTGGACCGGCACCGCCTATAAAGGCCTCAAGCACATGCGCGGGTCTTACCGCAGTGTCAATCTGCTCGAGTTGGCGAAAAAGCCCGATCTCGCACAAGGCACCTTCAGGGCCTCTCACCGTGCGCAGAGCACCCCAGCGCTGGCCACATTCGATGAGGCAACCCAAAACTGGTACGCCTTTGATCCGCGCACGAAGCAGGCGTACGGCAAAGCGCTGGACAACTTTGTCGTCGACAGCCCCAACTCAAACGACGCCAGCAGCCTGCACGCCCTCGGCGGCGATGACCTGGTGAAGATCGCCGAACGGCAACAGGGCCTGGCGGCAAACGGCACGTTCAAGGTCGGGCAACAGACCGTCGAAGGTCATGCCGTGTTGTTCCAGGGTCACTGGCATCAATACGACGCGGTGAAAAAATACCCCTTTGGCCCCCCGCTCAAAGACTTCACGCCCAAGCGCCTGGCGGCCAGTGGCGAGACCCGCACACTGGATGCCAACCTGCGCGGTTATGAAGCCAGACACATAGCCCCCGACGCGCTATCGGCCAAGGGCTTGCAGGGCAACGTGTACGTAGGCCGCAGTAAAAAAGAATATGTAAGGGTTGACGGAACACTCTATGAGTCACGGTTGAAGCACGGCCAGCGAGTCATCCGGCACCCCAATGGCACGGGGCCAGAGATTGCCATCAGGGACCTCGGCGCGTCCGGCTGGGAACCCACCTCCAGGTCCGCCCGGCTGCTGGGTGGCACCCATGACACACCCACGCCCTGGAAGTTTGGCGACAGCACTTACGTGGTCCCGATGGATGACATCCAAGTCGTCGAACATGCAGCCACGCCGTTCAGGCTCAATCACAAAGGCGCCGAACACAGCGTCATCTTCGACAGCTCGGCCGGTGCGTGGAAAGAGACCACGCTCGCCACGGGTATCGATGACACGCCCGCGAGGTATTTCTGGCGAAGTGCCAAGGGCAAGTGGCAACGGGGAACGCTTGATGAGTTCAGCAAAGCTAAAAAAGCCGACGCGCATCAGTACACCTTTATAGATGTCTCCCCGCCGTCGGTGCTGAAGGTGCCAAACAAGGTGAAACCGCTGCCCAAGGCGCTGCACTATTTTTGGGCCGGCCAGGAAATACCGTCGCACCTGGCCGACAACATTGCCAGGAACGCCACTCAAGCGCCCGGCTACACCTCCATCCTTCACGTCGATGCCGACAGCCCGGCGGTGTTTCAACGCATAAAAACCACGCTGCAGAGCAAGGCTCCCGACGTGAAGGTGGTGAACCTGCATGAGGACGAAGTCTTCAAGCAGCTCAGGCGCGGCGAAATGTACGACTACTTTCGGCAGGGGCAAGGCAAAAACCTGGCGGCCGCCTCGGACGTTGCGCGTTATCCCATCATGAACAAGCACGGCGGCGTGTATCTGGACACCGATGACGTCATTCAAAAAAACATCGGCACCGACGCATTGCTCGCCGGCCCTGACGATGTTCTGCTCGGCGCGCCGGTCGTGCATAGCCTGACCGACTACACGCCGTTCTATAACACCAGTAACTTCGCGACACGCCCTGGCAACCCGGTCATCGAAGCGATGATCACGCAGATGAACCAACGCTTTAAGGCCAACAAGGCGTACTTCGCGGCCAACCGCCCCACTGCCACGAAAACCGCCGATGGCCGGGTGCACTACACGCCCGAATTCACCGCGTATGAACGCAAGATATTCGAGACCGCTGGCCCGAATCTATTCAATGACATCCTCAAATCGAACCGGCCCGACCTGTACGACCTGGGTTTGGATGGATTAGCCAAAGAGTCCAAGCTGGTCGAGGGCAGCCTCGTCTCGTCCGGGCCTATCGTCGACATTGAAAACGACGTGCTTCGCGTCTACGCCAGCAAAGGGCTTGCGCCACCGGATCACCTGCGTGAGCAGATACAAAAAATCAAACACCACCACTACCCGCTGCGCTACCGGTTCCACATCAGCATCGGCGCCGATCATTCGTGGATCAACACCTGACCCAACAACTTTGAACCAGTACCGGGTCGTGGTCCTCCAACGGCTACAAACCACGGCCACGGTGCACGTTCGATGACTTTTATTCTTTGGTTGGCCGTACTCGGCGCGGTATTGCTGACCCTCGCCCTCACCTCCTCCTACCTGCGCTGGATGCCGGTGACAACCTCGGCAGTCTGCCTGTTGCTGGGCATCGCCATCGGCCCGCTGGGCATGGACCTGCTGCAGATGGACATCAAGGCCTCCGCACGCTGGATGGAGCACTTAACCGAAGTAGCAGTGCTGTTTTCGCTGTTCGTCAGCGGCCTGAAGCTGCGCCTGCCCTTGCGGCATCGCACCTGGCGCATTGCGTTTGGCATGGCTGGCCCGGTGATGTTGCTGACTATCCTGGGCAGCGGCCTCGCGCTGCATTACCTGTTCGACCTTTCCTGGGGCGTTTCGCTGTTGGTCGGTGCCATTCTCGCGCCGACCGACCCGGTACTGGCCGGCCTGGTTCAGGTCAACAATGCGCAGGACTATGACGCGCTGCGTTTTGGCCTGTCGGGCGAGGCCGGCCTGAACGATGGCACGGCGTTTCCGTTTGTGATCTTTGCGCTGTTATTCATGCAGCACGGCGGCTTTGACGGTGACTGGCTGGGCGGTTGGGCGCTGAAAAACCTGCTGTGGGCCGTACCGGCCGGGTTGCTGATCGGCTACTGGATGGGCCGAGGCATCGGCCGCGTGACCTTGTGGATGCGCATCACCAACGAAGACAGCACCTTGTCACCCAACGATTACCTGACGCTGGCGTTGATCGCCCTGGCCTACGTGGCAGCCGAGGCTGTGGGCGGCTACGGCTTTTTGTCGGTGTTCGCCGCCGGGCTCGGCTTGCGCCAGGCAGAGTTCAGGTCCACGGGCAATTCGCAGACGCCCTCCGAGCACTTGGCATTGCCGGTAGTGGGCCATCTGGAAGTCGAACCTGCGCGCGCGCTCCAAGGTGATGTCAGTGAACTGCAAGACACGCAGATCGCCGCCGGTGTGATGATGGGCGACATGTTGTCGTTCGGCAGCCTGGTGGAGCGCTCGATGGAGGTTTTCCTGGTGACGTTGCTGGGGATCATTCTGGTCAGCCATTGGGACTGGCGCGCGCTGCCGGTAGCGGCGCTGTTGTTTTGCGTGATCCGGCCGGCGAGTGTGCTGGCGGTGCCTTGGGGCAGCCTGATCGACTATCGGCAGCGCGGTTTGATGGGCTGGTTCGGTATCCGCGGGATCGGCAGCATCTACTACCTGTTTTATGCGCTCAACCACGGGTTGATCGGCACCAGCAGTGCGGTGGCGGTGAACCTTACGGTGTCGGTGATCGCCTTGAGCATCGTCGTTCATGGCCTGAGTACCCAGCCGATGCTGGTCTGGTATGAACGACGTGCCAAGGTGAAAGCTCAAAAAATTGCAGCTCAGTCCTGATTTTCGGTATGACCGACATCGGCCGCGTCATCCAGATCGTTCAGCGGCACTTCTGCATCATCCATCAATGAACCCGGGTCTTCGTTGCCCGGGTCATTGAGTTCTTCGTCGTCTGGATCTGACATGACCGTCTCCTCTAACCGCCTTGGGTATCGATATCGGCATCCGTCTCAGGCTTGGCTTCGGGCTCAGGCTTGAAGTCGGGGCTGTAGTCGTTTTCCTTGGCTTTTGGGTCGCTGGCAGGTTTTGGGTCTTTCGGCGCGTCGGCGGCAGTGCCGGGGGCCGGCTCTCCACCATCGATGGCCGGGTCGTTGCGGTTGCTGACTTGCGGATCATTGCTTGTGTTCATGGGGTCACCTCTTCGCAGTTTCGGAAAACACATCCTGCGTAAAGGTAAGGTCCCGCGCAGGACGATGAAGTTCCGACGATTTAACCAGCGTGCTCAAGACACAGGGTTGTCGATCTGGATGTAGAACGCGTAGACGCCCAGCAATAGCCAGAACACCATGAACAGCCACGGCGCGCGCATGGAGAACAGCAGCGACTTGCGATAGCCCTTGTGCGACGACTCGGTTTCACAAAACAGCGGCGAATCGTCATAGGCCAAGCCCATTACCGGCTCGCTGCGCAGCAATTCACTTTGTTTGTAGTGCCAGTGGTCGATGATTTCGTACGCGGCGCGGATCCCCGGCCAGGCATTCAGGGAACTGAGCACCCCCAGGGAGGCCAGGAACACCGGCACGATCAGGGTGAAAAACTTGCCCCATTCCGGGTTCAGGTTGCCCATGCCGGAGACAAAGGCGATAACCAGGAACGATTGCGCCGTCAGGTAGGCGTCGGTGCGGTTGGCCAGGATGGAGGTTTCGTACTGGATTTCGCGGCGATAGAAGTCAAGGCGGTCCTTGGGCGAACCAAAAATCTTGGCGTTGTGTTCACTATGATCGTCCAGCGCTGCTTCGGGAGTGTTCGGGGAGATGATTCTGGGCACGACGGTGCTCCACAAGGTTGCGAGTCTCGTTAGAAGAATCGGGGAGCAGTGAAGTTCAAGTTTGTTCATGCACCATTGTGGAACATGCCCTGCACCCTTGTAGTGAGCGGGCTTGCCCCGCGTTTGAGTGCGCAGCGCTGCTGCGTTTTCCTGGGGGACGCTGCGCAGCCCAACGCGGGGCAAGCCCGCTCGCCACAATGCGCTCCGCTGTCACCATCAGCCGGCTCCCGCAGGATTAAATCGACACAAGGCCCAGTTCCGGCACACGCATTGCTTTATCCATTCATCTGCCCGGATTCAGGAGCATTCGTTACCCCCCGACCCAGAGCCGACCCCATAAGAAAGTAAGGACCAGGCCTGTTGGCACGATCAGCCACGGGCTCATAAAAAAATGCGTTTTTTAAAGCGGCAGTGCCACCCAAGCATCCCTGGGCACTGACAAGGTACTGGAATGGCTCGATCTTTCTTTGATGAAATGAATGACGCACAGGGCGTGTGCCGTGCGCATTATCAGGATTTCTCCCGCTGGCTGGCCAACACGCCGCCTGAACTGCTGGCGCAAAGGCGCCGCGAAGCCGATTTGCTGTTCCACCGCGCCGGCATCACCTTCACCCTCTACGGCGACGAGCAGGACACCGAGCGCCTGATCCCCTTCGATATCATTCCGCGCAGCATCCCCGCCACTGAATGGAGCGTGATCGAACGCGGCTGTATCCAGCGCGTCAATGCGCTGAACATGTTCCTGGCCGACATCTATCACGACCAACGCATCATCAAGGCCGGGATCATTCCCGCCGAGCAGGTGCTGGGCAACGAGGGTTATCAGAAGGCGATGGTCGGGCTGGACCTGCACCGCGACATCTATTCGCATATTTCCGGGGTTGACCTGGTGCGCGACGGCGACGGCACCTATTACGTGCTCGAAGACAACCTGCGCACCCCCAGCGGCGTGAGCTACATGCTCGAAGACCGCAAGATGATGATGCGCCTGTTCCCGGAAGTGTTCGCCAAGCAGCGCATCGCGCCGGTGGACCAGTACCCCAACCTGCTGCTCAAGACCCTGAAAAGCTCCAGCCGCCTCGACAACCCCAACGTGGTGGTATTGACGCCTGGGCGCTTCAACAGCGCCTTTTTCGAACACGCCTTCCTTGCCCGAGAAATGGGCGTGGAACTGGTCGAAGGCGCCGACCTGTTCGTGCACGACCTCAAGGTGTTCATGCGCACCACCGACGGGCCCAAGCCGGTGGATGTGATTTACCGGCGTATCGACGACGCCTTCCTCGACCCCAAGGCCTTCAACCCCGATTCGATGCTCGGCGTGCCGGGGCTGGTCGCCGCCTATTGCGCCGGCAATGTGGTGCTGGCCAATGCGATTGGCACCGGCGTGGCCGATGACAAGTCGGTTTACCCGTACGTGCCGGAGATGATCCGCTTTTATCTGGATGAAGAGCCGATCCTGCAAAACGTGCCGACCTTCCAGTGCCGCAAGCCGGATGAACTGTCCCACGTGCTCGCCCACTTGCCGGAACTGGTGGTCAAGGAAACCCAGGGCTCGGGCGGCTACGGCATGCTGGTCGGCCCGGCCTCCACCGCCGCCGAAATCGAGGATTTCCGCCAACGCATCAAGGCACGCCCCCACGCCTACATCGCCCAACCGACCCTGAGCCTGTCCACCTGCCCCACCTTCGTCGAAAACGGCATCGCGCCGCGGCATATCGACCTGCGCCCGTTCGTGCTCTCGGGCAAGGAAACCCGCCTGGTGCCCGGCGGCCTGACCCGCGTGGCATTGAAGGAAGGCTCGTTGATCGTCAACTCGTCGCAAGGCGGCGGAACCAAGGACACCTGGGTGGTGGAGGGCTGAGTATGTTGAGTAGAACCGCCGCAGATCTGTACTGGATGTCGCGTTACCTGGAGCGTGCCGAGAACCTGGCGCGCATGCTCGAAGTCAGTTACTCGCTGTCGCTGATGCCCCAGGCCGGGCGCAGCGATGGGCTGGACGAACTGGCGATGGCGTTGCTCAGCAGTGGCACTCTGGAAAGTTACCTGGAGCGTCACAAACAACTGGACGCGACGCTCATGCTGCACTTTTTCGCCCTCGACGAAGAAAACCCCGCGAGCATCTACAACTGCCTGCGTGCCGCCCGGGGCAACGCCCACGCGGTACGCGGGCGCATTACCGCCGACATGTGGGAAAACCTCAACGCTACCTGGCTGGAAATGCGCAGCATCGCCGCCGGAGGCCTGGCGCGGCACGGCATCAGCCACTTCTGCGACTGGGTCAAGCAGCGTTCGCACCTGTTCCGCGGCGCGACGTCCGGCACCATCATGCGCAATGACGCGTACCGGTTTATTCGCCTGGGCACCTTCGTCGAGCGCGCGGACAACACCTTGCGCTTGCTGGACGCGCGCTATGAAATGTTTGGCGAGGAGTCGGAAGAAGTCAGCGACTTGTCGGCGCGCGGCTACTACCAGTGGAGCGCCCTGCTGCGGGCGTTGTCGTCGTTTGAGGCCTACACCGAGCTGTACCCGAATGCGTTGAATGCGCGCTCGGTGTCGGAGTTGCTGCTGCTGCGCAGTGATGTGCCGCGTTCGCTGCATGCGTGTATCGAGGAGTTGAGCCATATCCTCGCCGACTTACCCGGCAGTTATGGGCGCACCGCGCAGCGCCTGGCGGCCGAATTCGAGGCGCGCCTGCGCTATACCGGGATCGACGAGATTCTGGAGGACGGCTTGCACAGCCGCCTGACGGACTTTATCGACACGGTGCGCGAGCTGGCACGGGCGATTCATAGCTCGTACCTGGAAGTGGTGTGAGTTGCAGTCACTTAACTGTCAGTTCGGGTGATTGACCCTGCTCAGGTGCCGCTCTTATGTTGGGCAGGTGAAAGGCCTTCCCATCCCAAGAACAGGTACCGCGCATGTCCGAACTGACACTGACCCCCGCCGCCGCGGCTACGTTACAACGCTGGCACGCGATGCTGGCCGGGCGCGATCTGCAATCGCTGCCCGAGCTGCTGGCGCCTGATGCCGTCTTCCGCTCACCCATGGCCCACACGCCCTACCCTGGCGCGCCCGTGGTGTCGATGATTCTGAACACCGTGATCACGGTGTTTGAAGACTTTAAATACCACCGTGAACTGGCCACGGCCGACGGGCTCAGTGTGGTGCTGGAGTTCAGCGCGCGGGTGGGCGACAAGCAACTCAAGGGAATTGACCTGATTCGTTTTAATGAGTTGGGGCAAATCGTTGAGTTTGAAGTGATGGTGCGGCCGCTGAGCGGGTTGCAGGCGTTGGGGGAAGAGATGGGGCGGCGGTTGGCGCCTTATCTGGCAAAAACCAAAGGTTAAAACTGTGGGAGCGGGCTTGCCCGCGATGGCGGTGGTTCAGTTGCATGGGTGGTGACTGAGCGGACGCCATCGCGGGCAAGCCCGCTCCCACATTGGGTTTTGTGTTAGTTGCTGGTTATTGGTTTTTTACCAGTACGGGTTCTGCGCGGTATTGGTCCGGGAACAGCTTTTTCAGCTGCGCCACTTTCGGCAGGTCATTGATCACGATGTAGGGGTAGGACGGGTTCTCGGTGAGGAAGTCCTGGTGATAGGACTCGGCCGGGTAAAACGCCTTGCCCATCTCCACTTTGGTCACGATCGGCTTGTCGAAGGCCTTGGCGGCGTCGAGCTGTGCGATGTAGGCCAGGGCGACTTTTTGCTGCTCGGCATTCTGCGCGAAAATCTCCGAGCGGTACTGGGTGCCACTGTCCGGGCCCTGGCGGTTGAGCTCGGTGGGGTTGTGAGCCACCGAGAAGTAGATCTGCAGCAGCTTGCCGTAGCTGACCTTGCTCGGATCGTAGGTCACCGACACCGACTCGGCGTGGCCGGTGTCGCCCTCGCTGACCGACTCGTATTGCGCCGTGTTGGCGGCGCCGCCGTCATAGCCGGACACCGCGTTTTTCACGCCTTGTACATGCTGGAACACCCCTTGGACGCCCCAGAAACAGCCACCGGCAAACACCGCGGTTTGCAGGTTGCCGGACTCGGCGGGCAGGTCGAGCGCGGGCGGCGCGATCATCACCGCGTCATCGGCGGCGCCGAAAGAAAAGGCCGAGCTTTGGCCGACGAAGGTGGCGAAGGCCAGTGCGGGTAAAATGTTGAGAAGCCTCATAAAACTCACTCCAGAGCGCGGTCGAGTGTGGGAGCAGGCTTGCCTGCTCCCACATTGATTGGGTTTTCACTTGAAGATTGATGGGTCAGCCGAAGGTGAAGGCATATGCCGCCACGTGCGGGTCGAGAAATTCGATGCTGAAGATGCGGTCCTGAACGGCGCCGGGCTGGCGTACTAGCTGATAAAGGCGTTGCTCGGTCACCGTGCCGCTGCCGTCCGGTGCCACATCCGTGCCGTGGGCATCGCCCGGCGCTTGGCCGTCAATCGTCACCTTGAAACGCACCGGCTTGCCATCGGCACCCGGGCCCAGCACCAGGTGCAGGTCACGGGCATGGAAGCGGTAGACGATGCGCCCGCCAGCCTGGTCGAGGGTGGCTTGCTGGCCGCCGACATTCCATGGGCCTTCCAGGGTCCAGTTGTTCAGCGCCAGGGTGCCGGCTGCCGGGTAATTCACCACTGTGTCGGTGCCCAGGGTGCCGGTGGTCACGAAGTTTTGCGCACGCTGGAAGCCCAGGTAGGTTTCCGGCGATTGCACCTCGTTCATGTCCGGCGCTTGCTGCACGCCCTTGGCGTCGGCTTCGATCAAGCCACCGGCGACGTTGGTCGCGCCGGCCTCACGCAGCAGTTGCTGAATGACACGTTCGGACTCGGCGTAATCACCTTCGCCAAAGTGGTGATAGCGAATCTGGCCCTTGGCATCGGCAAAGTAGTGCGCCGGCCAGTACTGGTTGTTGAAGGCGCGCCAGATTTTATAGTTGTTGTCGATCGCCACCGGGTAGGTGATGCCCAGATCCGTCATGGCCTTGGTGACGTTGCTCACGTCGCGTTCAAAGGCGAATTCCGGGGCGTGCACGCCAATCACCACCAGGCCCTGGTCGTGGTATTTCGCGGCCCAGGCTTTGACGTAGGGCAAGCTGCGCAGGCAGTTGATGCAGGAGTAGGTCCAGAAATCCACCAGCACCACTTTGCCTTTGAGCGCTTCGGCGCTCAGCGGCGGGCTGTTAAGCCACTGCACCGCGCCGTCCAGCGCCGGCAACGCGCCTTCGATGGGCAGCGAATCGCTGTGGTTGGCCGCTGCCATCATGGCTCCGCCAGCCATCATCGCGCCGCTCTTCTGTTCGGGCTTGGCGCTGAGTGTGTCCACCAGGCGTTGTTCCAGGCCGCCGGTGGAGGCTGTCGACAAGCGCGACAGCACGCCGGTGTCCAGGCCCAGCGCGATGGCGGCCACCCCGGCCAACATCAGCGCGCCCAGACCGCGGCGCAACCATTCGCCGGCGCCGAGCGACTTTTTCATCAGGCCAAAGACTTTACCGCCGACCAGCAGCGCCAGCGCCAGTGACGTCGCAGCACCGGCGGCGTAGGCCAGCAACAGCAAGGTAGTGCCGATGCTGGCGCCCTGCAGCGCCGCGCCGGTCAGTACCAACCCGAGGATGGGCCCGGCGCAGGGTGCCCAGAGCAAACCGGTGGCCACGCCGATCAGGAACGAGGCGCCCGGACGCGGTTTGGTGTCGGCCCCAGCGGCTTCGGACAGGCGACTGCCGGCGGCTACCAGTGGCCGCGTCAGGCGTTCCGACAGTTGCGGCAGCAACAGCGTGAGTCCGAACAGGGCAACGCACAGCAACGCGAGCCAGCGCCCGTATTGATTGACTTGCACCACCCAGCCGCCGCCCACTGCCGCCAGCGAGGCCACCAGGGCGAACGTCACCGCCATCCCCGCTAACAGCGGCAAGCCACTGCGCATAAACGGCTGCCCGGTGCGAGCGAAGACAAAAGGCAGAACAGGCAGGATGCACGGGCTGACAATGGTCAGCACGCCGCCCAGATACGCGAGAACCAGAAGCCACATGGGTTCGTCCCTTATAAGTATTGATAAGCATCGGCTTAAGCCGCCGTGAACGTCATGGCCGCGCCATTCATGCAATAGCGCAGGCCGGTGGGTGCAGGGCCATCGTCGAAGACGTGCCCTTGGTGGCCACCACAGCGGCGGCAGTGAATTTCCTTGCGCACCACGCCGAAGGAGGTGTCGACGTGGCTGGCGACCGCGTTGTCCAGTGGCTGCCAGAAGCTTGGCCAGCCGGTGTGGCTGTCGAATTTGGTGGCCGAGGAGAACAGCGGCAGCGCGCAGCCGGCGCAGGCGAAAGTGCCCGTGCGGTGTTCGTCGTTGAGCGGGCTGGTGTAAGGCCGTTCGGTGCCCTCCTCGCGCAGAATGTCGAATTGCTCGGCGCTGAGCAGGCTGCGCCACTGAGCCTCGGTGTGGTTGACCTCGAAGGTTTCGGCGGCTTCGGCGTCGGTGACCAGGTTGAGCTGTTTGAGCAGGCCGCCGGCCAGGACGGCGACACCCAGGCCGCCGGTGGCCAGGAGTATTTGTCGGCGTGAATACATGGGATTTTCCTCATTGATGGCTGGCGCTGATCGTGTGGCTGCAGGGTTGGTGTGGCGAGCGGGCTTGTCCCGCGTTGGAGTGTGTGGCGCTCCCGGTTTTTTGGGGCCGCTGCGCAGCCCGACGCGGGGCAAGCCCGCTCGCCACGGGGATCTGGCTCGCCGTAAAAGCTTGTCTTGTCGTAACCGGCGCCTTTGCATTGAGGTGATCCTGGGCCATGGGCGGTCGCGAAATCCTCACGCAGAGTTAAACAATTCGTGATAACTACACTGTTGCAAAACCCGCACAATGCGCGGACTACAAGTGAAGGTTTCTGAAGGTTTCCAACATGGATCAGCCCAAACGTGTCCTGGTGGTCGAGGACGATGCCCATATCGCCGACTTGATCTGCCTGCACCTGCGCGACGAGCAGTTTGAGGTGGTGCACAGCGCCGATGGCAACGAAGGCCTGCGCCTGCTCGAGCAAGGCGGCTGGGATGCGTTGATCCTCGACTTGATGCTGCCCGGCGTCGACGGCCTGGAAATCTGCCGGCGTGCCCGCGCCATGACGCGCTACACCCCGATCATCATCACCAGCGCGCGCTCCAGCGAGTTGCACCGCATCCTTGGGCTGGAGCTGGGCGCCGACGATTACCTGGCCAAGCCGTTTTCGATGCCCGAGCTGGTCGCACGGGTCAAGGCACTACTGCGCCGCGTGGATGCAATGGCGCGCAACTTGAAGATGGACGCCGGCAGCCTTGACCTCGGCCAGCTGTTCATCAACCCGCTGACCCGCGATGCGACCCTGCAAGGCCAGCGCCTGGACCTCACGCCGCGCGAGTTCGACCTGCTGTATTTCTTCGCCCGCCAGCCGGGCAAGGTATTTTCGCGCATGGACCTGCTCAACGCGGTGTGGGGCTACAGCCACGAAGGCTATGAACACACCGTGAACACGCACATCAACCGCCTGCGCGCCAAAGTCGAAGCCGACCCGGCCAACCCGGTGCTCATCCTCACGGTATGGGGCCGGGGCTACAAGTTTGCCGAGAGTGCGTCATGAAACTGACCCTGACCCAGCGCCTGTCGGTGGTGTTCGCCGTGCTGCTGGTGATTTGCAGCGGCACCTCGGCATGGCTGCAGGTGCGCTCCAACCGCATGCATGAACTGGAAGTGGTGCAAGGCCTGTCGCGCGACCTGGCGGCGCATATTGCCCGCGACACTCAACTGATGGACGCCGACGGCCTCAAGCCCGAGGCGGTGCGCAACCTGTTCAGCCAGTTGATGCTGGTCAACCCGAGTGTCGAGGTGTACTTGCTCGATAATGACGGGCGTGTGGTCGGGAATGCCGCGCCCAGCGGGCATTTGCTGCGCGACAAGGTCGACCTCGCACCGGTGCGCCGATTCCTCAGCGGCGCGATACTGCCGATCCTCGGCGATGACCCGCGCAGTGTCGATGGGCGCAAGGTATTCAGCGCGGCGCCGCTCAAGGCCAACGGCCAGCAAACCGGCTTTCTGTACGTGGTGCTGCTGGGCGAAGCCCATGATGTGTACGACGCCAAAGACGCGACCGGCATGGCGTTGAAGATTGCCTTGTGGTCCATCGGCCTGGTCGCCCTGCTCTGCCTGTTGGCCGGCTTGATCGCCTTTGCCTGGATTACCCGACCGCTGCGCCAGCTCACCGACAAGGTGGGCCGATTCGACATCAACGGCGCCCCTAAACCTGCGCAAATCAACACCCCCGAACTCGACAGCGGCGATGAAATCGCAGTACTCGACCATGCCTTCGTGCAAATGGAAAACCGCCTGGGCGAACAATGGCGCGCCATCACCCATCAGGACCAGGAACGCCGCGAAATGGTCGCGAACATCTCCCATGACCTGCGCACGCCGTTGGCGTCGCTGCACGGCTATCTGGAAACGCTGTCCCTCAAGGACGCCAGCCTCAGCCCCGACGAGCGCCGCCGTTACCTGGGCATCGCCCTCGACCAAAGCCGCAAGGTGGGCGGGTTGGCCCAGTCATTGCTGGAGCTGGTGCGCCTGGAGCATGGTTTTGTGCAGCCGGTAATCGAAGGCTTTTCCCTGCCGGACCTGGTGCAAGACATCTTCCAGAAATTCGCACTCACCGCCGAAGCCCGCTGCATTACCCTCACCGCCACGCTGCCGCCACAGGTGCCAACGGTGCTGGCCGACCTGGGCCTGATCGAACGTGTGCTGACCAACTTGCTCGACAACGCCTTGCGGCACACCCCGGTAAACGGTGAAGTCGAAGTGATCCTGGCACCCGAGGCTACTTGTGTGGCGGTGACCGTCAGCGACAGCGGCCCGGGCATTGACGCGCAGCTGCGCGAAGGCCTGTTCCTGCGCGCGTTCACCATCGGCGGCGCACGCCGCGATGGCGGCCTGGGCCTGCGCATCGTGCACCGTATCCTGCAATTGCACGGGCGCAGCATCCAACTGGTGGAGCGCCCAGGCCATGGGGCGACCTTCAGGTTCTCCCTAGAAACGCGAGCATCAGCGCGTTGACCCGCTCGGCCTGTTCGTTCTGGATCCAGTGACCGCAGTTGGCCAACACCTGCTGGTGCAGGTTGGGCACTGCGTCGGGCATGCGCTTGAGGGTGTGGGCTTCAAACACGCCGACCGGATCACGGTCGCCAATCAGGAATAATGTGGGTTGCAGCACGGGCTGGCCGGCGAGGAACTCGGTGCGCTGCCAGTTGCGCTCAAAGTTGCGATACCAGTTCAGCGGGCCACGAAAACCGCACTTGCTGAAGGTTTGCACGTAAACGTCCAAGTCCGCTTGAGTACACCACGTCGGCAATGCGCCGGGGGCCGAGACGCCGTCGAACAGGGTGGCGTTGGCTGGCTTTTTCTGCAGGAACACGTCCTGATCCTGCATGAACAGCCGCAACGTGCGTTCGCTGTCGGCATCCAGTTCCCGCTCGGCTACGCCCGGTGCCTGGAAATACAGGATGTAGTTGAAGCGCTCGGCGTACAGCTCGCGCATGATCTCGATCACCGGGCGCCGCGCACGTCCGGCAAACGGTACGGACATTGTGATCAAGCGGGCGACCCGCACAGGCTCCAGTAACGCCAGATGCCAGGCCACCACGGCGCCCCAGTCGTGGCCGACCATCACCACCTGTTGATGGCCGAAATGGTCCATGGCCTGCTGAATATCGGCACACAAGGTCAGTAACTCGTAATCGGCGACCTCGGCAGGCGAACTCGATTCGCCGTAGCCGCGCATGTCGGGCGCGAACACCCGATACCCGGCGCCGGCCAGCGCGCGAATCTGCTCGCGCCAGGAGTGCCAGCACTCCGGAAACCCGTGCAGCAGCCAGATCGGCTGGCCGTGCTCGGGCCCGGCGATGTGGACGCTCAACTCAATACCGTTGACCTGAGCCTTGTCATGCTGGATATCGCTCATCACTGGCTTCCTTGTGATCGATGGTGTGAAGGTTATGGAGGGAGCGCTCGCGGTATTCGCGTGGTGTGCACTTCATCTGACGTTTGAATACGCTGCTGAAGGCGCTGTCCGACTGGTACCCCAACGCCTGGCCGATGCTGGACACACTGCTGCCGGAGGTGTTCAAGGCCTTTATCGCCAGGTGCATGCGCCAGCGGGTCAGGTACTCCTGAGGGGCCATTCCGACCTGCTGCTTGAAGCGCAAGGCAAACGTCGAACGGGACTGATTGGCAATGCCGGCCATGTCGCTCAAGGTCCAACGCCGCGCCGGTGCGGCGTGCACTTGCGCAAGTACCGGTGCCAGCCGAGGATCGGTCAATGCCGCCAACCAGCCTTGAGTGCTGGCACCCAGGGAAGATTGATAGAGCCGCAGGATTTGCACCAGCATCATTTGCGCCAAATGCTCGGTCATCAATGCCGCGCCGAGTCTTGGGCCGGCATATTCCAGGGCCAGCCGCTCCAGGCACCAGCGCAACACACCGGCCTGTTCGGACCTGGCGCTGATACGCACCACCGGCGGCAACCCATCGAGCAACAAACGCGCATCATCGCCGTAGGTGAACAGCCCACCAATCAGAAACAAATCCTGCGCGTCGCCCACGCGGGCGATGCCGTCCACCGCCTCGCGGTAAACGTCGCGCGCGTCAACGCCCTCCCGCGCAAGGTTGCTGGACAATCTCCACGGGCGGTTGTGTGTCAGTAAAAAACAATCGCCCTCGCTCAAGGCGATGGGCACCGGCTCGCCCTCCACTTCCAGCCAACAGTTGCCCTCCACCACGGCATTGAACTTGATGCCCTGCGGCGCCGGAAAATTCACCGCCCACGTGCCGCCGGCCTTCAAGCCCGCGAACAGCGTGCGGTGGCTTTTCAAGAGGGCCAATACCTCGGAGAGAGTATCCACAAGAAAAATCTCCGGACGATCGCGATAGAAACACAGACTTTAGGGCATTCCGCGTCCGACCGCCGAAGAAGAACATAGCCCTACCCCAAATGGAGAATTGCTATGACGCGCAAACAAGCCCCCCTCAACAGTGGTTTTGGTGCCAGTACCACCGCGCTGCAAGCGTTGGCCGCTAAAGACTTGCGCGGTATGACCGCCATCGTCACCGGCGGTTACTCAGGAATTGGTCTGGAGGCCACTCGCGCACTTGCAAGTGCCGGAGCACGGGTGATCGTCCCTGCACGTGACGCGCAAAAGGCGCAGCGCAATCTGCACGGCATACAAGGTGTTGAATCGGTGCACCCCGACGAAATCCTTACTGACCTGGTTCGGCATCTGGACAACAAGGACTTGGCGTTCGTCGGCGCGCTGGATGAACACGGCACTGTGCGCGCGGCCAGCCATTACAAAAGCCCCGCACAAGGCGCCGCCACGCTGGTGTGGTGTGGCGTCAGCCCGCAACTTGAAGGAATGGGCGGCCTGTATTGCGAGGACTGTGAAGTCGCCACTCCCACCGAAGATCACACCCAGCGCAGCGGCATTCACGCCTGGGCGATCGATCCGCAGCAAGCCGAAAAACGCTGGGCGCTGAATGAGCAACTGAGCGGCATCACGCTTGAGTGACGGGCGCCCACCAGCGCGGCAACAATTGGCGAACCCGCGCTTCGCCAAAGCGGTCGTCAATCAACATCACCACGCCCTCATCCTGCTGGCTGCGAATCACGCGCCCCGCCGCCTGCACCACTTTCTGAATGCCGGGGTACAGGTAGGTGTAGTCGTAACCGGAGCCGAAAATCGACGCCATGCGCGCTTTCATCTGTTCGTTGATCGGGTTCAGTTGCGGCAAACCCAAGGTGGCGATGAAGGCGCCAATCAAGCGTGCGCCGGGCAAATCAATGCCTTCGCCAAACGCACCGCCCAGCACGGCAAAGCCGATGCCCTGGCTGTGCTGGGTAAACTGGTTGAGGAACCCCTGCCGTTCGGCCTCGGCCATACCGCGTGACTGCAACCACAGCGCCACCTGCGGGTGGCGCTCGGCCATTAACTGCGCCACCTGTTGCAGGTAATCGAAGCTTGAGAAAAACGCCAGGTAGTTGCCGGGCCGTTGCGCGAATTGCCCGGCGATGAGCTCCACGATCGGTGCCAGCGAGGCTTGGCGGTGCACAAACCGCGTGGAAATCGCATCGACGATACGCACCTGCAATTGCTCGGCCTTGAACGGCGATTCCACATCGATCCACGCAGTATCGGCCGGCAGGCCGAGCAGGTCGGCGTAATAGTGGCGTGGGCTCAGGGTCGCGGAAAACAACACGCTGCTGCGCGCGGCGGTCAGCCTGGGCCGAATGAATTCGGCCGGCACCACATTGCGCAGGCACAGGGTTGAAGCACTGCGCTTGCCACCGAACTGACGTTTGCTGATATCAAAGATGAAGTGTTCGTTGAACAGTTCGGCGACTTTGGCAAATTGCAGCGCTTCGAAATAAAACGCCTGCAGCTCGCCGCTGAGGGCTTCGGGGTGATCGTTGAAGTAGTCGCCCATGGCGCTGGCGCAGAGGCTCAGGGCCTGCAGCAGTTTTTCGGGTTTGGTGGCGTAGGCCTGGTATGGCGCGAGCTGGTCCTTATGCAGGGCGTTCCATTCGCGGTTCAGGCGTTGCAAGGGTTTCTTCAGCGGCTCGGGTGCGCTGTCGCGCAGGGTCTTGAGGCTGTATTGGTCGAGGCTGGCGCTGTACATCGAACGCGCACGCTCCACCAGGTTGTGGGCTTCGTCCACCAGCACGGCGGCGCGCCATTGGTTCAACTGGGCCAGGCCGAACAGCATGGCGCCAAAGTCGAAATAGTAGTTGTAGTCAGCCACCACCAGGTCGGTCCAGCGCGCCATTTCCTGGCTCAGGTAATACGGGCAAACATCATGGGCCAGCGCCACGTCGCGCAGGTTGCGCTGGTCCAGCAGGCGCACCTTGGACGCGGCCGTGCGCGCGGCCGGCAGGCGATCGTAAAAGCCTTTGGCCAAGGGGCAGGAATCGCCATGGCAAGCTTTGTCCAGGTGTTCGCAGGCCTTGTCCCGCGCCACCAGTTCGAGCACGCGCAGCGGCAAATCGGGGCTGCTGTCGTAGAGGACTTGGGCGGCGTCCAGGGCCAGCTTGCGGCCCGGCGTCTTGGCGGTGAGGAAGAACACCTTGTCCAGCTGCTGCGGCGCCAGGGCCTTGAGCAGCGGAAAGATCGTGCCGACGGTTTTGCCGATGCCAGTGGGCGCCTGCGCCATCAGGCAACGGCCGGTACTCACGGCTTTGTAGACCGATTCTGCCAGGGCGCGCTGGCCGGGGCGAAAGTCAGCATGGGGGAACGCCAGGCGTTGGGCCGCGCCGTTGCGCGCGTCGCGGTGCTGCATTTCCTGTTGGGCCCAGCCCAGGAACAACGCGCACTGCTGGTTGAAGAACAGTTCGAGGTCGGCCGCTGCAAAGCGCTGGTTGAACAGGGTCTCGCCCTCGCCGACGATGTCGAAGTACACCAGTGCCAGGTCGATTTCACCAAGGCCAAGCTTCTGGCACATCAACCAGCCGTACACCTTGACCTGCGCCCAATGCAGTTGGCGGTGGTTGGCGGGCTGGGCGTCGAGGTCGCCGCGATAGGTTTTCACTTCTTCCAGGCGATTACTGTCCGGGTCGTAGCCGTCCGCCCTGCCCCGTACCTTGAGCTGTTGGTATTCGCCTTCCAGCGCGACTTCGTTCTGGTAGTGCGCGCTGCGCCGCGACGCCACGGTGCGGTGGCCGACGATACCTTCCTGGGCGCTGGGCGACGGCGTGAAGCGCAGGTCGAGGTCGCCGACCTTGGCCGTGAATTCACACAGCGCGCGCACCGCGACGCTGTAGCTCAAGCCGACTGCGCCCAGCGCACATAACAGACAGTCACCGGCATCTGATACTCGCCACAGAACTCCAGCCAGCGCAGTTGGTTATCCTGCAGGCGGTCGCCGGGGCCCTTGACCTCGATCATGCGGTAAGTCTTCTGGGCGGGCCAGAACTGGATCAGGTCCGGCATGCCGGCGCGGTTGGCGCGGATGTCCAGCAGCAAGCGTTCAAACCAGTAGCGCAGGTGTTCGGCGGGCAAGCAGTCCAGTGCTTGCTGCAGCAGGTCTTCGCTGAGCAGGTTCCAGAACACAAAGGGCGACTGGATGCCCCATTTGTCGACGTAACGCTGGCGGATGGTGGCCTTGTAACGCTCATCGCCAAGCTGCTCGAAACACGCCGCGAACAACGGCGCGCGGCGCTGATGGAAGTCTTCACTGTGCAAGTCCACCGGCCCGCGCTGGAACGGGTGGAAAAACGAGCCGGGCAACGGTGCAAAAATCGCCTCCCAGCACAACAGACCGAACAGGGAGTTGATCAGCCCATTCTCGACGTAATGCACCGGTGCATCGGGCTCGCTGAGGTGCGCCTGCACGCAGTACTCCACCGACATCAGCGGCTGCGGCACCTCCAGCGCCAGGTCCAGACGCGTGACGGGCCGCGGCTTGGCCTTGGGCAGCGCCGGCTCCCCCAGCTTGCGGCGCAGGCGTGGCAGCACGCGCACCAGGTGTTGCTGTTCGGCGGCGCTTTCCGGAGCCTGTTGCGCGGCGCACGCCAGGGCCATGGCTTGCGGGTAATCCTCCTGGCGCTCCAGCACGCGAATCAGGCGTGACCGGGCGCCGGGATAGGCGCATTGGCGGTAAATGCGTTGCGCCAGGTCGAGTTCGGCGCTGCGTTCGCAATACTGGCCGATCTGGAACAACAGCTTGGCGCGACGCTTTTCCAGCCATGGGTTGTCGGTGCACAGCGTAGCGATTTGCGCGAGTACGCCGTCCAGTGCCTCCCCCGCTTCAAAGGCCTGCTGGCATTGATGCAGAAATAGAAAGCCGACGACGTCGTCACGGGTGCGCAGGCCGCGGGACTCGGCGCAGAACTCGACTTTTTCGTAGGTGTAGATGCCAAGGTCGGCCAGCACGAACTCTGACCAGTCCTGGTGCAGATTGCCAAAGAACATCAGACGCAAGCGGTCGCACAGGTCCATCACGGTGAGGCTGTACAGTGCATCGCTCAGGTCGGGGCACCACTGGGCAAAGCTGCGCTGCTGCGTAAAATGCTGCGTCAGTGGCGCCAGCCAGTCGGTTTTCTTGGCTTTGGGTTGATCAATCCAGGGTTTGAAGGCAGCGAGGACTTCGCCTTTTTGCAGCACGGCGAACAGCTCTTCAACGCACAGCGCGCCTTGATCATCGACCCAACCCTGCTCAATCAACGCCAGGGCGGCCGAGCGTGTGCAACCAATCTCGAGGTAATTGAGCTTGCTTGCGCGAAAATGCACGCCCTTGCGCATGACCATGCGCACCAACAGCGCCTGTGACGCTTGCGGCAACCTGTCAAATTGCTGAATGAAATACTGTTCGTCCGCATCAAGCAAATCCGCATAGCGCTGCACCAGCCACTGCAGGACTTGGCGGAAGTTATGCAGGTAATACAAGGGATTTTCGAGGGGGTTGGCCATGTCGAGCGCTGATCAAATACTGGTTATGCATACAGAGTGCCGTCGCGAACCCGTTGTTGCAATCGGTAATAGATAAATGGCGCACGCAACTTTTCTAATAAAAAGGATCAGATAGCTCAGTTGATGGCGTAACATTTACGGCCCGCCCCCATAGGCTGCGGGACTTTTCAGGGTTAAAGGTAAGGGTTATGAACATGAAGAATTTGGGTCTGCCGCTGGTTGCACTCACTTTTCTGCTATTGGCCGGTTGCTCAACGCAAACCGTGGTGACATTGCAAAATGGTACGCAGTATTTGACCAAGGACAGTCCTAAAACCAAGACGGCCGACGGCTTCTACGAGTTCACCGACATCGCTGGCAAGCATGTGCGCGTCAAGGCCGATGACGTAGCGACGGTACGCAAGGAAAACTGATAAAAAAAGCCCCGCAGATGCGGGGCTTTTTGTTGCAGGTTCAGTACCGATAGTACGGGTGGTAATACGGGTGATAGTAGGGATGGTAATAGTACGAGTGGTAGTACGGCCGGTAGCAGCATGGGCCCGGATAGGCCGGGTACACCGCACACCCGCCCAACCCCAGCAATACCAAGGCGCATAGCAGCAATCGAAGTCGGGACATGCTCAGCTCCTCATATGACGCGCGAAACATCTCGCAGGTGCTGATTAAACGCGTGAGGCGCGCGTAATCCGTCGCAAGGCTGCGCCGCTGATCAATGAAGATTTATTTACCGAAGGATTTTCCCCGCCTGGGCGTTTAACCGATAAGCCGCTTTTATTTTCAAACGCGGCACAACGGAGGAACGACGGCCATGGCACTCATGTCCCGCACGGTACGCGCTCTTTTGCTGATTCCCCTGACCCTGGCGGCCTTGGCCTGCGCGCCAGCGTTTGCCGACACCATCATCATTCGCCAGCCACCGCGGGTGATCGTGGTGCAACCACCTCCACCGCTCTATTACGGGCATTGGGGCTATGCGCCACGTCCTTACTACTACCCACATCACTATTACGTCTATGGCTACCCCCGCCGGCCCTATTGGGGCGGTGGCTGGCGGGGGCAGCACTGGCACTGATCGGTTGCGCGAGTAATCAGCCGATCACTACACCATCCGTCCACAGCCCGCCATGCCCCACGCCGACCAGCGTCACCGAGTCGGCCCCAAACGTGAGCACCGTATCGGCGCCGACCACCTTCGCGTGGTCACGCAGGTCGGTGCTCCCTTGCACGTCCTTGAACACCAGTTTGTCGGTGGGCTGGTAGCCAATCACCCGGTCATTGCCAAAGTGGCCGCTGAACAAAAAGGTGTTGTGCCCGCTATCGTCGCGGATCGTGTCGTTGCCTTTGCCACCCTCGATAAAGTCCGCCCCCTTGCCGCCCTGGATCAGGTCGTTGCCATCGCTGCCGATGATGAACGTGTTGCCCTTGTGCGGCTCGGCATTGCGGTTGAGGTCCTGCACCCAGGTATTGGCCCGCGCCGGGTCGGACAGGTTGGCAACAATCACCGTGGAGTCACGGGTCATCTGGTCGTAGAAGCCGGACTCGAGGATGCGCGTCATGCCATCGCCGTACGCCGTCGGCAAATGCGAGACCCAGGTGGGCAGGTTGACGATGGAAAACGGCATCACATTCCACAGCGTCGAGGCGTAGTGGTCGTTGAAGCTGACAATGTTATCGGTGGTGGACTCGTGGGGTTTGTCGTGCACGCCCAGTGACGACAGGTTGAAGGACGAGCCGTCCAGCGCGCGGAACACCGGGTCGTTTTCGTAACCGATATTGAGCACCTTGTCGCCGGCACTCTGGGTCGGCGAGGCATAGGCGACATAGTTGGCGTCCTTGTAGAAACCCGCCCATTTGTTGTTGCTCAAGTCCGCCATGCTGTTGACCGCCAGCCCGCCCAGGCTGTGGCCGCTGACCACCACGTCCTTGCCGGTCAGGCCATGGGCACCGGCGTAGTCGGCAACATTCTTGAGCAAGCCGCCGAACGCTTCGCCGGCGTAGTTTTTCGCGTAATCCTTGGGCCCCAGGGCCGCGAGCAGATCGCTGATCAAGTCGCCGATCGAGTCGCTGATCAGGGTTTCCCGTGGCCCCGAGGTGCCACGAAAACCGATACCGATTTCGAGCAGCTTGCCGGCGTCATCGTATTTGCCGAGTACCTCGACCTGGGCCGTGGTGTAGCCGGCTTTTTCCCCAAAGAAGGTGCCACGCGCATCGACCTTGCCGGCGTAGCCCAGGGCACTGGCGCTGATCGGTGTCCAACCGGCTTTCTGCACCGCCTCAAGGGCGGCTTTTTCCGAATCCGGGTTCCACGGGATGCCAGGGATCACGCCCTGGGAGTCCGTGCTGCCGAGCAGCGCACCCACCAGCGTGGCCGGTAGCCCCAAGCCTAACCCGTTGTGCTGGTAGCCCACGGCAAAGCCGTTATCCAGGTTGTGATAGGAATACAACGTGATCGCCATGGCATCGGCGAACAACGTTTTGGAACCCTCGGTGCCAAGGTTTTTATAGTCAAAGATACCCATGGTAGTGCCTCTCTGTTGTTGGATTTGTAGAGAAAGCGAAAACACTTTTCAGCGGTGGGCCAGGTGTCAGGTGGGAGCTGGCGTGCTCCCACCTGACACCTGGCCCGCATGCAAAGGTGATGAAACCTTTAGAACGCCCAGTCGAGGCTCAAGCCCACCCCGTGCACTTTGTCCTTGCTGGCCAGCAGGCCGTTGTAGTCAAAGTTCACCCGCGCCTCTTTGCTCAAGGCCAGGCTCACCCGCGCGCCCACCAGCGCGGCATCGCGCACCATCGGTGCGCTTTCCACCGCGAACGACGGGCTGCCCGACGCGAACGCCAGGTGCTGCTCGGAATCAGTGCTACTCAGGTTGTGCTGCCAGCCCAGGGTGCCGGACACCTCCAGTTGCTGGTGATCGTTCACATTGAAGGTCTTCAATGCACGCATGCCCAAGGTGCTCAACACCACATCGCGGCGGTCGTCGTGGCCTTTGAGCGCGGCGGCATCGCCTTTTTCGGTAAAGCCATCGGTGTCCAGGTGCACGTAAGCCAGGTTGGCGAACGGCTCCAGGGCCAGCGGTTGCAGATTGACGCGGTAAGCCGCCTCGCCAAACACCTGCGTGCTGCTCGCGTCCACTTTGACTTTCTGCTTGCCGGCCACATCGCCATACTGCAGGTCGCGCTTCACATCGGCGCGATGCCAGCTGTAGGTCGCTCCCCCGCTCAGGCGCAAGGCACCGATCTCATGCCCGGCATAGGCGCCAAAGTGGTAGCTGTCGACCGAGGCACGTGAGTGGGTGTCGTTGCCCATGTTCAACGAGGTGTCGCTGTAACCGGCGACCAAACCGATACGGGTCGCCTCGTCCAACGCACCGTCAACGCCCACAAGCATGCCGCCCAGCGAAGTGGTGTAGCCCGCCGTGTCGCTGCGGCTGTCGGTCTTGCCCCAGGCGCCCAGGGCCTTGACCCACACGTTGCCACGGCTGTCGAGGGTTTCGCTGGTGGCGCCCATCTCGCCATTGCGCAGGCGCTCACCCACCGCTTCACGCACGTAGCGGCTGTCGTTGACCAGCGCGCTCTGCAACGCCGGGTAGATTTCGCCGGACAGTTGCTGGAACGCGCCTTGCGCCGAGGCCGCAGTCGGCGCCAGCAACAGGCTTTCATACACCGCGTTGCCGGCGCCCAACTGGTCTGCCGCCGCGGCGACAGCACGCTGGTTGGGCGTGACGGCCACACTGGCGAAGCTGTTGGTACGCGCCACATCCAACTGCACACCGTTGGCGGCATAGTTCAACGTGCCACCGATAAACAGGTAGTTGGGCAGTACCGCACCGAAGCTACCGGTAACCCCACCCGCGGCTTGCAGGATGGTGTACTGGCGACCGACCAGGCTCTGGGCCTGCGCGTTTGTCAGCAGTGTCGGGCTGTTTTCCAGGGCCAGGGTCACGGTGCCGCCATTGAGCGTGGCCGTGCCACCGGCGACGATGCGATCGCTGCTGGTCGGCGACAACTCGACCGCGTAGGTCGAGCCCGCGTCGAAGGTGACATTGCCGGCCACATTCAAGGTGCCGATGGAATTACCCGGCGCCACGGTGCCGCCGCTTTTGGCGGACAGCGAGCCGATATGCCCCGAGCCACCGACCACGCCGCTCTGGCTGACGGTGACGTCGGAGGTGACCGAGCCATTGATCGCCAGCAAGCCCTGATTAACCAGGGTCGGGCCGCTGTAGGTGTTGTTGCCGGTCAGCACCAGCGCACCGATGCCCTGCTTGGTCAGGCCGCCGTGGCCGGAGATGTTGTTGCTCCACACGTCCAGCCCGCAGTGCACGTCCGTGCACAGGCGCTGGGTCGGTTTGCCGGCATCCACCACGGCGCCGATCCCTGGCAAATCCGCCACGAACTGCCCGCTGCCGTACGCGCCGTCAATGCGAAACTCGGCCGGGATATCTTCGCCGGTGATGAACATCCCCGGGCCGTTGACCGCCTTGCCCAGGTTGATCATGCCCCAGCCGTACAGCGCGTCGATGCCCGGCGCGCCGAGGTCGGTGGCGGTGGTTTTCAGCACGGTGGAGACCTGATCGCCGCTCATGTACGGGAAGCGTTCCATCAACACCGCCGCAGCGCCGGCCACGTGGGGCGCGGCCATGGAAGTGCCATTTTTATTGGCCCAGTCGGTGGTGAGGTTTGAAAGATCGGTGCCGTTGATGATCGAGCTGAAGATCTTGGTGCCGGGCGCCGACACGCAAAAGCTTGCCGCATACCCGCAGCGCGACGAGAAGGTACTGATCACATAAGGATCAGCGCTGGCGGTGTCCGGGTTCTGCTGCAAGGCCGCCACCGACAGCCAGTTTGGCGCAATGTCCGGCACGAAGTAGGCCAGGCCCGACATCGCATCCGGGTTGTTGCGGTTGTAGTCGTTACCGGCGGCAAAGATGGTCAGCACGCCGCTGCGGGCCGCGTCGATTGCGCCTTGATAAGCCCCGCCGGCCAGCGTGCCGAGGATCGGCCGGATAACGTTGAACTGCGCCTGCGCTTCATTGACCGTGAAGTTGGGGAATGCCGGATCGCGGCCGCCCTTGGCGTACTGGTCACCAATGCCGATGCCCCAGCTGTTGTTGATGATGCGCGCGCCATTGGCGACCAGCCCATCCCAACCGGCCTTGTACACCGCGCCATCGTTGCCGAGGATGATCCCGTCTTCCGGGCCCGGGTCGCCGTTTTCGGCGCTGAGGATTTGCGCATTGAACGCCACGCCATGCATCGGCCCACCATCGCGGTTACCCGCAGCAATGCCGCCGACGTGGGTGCCGTGGTTGCCCAGCTTGCCGTTGGAGTCCTTGGACGGCGTGCCGTCATAACGGAACGCATCGCCCGCCTTCACCGGAATGTAGGGGTCGGTGTATTGGCGAATGCCCTCGGTGACAATGGTCACCACCTTGCCGGGGCTGTCGAATTCCGGGTGCTGCGCGTACACCGGCTGGTCGAAGATCCCCAGCTTGACGCCCTTGCCGGTGTAGCCCGCGGCGTAGGCGGCATCTGCATGCACCGCGCCCAGGCCCCAGTCGGCCTTGAATTCATTGCTGCGCCAACTGGCCGCGTCGCCCAGCTTGCCCGCTTCCACATAGGGTGCGGCCTGGGCGGTTCCCAGGCTTGCCAGGCAGCACAGCAACGCGCCGTATGGCACGCAGCTCAAGGCCTTGAGCGGGTAGCCCGGGCCGGTGTGAGTGGCGGTGATTAACCCTGACTTGCGTTTGTTCACGGTGACCTTCCTTAGTTTTCTTATTGCCGGTATGTGAATCACTTTTTCTTCAGCGCCGCCTATCTGATGTGGGCGCTGGCGTGCCAGCTCCCACCGTTTTTGACCTGCGGTGTTCTCTAGAACTGCCAGTTGAGGCTCAGCCCCACGCCCTGGGTTTTCTCGCGGCCACCCAACTGGCCGTTGTAATCCAGGTTGACCCGTGTGGTCGGGCTCAACGCCAGGCTGGCCTGCACGCCCACCAGCGCCGCGTCACGTAGCAACGGCGAACTGCGCACGGCAAATGACGGCCCGCCGGCAACAAACGCCAAATGTTCTTCGGATTCCACCGCCGTGAGGCTGTGCTGCCAGCCCAGCGAGCCGGACAGCTCCAGTTGCTGATGGTCATTCAATGGCAAGGTTTTCAACGCGCGAAGCCCGAGGGTGCTGAGCACTGCATCACGCCGGTCACTGCCACGCTCCAGGGCCGCGGCGTCACCTTTTTCGTGGAATGAGTCACTGTCCAGGTGCACGTACGCCAGGTTGGCGAACGGCTCCAGCGCCAGCGGTTGCAGGTGAATGCGGTACGCCGCCTCGGTGAACAACTGCGCCGTGCGCGCATCCAGCTTGGTCTTTTGCTTGCCGCTGACGTCGCCGTATTGCAGGTCGCGTTTCACATCACCGCGATGCCAGCTGTAGGCACCGCCGACGCTCACGCGCCAGTCACCCAGTTCACGCCCGGCATACGCACCGAAGTGGTAACTGTCGATGGACGCCGATGAGTGTGTGCCACTGCCCAGGTTCAAGGAGCTGTCGCTGTAGCCTGCCACCACACCTACGCGGGTCTGCTCGTCCAACGCACCGTCTACACCGGCCAGCAAGCCACCGATCGAGGTGGTCGAGCCTGCGGTTTCGCTGCGGCTGTCAGTCTTGCCCCAAGCCCCGAGCGCCTTGAGCCACAGGTTACTTTCGCCGCTCACCGGTACATGGCGCAGCCGCTCACCCACAGCATCACGCAGTTGCAGGCTGTCGTTGATCAGCATCGCGCCAATCGCCGGGTAAACCTCGCCGGACAGTTGCTGCAAGCCTTGCCGAGCGGTTGCAACCGAATCGGACTGCAGCAGGCTTTCATACACCGGGTTGCCCGCGCCCAGTTGCTCGGCAGCGGCGGCGACAGCGCGCTGGTTACGGTTGACGGCGACGCTGGCAAAGGTCGCTCCGTTGCGCCCCACGTCCAGTTGCACGCCGTTGGCCGCATAGTCGAGGGTGCCGCCAAGGAACAGGTAGTTGGGCAGCACTTGGCCAAACTGCCCCTGGATACCGCCCGCCGCCTGCAGGATGGTGTATTGGCGGCCGATCAGGCTTTGCACCTGGCTCTGGCTCAGCAGCGTCGGGCTGTTTTCCAGCGCCAGGGTGACGGTGCCGCCACCCAGTACGGCGTTGCCACCGGCGACAATGCGGTCGCTGCTGGTCGGGGTCAGTTCCACCGCATAGGTGGAGCCCGCCCCCAGGTTCACATCGCCCGCCACCTGCAAGGTGCCGACCGAATTGCCCGGTGCCACGGTACCGCCGCTGTTCACCGCCAAGGCGCCGATGCGCCCGGAGCCGCCGAGGGTGCCGCTGTCGTTCACGGTCACGGCCGAGGTCAGCGAGCCGTTGACCGCCAGCAGGCCGCCATTGACGCTGGTCGCGCCGCGGTAGGTGCTGTCGCCGCTGAGCAGCAAACTGCCGGCGCCGGATTTGATCAGGCTGCCTTCATACACGCGGTTCGCGGCGGCGTGATCACGGGCGGTGCCGACCGCGTAGTCGGTCTGGTCCTGCTGACTGGCAGTTGCGCTCACGCCGTTTTGCCAGCCCTTGTCGATCAGGGTTTGCTGCCAGGCTGTGTGCTCGGCGCGGTCTTCGGCCTGGCGCTGGAGCAACGCCTGGTCGGTGATGCCGTTGCTCCACACATCGCCCTGCCCGGCCGCCAGGTTGACGTTCATCGAACCGAGCAATTGCCCCGGCCCGTGCATCGCCCGGCCCAGGTCCGGCACGCCCCAGCCCACGGTGGTATTGGGTGCCTGGGTAATTGAGCCGTCGAGTTGCGTGGCAGTGGTCAACAGCACCTGCAACGCCTGCTCGTTGTTCAAGTACGGGTAGCGTTCCATCACCAGCGCCAAGGCGCCGGTGGCGTGCGGCGCCGACATCGACGTGCCGGACTTCACCCCATAACCGCCGCCGGGAACGGTGCTGTTGATCAGCGCGCCCGGGGTGGAAATGCACCAGTACTTGGCGATGCCGCACTTGTTGTATTTCTGGTTATTCGCCTTGTCCAGGCCCGACACCGCCAGCCAGTGGCCTTCCAGTTCCGGCTGGAAGTACGGCAGCGCCGAACGCACGCTGGCATTCGCGTAGCCACTGTTGCCGGCGCTGAACACATTGATCACGCCGGCCTTGGCCACATCCGCTGCCGCATCCAGCCAGGTGCCCTGGTTGTAATGCTGGGCGTAGGCGGCGTGCAGGCCGTCGAGGGTCTGGTAACTGACGTCCGGCGGCTGGCTGCCCCAGCTGTTATTGATGGCGCGCACGCCGGAATCCACCAACGCGGTGTACACCGCCTTGAAGTATTTGGGGTCCGGGGTGGGGCCAAACAGGAAGCTGTCGTTGGCGTTGGTGTTGCCCACATAGACTTGCGCGTTGTACGCCACGCCATGCATGCCCACGCCATCACGCGCCGCGCCCATAGTGCCGGTGACGTGGGTGCCGTGGGAGTCGTTGTTGGGGTTGAGCGCGCCGGTGGTACTGAACGCGCTGCCATTGACGTAAGTGCCGGTGGCCGTGACCGGGTGGAAGCGGTCTTTGGAGGCTTCCGGGTGATCGGTATCGAACCCGGAGTCCAGCGCGCCGATTTTTACTCCGCTGCCGCTGATCCCGGCGGCGTAGGCCTCATTCGCCTTCATGCGGTCCAGGCCCCAGTCACTCTGGAACTCGGCCGAACGCCAGCTGGCGGGGTTACCCAGTAAACCGGTCTCGGTGTATTGCGCCTGTGCCGCAACGGACAACAGCAGCAAGGAACCTGCGGTAAAGGGTTTGAAGCGTGATGAATCGGTGATCATCTAAACCATCCTTATTGTTTTTATAACTGCTCATTTCACCGGGCCGAATGCCTCATCGACTTTCGCCAGGTCGGTGTCGCGCAAGTTGCCCGCGTAGTAGTGCAATTTGGTCCAGGCCATCAAATAGTCGTACCGCGCCTGGGCCAGGTCGCGACGGGTGCTGTACAGCTGCTGTTCGGCATTCAATGCATCCAGGTTGACCCGCTCGCCGCCGAGGATGCTCTGCTTGGTCGATACCACCAGCGCCTCGGCCGAGGTCAGGGCCTTTTGATACGCGCGCAATTTGCTCACCCCGGACAGGCACGCGCTGAACTGGCGGCGCAGCTCGATCAGGGTTTCGCGCGTCTTGCCTTCCAGCTCGTACTCGGCCTGCTCCATGCCGCGACTGGCTTGGCGGGTGGCGGCCGAAATACCGCCACCGGCATACAGCGGCACGCTGACTTCAATGCCGATGGTGTTGGTGTCGTAGCGCTGGTTGTAGGTGTTGCCGCTGTCGGACTCCTGTTTGCGCGAGCTGGCATACGCGGTGATCTTGGGCAGGTGCCCGGCGCGGTTGCGCTCCACTTCATAGCGCGCCACTTCCACGGCCTGACGCTGGGAAGCGAGGGTCGGGTTATTGGTGATCGCCAGTTCATGCCAGGTGTCGTAGTTGGCCGGCGTCAGGGTGAAGGCGGCAAAACTTTGGTTCAGCGGCGCCAAATCCTGGATGTTGACGCTCTGCACACCGATCAACGCGCCCAACTCCCTCAGCGACGCGTCCTGCTCATCCAGCGCCTGGATCTCTTCGGCAGTGGCCAGTTCATAACGCGATTCGGCTTCGAGGATGTCGGTACGCGTGCCTTCGCCCTGCTGGAACAGGTGCTGGTTTTGCTGGAACTGCTGCTCGAAGGCCTTCTTTTTGGCGCGGGCGATGTCGATCTGGTCCTGGGCAAACAAGGCCTGGGTGTAATAGCTCAGCACCCGCACCAGCAGCGCCTGGCTCTTGTCGCGAAAGCTTTCATCGGCGAACAACGACTGGGCCACGCCCTTGCGGTAGTTGGCATAGGCTTCGTAGTCGAACAACGGCTGTTGCAGGCTGAAGGTCGAGCCATAACTGTTGTAGTTGCGGTCGTCGCGGTAGTTGCCGCCGCGCCCGTCCGGCAGGTGCGCCTCAGAGTTGTTGCGGCCCTTGTTGTAGTTGTACGACAGCTTGGGCAGCAGCCCGGCGCGGCCGATGGTGCGGTTTTCCAGGCCGGCGTCGCGCTCCTTGATCGCGCCGAGAAACACCGGATCGTTACGCAAGGCTTGCTCATACACATCAAACGGGCCCATGGCAGCCTGGGCAGAGCCACACATCAACAGCAGTGAAATGAACACAGGTTTCATGCTCATTCCTCGGTCAGCGCGGAGCCGGCGCGATCCAGCAGCGGCTTGAACAGGTAATTGAGCAACGAGCGCTCGCCGGTGCGCACGAACATCTCGGCAGGCATGCCCGGCTTGATCACCAGGCCATGGAGTTTTTCCAGTGCGGCCTCGCTCACCGTGGTGCGCAGCACGTAGTACGGCTGGCCGGTTTTTTCATCAAGCATCTGGTCGGCAGAAATCAGGCTGACTTCGCCCGGCACGCGCGGGGTGCGGCTCTGGTTGAAGGCCGTGAACAGGATATCCACCGGCAAGTGCGTGCCGACCTTGTCGACCAGGTTCACCGGCAAACGCCCTTCGACTTCCAGGCGTGTGCCCTGGGGCACGATTTCCAGCAGGGTTTCACCGGCACGCACCACGGCGCCTTCGGTGTGCACGCTGAGGTTGACCGCAATGCCATCGGCCGGTGCGTTGATTTCACTGTGCTGCAGGTCGAAGCCGGCCGAGGTGAGCTGCTGCTCCAGGGTCAGGCTGCGCAGTTGGGCGTCGGCCAGTTGGCTGCGCACTTCCTTTTGATATTCCTCGCTGTGCTGCTGCAACTTGAGCCGTGATTCAAGAATGCCCTGCTCCACGCGGCCGCTTTCGCCGGCGTTCTGCGCCAGGTCCTGTTGTACCTGGGACAGTTGGCGCTGGTAATCGAGCAAGCGATTGCGCGGGATATAGCCGTTGTCGGCCAAGGGTTGCAGGTTGGCCAGTTGGTCGCGCAGGGATTGGGCCTGGGCGGACAAGTCGCTGCGGGCACGGCGCATGCCATTGAGTTGCGAAGTGGCACCGTCGATATTCGCGCGAATCCCGGCTTGCTCACGGGAAAACGCCTCGCGGCGGCTGCTGAACAGTTGGCGTTGGCCTTCCAGCACCAGGGCCAGCGCCGGATCGGGGTTGGCGCTCAACTCGGCCGGAAAGGTGATGCTGGAGCGGTTATCGCGCTCGCTCTGCCAGCGCGCCACGCTGGCCCAGGCCATGCGGTACTGGGCTTGCAGGGATTGCACGTCGGCCTGGTTCTGGGTCTGGTCGAGGCGAAACAGCGGCTGGCCTTGTTTGACCGCCTCGCCCTCCTTCACCAGAATCCGGCTGACCACGCCGGGGCTGAAGGTTTGCACGGCTTTGCGCTTGCCCGACACCACCACCGTGCCTTGCACCGGGATGCCTTGGTCCAGAGGCGCCAGGCTGGCCCAGAGAAAGAAGCCGCCGGCGCCGACGATGGTCAGCAGCCAACCCATTTTTACGAAAAAACCGGCATCTCGTTGCTCAAATGTAAGGCTGCTCATGCGCCTGGATTCCTTCCGGCTTGGTACTGACGGCTGAGGCTCACGCCGGCCTTTTCTCGTGGTGCTTCCTGCTGCTGGCCCGACAAGGCGCGCAGCACTTCCTGGCTGGGGCCGAAGGCCTGCAAACGGCCTTCGTTGAGCACCAGCAACTTATCGGCCTGGGCCAGCGCCGAGGACCGGTGCGTCACCAGCACCACGCTGCTGCCCTGGGCTTTCATCTGCACGATGGCACTGGCCAGCGCGGCTTCGCCGACGGTGTCGAGATTGGAGTTGGGTTCATCCAGTACGATCAAGCGCGGCCCGCCGTAGAGCGCGCGGGCCAGGGCCACGCGTTGCTTCTGGCCACCGGACAGGCCGCCGCCGTTGTCGCCCAGCACCGTGTCGTAACCCTGTGGCAGGCGCAGGATCAGCTCATGCACACCGGCTTGTTGCGCGGCCTGCACCACCCGTTCCGGGTCGGCGTCGCGAAACCGTGCAATGTTGTCGGCGATGCTGCCGCTGAACAGTTCGATGTCCTGGGGCAAGTAACCGATATGGGGACCGAGGTCGTCGCGGTCCCAACGATGGATATCGGCGCCGTCCAGGCGCACTGTGCCGGCCAGGGTTGGCCACACACCCACCAGCACGCGGGCCAGGGTGGATTTGCCCGAACCCGACGCGCCAAGCACGCCAAGCACTTCGCCCGCACCGAGGTTGAAACTGACCTGATGCAGGGTCGGCACGCGCCGCCCGGGCGGGCCCGCGCTGACTTGTTCGAAACTGACCTGGCCGTTGGGCGCCGGCAGCGCCATGTGTTCGACTTCCGGCGGGAATTCGCGCAGCAATTCGTCAAGCCGCTGGTAAGCCAACTTGGCCGAACTCCACTGCTTCCACACCGCAATCAGTTGGTCGATGGGGCTGAGCACGCGGCCCATGAGGATGGAACCGGCGATCATCATCCCGGCCGT
Organism: Pseudomonas sp. RGB; assembly: GCF_007713445.1. Classification (NCBI taxonomy): domain Bacteria; kingdom Pseudomonadati; phylum Pseudomonadota; class Gammaproteobacteria; order Pseudomonadales; family Pseudomonadaceae; genus Pseudomonas; species Pseudomonas sp. RGB. Next base: position 116,924 of record NZ_VMSH01000004.1, on the reverse strand, counting down.
CATGTCGCCCTTGATCACCAGAAAGGCGCCCAAGCCCAGCACCAGTGATTGCAGGCACAGGCGAAAGGACTTGCTCAGCGAGGTGATCACCGAGCCGGTGTCGCTGGCCTTGTTCTGATAGCCAAGAAATTGCGAATGCACCGCGAACCAGCGCTTGCGCAACGCGCCGAGCATGCCCATGGCCTGGATCGTCTCGGCGTTGTGCAAATGGCTGGTGGCCAACTGGGTCGATTGCTGGGAAAACGCGCCCGCCTCGCCCAGCGGTTTTTTGGTCAGGTATTCATTCAGGCACGCCAGCGCGATCAGCAGTACCGCGCCCGCCGTTGCCAGCACGCCAAGCCACACGTTGAAGAGGAAAATCACGAACAGGTAGATGGGAAACCACGGCGCATCAAAGAACGCGAACAGCGCAGGCCCCGTGATGAATTGGCGGATCACGGTCAGGTCGCCAAGGGATTGCCCGGCGTGCCCCTGACCGCGCTGCAGGTTGCGTTCAAAGGCGGCTTTGTAGACGCGCAAGTTGAAGCGCCGCTCCAACTGGCTGCCGATCCGGATCACGATAAAACTGCGAACGACTTCCAGCGTGCCGATAAACGCAAAGAAGCCGACGACCATCAACGTCAACATCACCAGGGTGGTTTCATTCTGGGAGGACAACACACGGTCGTACACTTGCAGCATGTAAATCGACGGCACCAGCATCAACAGGTTAATCAATGCGGTAAAACAGCCGATGCTGATCAAAATACTCTTGTATTCACCCAACACCCTGAATAAGGGCGCAACCGCATGGGACTTCGCCATATCTTCTGATCTTCCCTGAAGCGAATTACGCGCACTAGTTGCCCAGGCCCCACACTAGGGCGGCCAACTATTAAAATCGGGTTATATGCTTATAACTGTTAATTAAGGTGTTCGTTGCAGGACAACTTCGGGGATTGAAGGCGTCTGCCCTTTATATTCGCCGTCTTTTTCACGGTTCAAATGGATAATGCCCGTGCCCTGGGCGTTCATCAGCCAGATGCCATCCGGGGTCGGCAACCAGGTCAGCGGCTTATCGCCCAGCCATTGCGCGGCGCACGCCACATCGCCGGCCAGCGCGTTAGGCTGGTCCAACAGGTCCAACGCGCACACTTGATCCTGCTGGTGCAACTGCCAGTGGCCGGCCAACTGGGCGGTGGTGGGTAAAACAAGACTGCTAGCCATTGCGTGGGCTCCTGCCGACACGAACAACACCTGTGAAGCACAGGCGATCAAATGAGAAAAACGCGGCATGTGCTGCTCCATCATAGAGCGCGGCGCCGGAGCGCCGCGCGCTTTACATCACGCTACGATGTCGCTGACCGCAGCCTGGCCAACGGTGGTGACGAGGAAATCCGCCACGCCGTGCCCGGAGAAGTCCACGGCCAAGGTGCCCAGGTTGGTACCCGAGGCATAGCTGAGTACAGCATCGCCGGCATGCCCGGTAAATGCGTTGACGAAGCTCAAGCCTGCACCTTTGGTGATACCGGACAGGTCGATCTTGTCCGAACCCGAGGTGAAGTCGAAGATCTTGTCAGCAGCACCCGGCTTGGAATCGGAACTGGCACCGTACACGAAGGTATCGTTGCCGGCGCCGCCCCACAGTTGGTCCGCACCGCCACCGCCGTAGATGATGTCGTTGCCGGCACCGCCCTTGATGAGGTTGGCTGCGTTGTTACCAATGATCAGGTCGTTGCCCGAACCGCCGAAGGCGTTCTCGACCGTGACGCCCTTGGCGATGGACACGTTGCCCACCAGGCCGCCAACGTCGGAGAACGAGGCCTCATTGAGGTTGATCTTCTGGTTCTGGGTAAAACCGGAGAAGTCCAGGGTGTCGTTGCCGCCACCGTCCCATACCGAGAACACCAGCTTGTCGGCATTGGAAGTCGCGCTGTAGAAATCACGCCCGGTGTTGGAGTTGAAACCGTAGGTGGTGTCGCCGGCGCGGGTGCTGTAGTTGGCACCGTAGAGCTTCTGGATCGCGGCAATGTCGTCGATCAGCGGGCCTGAAGCGTAAGCTTCGACGCCGCCTTTAGTGAAGTTCTGGTTGGTGTTGCTTTCGCTCCAGTAACTCATGACGCTGTAGCCACGCGTGTCCTGTCCATAGTCCGCGTCTTTGTACGAAGGGTTGCCGGTCCCGGCGTTGTAGTCGCCAGGGTGAGCCAGGCCCAGGGTATGGCCGATTTCGTGGGTCAGGGTCTGCCGGCCGTAGTTGTTCACGTCCGGGGTCTTGTTCGGCGTGTAGCTGCTGTTGGTCAGGTACCACGAGGTGCCGTCGTAGCCTGCGCCGGTGCCGGGCAGATAAGCGAAGGCAGCCGCGCCATCCTGGCCACCGCTGTAGTTGCCGAAGGTCATGTGCGTGTCACCGCCCGAGGCGCTTTCGGTAAAGCTCACGTTGGCGACATCCGACCAGGATTGCATGGCCAGTACGGCCTGTGCTTTCTGCTGGGCGTTGAACTGGCTGAACCCGGAGATCCCATGTTTGTTCAGGGTGGCCGAGGAAGCCGAGGTGAGGAAGGTGTAGGTCAGATCGATCTTGCCGTTGTGATTCACATCCTTGTACGAGGCGCCATCGCGCAGCAGGTGGTCCGCTGCCTGGTCCACGGAAAAGGACGGTTTGCCATTCACCGTGAGGTTGCCGCCACGGTCATACAGATGGCTGAAGCTATCGATTTGCGAGTAAGCAGTGCTGGCTTGCGCGGCAGAAACAATAGCTTTGTCTTTTACTTTTGACATAAACGTACTTCCTTGTTTGCAAGTGCATCAGTCTTTGGTCGATAGGAACCCCGCGGGCGAGATCGTCCTATCACTCGCCTCTTTTGAAGGCGTATCGAAACTGACACAACTTGAAATCTTTCGTCTACAAATATTTCCGCGATGAAAATGTGACGTGGATTCAAGTTAAGGAAGTCGCAGGCAGTGTTTATTGGGGACAACTGCGTTTGCGCAAAAGCGCCGGCCCGAGTGGTATTTAAATATTAAATAGCAGTAAAGCCGCTCAACTTGAGTGGCGCACTTGAATAATGGATCCAATATATTGTCACGGTGTCATTGGCGACATTAAAGAGCCACTACTTAGATAATTAATTAGAGTTGTCCCCTATTACGGGGACACGCTCCAACCGCACTTGTTTAGTGCGGTCAATAAGGTCTCGTCCGCCAGGCCGGGCACCCTGACGCCGTCCTCGGTGGTCATGTCCTCGCCGGCCAGCATGGCGTTGATGATCGCCTCCTCCACCGCTTCTGCCGCGGCCGTGAACAGCGGTGAGATGTGATCGTTGTTGACCATCTGCAACGCCGTGCTCAGTGGCGAGCCTTCGCGCCCGTAATCGGCTGGCGGCAGATCGCGGTTGCCGGTGGCGAATGCCAGGAACAGGTCGCCACTGGAATCCTCGGTGCCACCGCCGGTGCGCGCAATACCAATCGAGGCGCGTTGCGCCAGGCGCTGGCATTGGTGCGGCAGCAAGGGCGCGTCGGTGGCGATGATCACCACAATCGAGCCCATGCCCGGCGTGCCACGCGCGGCAAACGGCGAAGCAATGCCCATCAAGTGGCGGCCAACCGGGTAACCGTCCACCCGCAGCTCCTGGCGCTTGCCATGGTTGGCCTGCACCAGCGCGCCGACGGTCCAGCCGCCCCGCTCGGCCGGCAATCGCCGCGAGGCGGTGCCGATGCCGCCCTTGAACTCATGGCAGATCATCCCGGTGCCACCACCCACCGCACCTTCCTGCACCGCGCCGCCTTGGGCGCTATCCAGCGCCTCGCGCACATGCTCGGGCTCGACGTGCTGGCCCCAGATGTCATTGAGCAGCCCGTCGTAGGTTTCCATCACCACCGGCATACACCAATACACCGCCGGGTCCGCCAGGCGCTCACGCTCCAGGGCGATCAAGGTGTCACGCACCACGCCGATGCTGTGAGTGTTGGTGATGGCCACGGGCGTGGTCAGCAATCCCGCTTCGCTGATCCATTCAAGGCCGGTGGCATCGCCATTGCCGTTGAGTACGTGATACCCGGCGAAGCACGGCTGGTGCCGCGCCTCGCCTTCGCGCGGCTGGATCACGGTGACACCGGTACGCACTTGTTTGCCGTCGATACACGCCTTGAGCGTACTGTGGCCGACCCGAACGCCCGGCACATCGGTGATCGCATTCAATTCGCCGGGCGTGCCCAGCCCCAACGTGATGCCCAATTGACGTGCACGCATACCCACTCCTTACAATTTTTGATACGCCGGACTCAACCGGCCACTGATGCAATAAAAAATGACCGACAGTGCGAGCAAGCCGATGATGATCATGATGTCGCGCACCGACGCCGCGTAGATCAAGGTCACCAGCAGGTAACCTGCGCCCAGCACGGCCAACACCGCCGGCAGCGGCCATAACGGCATGCGATAAGGATGCTCGCGATCACGCAGCAGCACCCGGCTCATCAGCGCGCACAAGGCCACCGCCAGGTACACCAATATGATCAGTAACACGCTGAAGGATGTGAGGTCCGCCAAGTTGGAGCTGAAACTCAACAGCGCCGACGGGATGGCCAGGAACAAGGTTGCCAGCCACGGCGAATCCCAGCGCGGGTGAATGCGCGTGAACAGTGTGTTGATGCGCGGCGTCCACAGCGCATCGCGGCCGCTGCTGAACACCACGCGGCCAATCTGGATGACGATGGCGACAATCGCGTTGAACACTGAGAGGAAGATCCCCGCACTGACCAGCCGCGACAGCGTTTCATTGCCGTGGCTGGTCAGCAGGTAGCCGATCGGGTCCGGGCTGCTGATCATCGCACTCAACGACGGCGCGCCGATCAACAGCGCGGTGATGGGCACCAGTTCGATCACCACCACCAGCCCCAGTGACCACAGCACCGCCTTGTGCACGCCTTTGCCGCCACACTTCATGTCTTCAGCCAACAACACGGCGGGGCCGTAACCGTTGTACGAAAACAAGCCGATACCGACCGCGCCGATCACCAAGCCCCACGGCGCCAGGTGCAGCACGCCGTTTTCGACGATTTGCGGCTGGAACAACACGCTGGCCGGCTGCACCGGGTTGCCGAAGCCGATGCACACAATCACCAGCAACGCGGCGATTTCCAGCAGCAGGCAGGTGCCGGTGATCCAGGCGTTGAGCTTGATATTGAGGATGCCCAGCGCGTAGCTGCACACCACGATGACCAGGGCGACGGTTTGCGAATCGAACTGCGTGCCCAGAGCATTGTTCAGGTAGGTCGCCGCGCCAGTGGCCAACACCGGTGGGATAAACAGCAGCATCACCAGCACGGTCAGGAAGGTCGCGTAGCCGGCCATGCCGCCAAACACCCGCTTGGCGTAGACGTATTCGCCACCGGCACTGTTGTGCGCGCGGCCCAGCTCCGCGTAGCAGAAGGCGAACATCAAGGCGAGCAAGCCGGCCATCACAAACGCCAGGAACACACCACTGCCCGCTTGCTGGATAGCAAACGGGGCAATCACAAACACGGAACTGGCCGGCGTCACCGCAGAAACGGTGATGGTGACCACATCGAACACGCTCAGCGTGGGTTTGAGCACGCCGTCTGGCGCGGGGGAAGCACTCATATCGTTATCCTCTGTCGTTGTTTTTGATGTGAGGCAGAAACGAAAGGTCTGGCGTTTGCGGGATATGTTTCCCACTGGATGGTCGAGAAAGTAAACGCTGCGTGTAGGCAGGCCAATTCCCCTATTGGCGTACTCCCCTTGACGGTACGCGCTAAAAGCCGAACCCTTGGCCGATATTTTGAGGGTGGGAGCCTGTGAGATGAGCCTGTTCAGAGAGGTCGGCATGCACGCAGGCCTGGGCCGCACCGTCGCGCATATCGGCACCGAGCGGTTCTGGAAGCAACTGGTGCTGTTGCTACACCAATGCCTGCCGTTCGATAACGCGCTGGCGATTTTCTATCCTGCCGACGGCCCGCCCCAGGCCCTGGAAGAATACGACGCCCAGCCCAGCAGTAAACCGGCGTCGATGCTGGTGTACCTCAATGGCCTGTACTTGCTCGACCCGTTTTACCAGGCCTGCCGCGAGGGTTATGCCAGTGGTGTGTATCGCCTGGAGGAAGTCGCGCCGGATCATTTCCGCCAGAGTGAATACTTCCTCAACTACTTCCACGACAACGTGCTGGAAGACGAGGTGCAGTTCATCCTGCAAGTCCCGGGTACGGGGACCTTGTCGTTATCGCTGGGCATGCAGCGGCGGTTCAGCGTTGAGGAAACCGGGTTGATGACGATGCTGGCAGCCTGGGTGTTGCCGTTGATGCACCAGCATTGGCAGCAAAGTACCCAACGCGCGCCGGCGATGGACAGCCAGATCCGGGATGCGCTGAGCCATTTCGGCAGTGGCGTGCTCTCGGAGCGGGAGCTGGAAGTGGCGCGCCTGGTGCTGCGCGGGTTCTCGTCCAAGGCCATGGCCGAACGCCTGAAGATCTCGCCGGACACCGTGAAGGTGCACCGGCGACACCTGTACGCGAAGCTGGATATCTCGTCACAGCCGGAGCTGTTTTCGCTATTTATCCAGTCGCTGGGGCACGATTTGGAACACCCCTGACTGCATGCGCGGTTGTGATGAGCCGGGTTGTTGTGGCTGGCAGGGTTACTGTGGTGAGCAGGCTTGCTGTGGCGAGCGGGCTTGCCCCGCGTTGGGGCGCGAAGCGGCCCCAGTTGGGATGAATGCGGTGTATCAGGCAGTCCTCAGCGGCAGGTTTTGGGGCCGCTTCGCAGCCCAACGCGGGGCAAGCCCGCTCGCCACAGTAAGCCCGCTCGCCACAACGGGCCCGCTCGACACAGGGAGCCCGCTTCTCACAACAACCCCTCGCCACAGCAGCTAAGCCTATCGCCCGGTACGAATGGTGTTCCACACCCGCGTACGAACCCGGTCGATGTTCAGCGGCATTGCTTCGAGTGCAAACAGCTTGCCCATCATTTCCGGGCTCGGGTACACCTTGGTGTCGGCTTTGATCGCCGGGTCCACCAGGCTGTCGGCGGCGGCGTTGCCGTTGGCGTAGTGCACGTAGTTGGTGATGCTGGCCATCACTTCCGGGCGCAGCAGGTAGTTCATGAACGCATAGCCGGCCTTTTCGTCAGGCGCGTCGGCCGGCATGGCGACCATGTCGAACCAGATGGCGGCGCCTTCTTTGGGAATGTTGTAGCCGATGTTCACGCCGTTCTTGGCTTCCTTGGCGCGGCTTTCGGCTTGCAGGATGTCGCCGGAGAAGCCGACGGCCACGCAGATGTCGCCATTGGCCAGGTCAGCGGTGTACTTCGAAGAGTGGAAATACGCCACGTACGGCCGCACTTTCATCAGCAGGTCTTCAGCTTTCTTGTAGCCCTCGGGCTTTTTGCTGTGGTGTGGCAGGCCCAGGTAGTTAAGCGCCGCCGGCAGCAGTTCCGGGCCGTTGTCGAGGATCGCCACGCCGCATTTTTGCAGCTTGGCCATATTCTCCGGCTTGAAAATCAGGTCCCAGGAATCCACCGGGGCGTTGTCGCCCAGCACGGCCTTGACCTTGTCGATGTTGTAGCCGATGCCCGTGCTGCCCCACAGGTACGGGAAGCCGTGCTGGTTGCCCGGGTCGTTGTTTTCCAGGGCCTTGAGCAGCACCGGGTTGAGGTTTTTCCAGTTCGGCAACTGGCTCTTGTCGAGCTTTTTGAGGGCGCCGCCCTGGATTTGCCGGGCCATGAAGTGGTTGGACGGAAACACCACGTCATACCCGGATTTGCCGGTCATCAACTTGCCGTCGAGGGTTTCGTTGCTGTCGTACACGTCGTAAGTGAAACCGATGCCGGTCTCTTGCTGGAAGTGCTTGGTGGTATCCGGCGCGATGTAGTCCGACCAGTTGTAGATCTTCACCGTCTCGGCGGCCTGGCTGATAGTGGCCACCAACATCAAGGGCAACAGGGCAATGGCTTTCATGGTTCGATTTCCTGGCGGTTTTAGGGCTGTTTTTATGGCAGGCGATCAAGGATCAAAGCGTTACAGAATCAATACATAGGTCTTGCGCACGGTTTCCTGGATATCCCAGACTCCGGTGCTGTTGGCCGGCAACATCAGTGCATCACCGGCTTGTATGTGGACGACTTCACCGTTATCGGGCGTGAAGGTGCAGCGGCCCTGGATAAATTGGCAAAACTCCTGGGATTTGATCTGCCGACGCCAGCGCCCTGGCGTGCACGCCCAGATGCCGGTTTCGACGCCGTCGTCGCGTTCCACACTCAAGGTGGAGGCCACGGCGATGGGCTCGCCCAAGGGCACGGCCACCGGTGAGGAGTCCGGCAAGTGGGCATTCAGCGTGTCTTTGAAGTGAGTGATGCTCATGGGTTTTCCCGTGTGAGTGAAACGTCTTAGTGCATGAAGCCTTCCATGAACCCGGCCACGCCGGTCGCCAACTTGCGGCGCCAAGGCGCGGTATTGGGGTTGGCCAATACCTGGTCTTCATGGACGAAACTGCGAATGATCGCGTTGTAGCCCAGCCAGCGGCACGGCTCGGGCTCCCAGGCCTTGAGCGCGTCCAGGCCACGTTCGCGAATCACCCAAGGCTGGGTGGTCAGCGGCGTATCGAGGCCCAGGATCAAGTCAGCCAGGGTGCGGCCACCCAGGTTGCTGGCGCCTACGCCCTCCCCGCCGTAACCACCGGACAGCGCGATGCCGGTCTTGTGGTCACACAGCATGTGCGGTCGGAAGTTACGTGACATGCCGAGGTTGCCGCCCCACGAGTGGGTAATCCGAACCTTCTTCAGCTGCGGGAAAAGTTCGCCAAACAGGTAGCGACGCAGTTCCACTTCGCTGTCGGTCAGGTCGAAGTTGTGGCGCAATTTACCGGCGAACTGGTAACCGCCCCGCGCGCCGAACACCAGGCGGTTGTCGGCCGAACGCTGGCCGTACGTGACCTGGCGGCTGCTTTCGCCGAATGCCTGGCCGTGGCTCAAGCCGATTTCATCCCAGGTGCTGGCGGGCAGCGGCTCGGTGGCGACAATCAGGCTCTGTACCGGCAACTGATAGCGACCCAGCGGCGGCAGCGTGGTGGCATAGCCCTCCACCGCCGGCACCACCCAAGCGGCCCGCACTCCCGCCTTGGCGGTGCGCAGGCTGCCGGACTGCCAATGGGTGACCGGGCTGTTTTCGTAGAGGGTGACGCCCATGCTCTCCACGACGCGCGCCAGGCCACGCACCAGTTTGGCCGGGTTGATCGTCGCCACATGCGGCGCGTAGATGCCGCCATAGGGTTTGGCGATACGGATCTGTTCGGCCAGCTGTTGCGGGCTCAGCCAGCGGTAATCGTCTGCTGTCAGCCCTTGGGCGTAGAGTTTTTCGAGGTAGCGGCGCAGGCTGCCTTCCTGCTCGGGGTAGCGCGCGGCGCAGTACAGCGCGCCGCCCTTGCGGTAGTCGCAGTCAATGCCCTCACGGGCCAGCACCCGCGCCACTTCATCGGGAATGCCGTGCAGCAGGTCAAAGGAGGCGCGGCGTTGTTGCGGGTCAAGCCCGGCGAGCAGGCGATCTTCGCCGAGCAAATTGCCCATCAGCCAGCCGCCGTTGCGGCCAGAGGCGCCAAAACCTGCGGTTTGCGCTTCGATAATTGCAATTTTCAGCTCGGGTGCCTGGCGTTTCAGGTAATAGGCCGTCCACAGGCCTGTGTAGCCGGCACCGATGATGGCCACGTTGACGTCCAGGTCATGCTCCAAGGCCGGCCGCGCCCGCAGCGGGTCGTCCAGCTGGTCCATCCATAAACTGATATTGCGCCATGCCGGCATGCCAAGCTCCCCTACCTCGTTTCGATAGGCTGGATCCTAGAGCGCGGTGTTATGGGCTGTCTTGCGCGCGTGCACGCAGAGAAATTTGTTTGACGTAGGCCTTGGGCGACTGGCCGGTGTGCTGGCGAAAGGCACTGTAGAACGCCGACAGTGAATTGAAACCGGCGGCGAACGCCAGGTCATCGACTTTTATCGGCGGCACGGCGTTATACAGCGCGGCCAGCAAGTGTTGAAGCCGGGCCTGGTTGACGTAGCGGTAGAAGCTCTGCCCCAGCACCTGGTTCAACAGGTAGGAAATCTGATTGCGACTGTAGCCGCATTCCTTGGCAACCCGTTGCAGGTCCAGTTCCGGGTCCAGGTAGGGCTGCTTGAGTTCGAAATAGTGTTGCAGGTCATTGGCCATGTGCCCCAATTGCTGGGGCGACAAACCCAGGCGGCTGACCGTGGGGCGCATGGCCCGGGTTGGCTGTTCGTGCACCAGTGACGCGTATTCGTTGACCCGCCAGATCAGCCCGTCACGCACAGTGATGGCCTCGCTGGTGCGAAACGACACCAGGCCCTGGCCGCCCCGCAACGTGATGCGGTACTGGATGAACGCGGTGTCGCCGTCGGCACGAATGCGGTCGGTGTGCTCAATGGCTTCATCGGCGCCACGCGGCATGCTGGCTTGCAGGTAGTCACGCAGTTCGGCGTAGCCGATGACGCGGTTCTGGAAGAAGTCGTGGTACTGGATGTCCGGATGGTAATAGGACATCACGCCATCCAGATCGCGATGGCGCCAGCACAGGTGGTGACGCAGCACCAGATCGCCCGTGGCTTGGGTGTGTTGGCAATCGTCGTCCGGAGCGTTCTGCGGCATGGGCGGCTCGGTTGCGGGTAAACCCTGGAGAGTGCCGAATTTCAGGGCAGCCTTCAATGGTCAATTGGCGCTTCTGAATAATGGCCTTTTGCCTAGTTTGTAGTAGGAGATGACCCACATCAAGGTATTGAAAAAGAACTGCCCAACGGGCCCAAAAAAGTCACCTTGCGCTTGCGAACGGGTGCTATTTTGAACTTCTTCGATGCCCTGACCAGTGACGGTCATGGCCCCTGCCGCGAGCTAAAGGAAGCGCTCAATGAAGAAGGTGGGCAACATGAATAAAGTGACATTTCCCAACGCTTGCCAGCTGATGCGCTGGCATTTTCATCCGATGGGGTTTGAGGGCAGCATGGACGCCCCCGGCAGCATGGTCGCCCGCCTGTTTGATCGCAGCAGCGGCGAAACGTTGATCGCGATTGCCGGCATTCCCTGTGCCACCGTGATGAATGCCGCCGATGTAGAGCGCATCATCGAAGCCGTCGAAGCTGAGCTGGAGTGTTTTGTGCCGCCGCTGTCCCTGCGGGCCTGACCTCAGGTTATCAGGCGACGTGTAGCTCATGTGGGAACGGCTGGCGCCTTCCCACATCACGTTGCACTCACTGGCCGCGCTGGTCGTCAAAAAACGCTTTCTTGCCATCTACCCGTTCCGAAGCCCTGGGCACATTCACGCCCTGGCCCTCCGGTTTTTCCACGTACCAATAGCAATGGCTTACCGCTCGGGTGATACCGACATAGGCCAGACGCAGCACTTCGTCTTTTTGGGCAGCGTCATACGGCTCGCTGTCACCGTCCTTGCCCAGGCCAGCCATGCGGTAGACCTGATTCTTGTAGGGCGAGCTGGTCACATGCTGACAATCACCCAGCAGAAATACCGCATCGGCCTGTAGCCCTTTGGCGCTGTGATAAGTCAGCTGTCTCAGCCTGCGGTCCGGTAACGGCAAGCTAGAATCAGCATTAACTACAGACTGAATATGTTCCTGAATCAATAACTTATCGCTACTTTTTCGATAAAGCATTAACACCGATTCGCCTCTTTGGTAGTGCGTCAGCAACTGCCGAGCCAACGCAGCGTCGTCGCGCTCAAGCACCGTCACGGGCACCAATGCCTTGGGTTCGCCACTGGCCTTGGCTTTTTTGCCGGGGATTGCCGGGGCGGCGCGCACAATATGCTCGGCGGCGTCGATGATGTGCTGGTGGCTGCGGTAGTTCTCACTCAGCATCACGCGGGTAGTGCTCGGCGACGGGAATTCGGTGTTGAACGCCATGAAGTATTGGGGCGAACTGCCGCGCCAGCCATAAATCGACTGCCAGTCATCGCCCACACACAGCAAGGATGAACGCTGTGCGCCGCGGCCCACGTGCATCGCCGGGCCGCGAGCGCGGATCTCCCGCAGGCTGGCGCGAATCCACGACACGATCTGCGGTGACACGTCCTGAAACTCGTCGATCATCAAGTGCGACATCGGCCGTAGCAACGGATCGCTGAGCAGCTTGAGATTTTCCGGGGTATTTTCGCCGAACAGCGAAAACATCCGGTTGTAGGTCATGATCGGCGGCGATTGATCGAGCAGGTGATCTTCCAGGGCTTTCCAGAAGATGCTCAGGGCTTCAAAAAACAACCGGTCGGGATCGTCCTTGGCAAAGCTCATCTGGCCCACGGCAGTCGGCACGTCCAGGCCGAGGTTCTCGATGAACCCGGCAGCCATCACAAAGCTGTCCAGCAGTGGCGCCGAGGCGAGTTCACCTTTGACCTTGTAATCGAAGCCCGGCCCTGCGGTAGCATCGCCGGCCAAGCTGCTTAATAGACGCTTGTAAGATTCATAACTATCCAGCCAAATCATAGGTTTACGACAGAAAGCTTGAAACAGTGTGCGCTTTACTGCCCACTCGGCGCGCACCGAAAGCTTCGAATTCGGCCGACTGATCTGAGCGTTTTCGCGTGAATCGAAGCCCAGCATCACCCAGGCGTCCAGCTGCGGAATATAGCCATGACAGTGAAACTGCGCGCCATTGATCTCAAAGGTCTGACGGCTCGGCTCAATGCCCTTGATCGGCCAGGCGCCCGCACGAAACCACAGGTCTTCGATGACATCGCAAAGTTCTTCATCACGCTTGGCGGCCAGCTCGGTCACGGCGATACGCTTTTGCACATCCGGATGATCACGCTCCAGCTCCTTGAGCTGCAGGCCATGACGGGCCAAGGGTGCAATCAGCTCACGGAAACGCTCGTGCCGGCCGTGCAGCCGGTGGTAGCAGGCATTCATCTGTTGGCGTTGGGCGTCGCCGATGCGCAGGTCGAATGGGTTGCTGTCCGCGTCCTCGACGCCGCTGCTGAGGTTTTCGAACGCCTGCAGCCGTTCAAAGCCGGGCAAGCTGCGCACCATCGGCAAGATGCGCGAGTGGAAGGTACGCACCACGGCCTGGGCTTCTTTACTGCCAAGGGGTTGGCCCCACAGGCTGAGAATTTCCATGAGCTTGTTGATGAAGTCCTTGCGCGACTCGCGGGTGAACGTCACCACGGTCATCGAGCTCAGTTCAAAGCCCAGGTAATGGGTGAGCAACAGGATCCGCAGCACCAGAGAGGTGGACTTACCAGCACCGGCACCGGCGATCACCGACGTCGAAGGCGTGTCGCTGAAGATCATTTTCCATTGCGCGCTGCTCGGCTGTGCATGGGCCGGCAGTAAACGCGCCACATCCGCCTTCATGCGCTTCTTCACGTCGGCGCTGAGCGGCAGCCGCCAGTCGTCGAACAGGCTGTCATCCACACCTGGCGCCTTGTGCTCATCGGGCCGGAAGTCACGGATCAGCAATACCTGACGGCCCTCTTCTATTCCGTCAGCCTTGCCTTCGCGATAGCCATATTCCACACCGGCTTCGTGCCCGCTGCGAAATCCGTCAGCCTGGCCGTGCAGCCAGGAAAACCGATGCTGCGCACGTAAACGCGTCAGGCCGTGGCCAAACAAGCGGGCGGCCAGCCGTTTCAGCAGCGGCATTTCTGCCAGAGGTCGAAGCTCAGGGGGCAAATCAGGCGTTTGTTGCGGCACGCGGACTCCAGCGATGAGGTTGGTTTTGGCGAAGGCGCCATGGTCGCCGGAATCGGCGCTCAGTTCCAGCCAATTGCTTTGACGTCATGCAGTTAGGCGATGAAGTGAAAGTTGAAACGCCTGTAACCAATCGAATAATTGGATGAGAATACGGCAATTTTTACGCTTTTTATCGATCATGCACTGGCGGATCATGGCCTCCATCAACAGGAGACCCTCATGCTCGAACTTCGACCTTTCAACACGCTGGGCGGCGCCCATCATGGCTGGCTTGACGCCCATCACCATTTTTCATTCGCCCAATACCACGACCCCAAGCGCATGCACTGGGGCAACCTGCGGGTATGGAACGACGACATTATCGCGCCGGGCACGGGTTTCCCGCAGCACCCGCACCGCGACATGGAAATCATCACCTACGTGCGCGAAGGCGCCATCAGCCACGCCGACAACCTGGGCAACAAGGGCCGTACCGAGGCCGGCGATGTGCAGGTGATGAGTGCCGGCACCGGGATCGCCCACAGCGAATACAACCTGGAGGCCACGCCGACCAAAATTTTCCAGATCTGGATTATCCCAAACGAGGCCGGCCTGCCGCCTTCGTGGGGCGCCAAACCCTTTCCCCAGGGAGATCGCGAGGGCTTTGTGACCCTGGCCAGCGGCAAGGCCGGTGACAGCGAAAGCCTGCGCATCCGCGCTGATGCGCGTCTGGTGGCGGCCAACCTGAAAGCGGGCGAAAGTGCCGAGTATCGACTGGACAGCGGGCGCCGCGCGTACCTGGTGCCGGCGACGGGCGTGATTGAAGTCAATGGCTTGCGTGCGCAAGCTCGAGACGGCGTGGCGGTTGAGGATGAGCAACTGTTACGGGTGATGGCGATTGAGGACAGCGAGATCGTGCTGGTCGATCTGGCTTGAAGTGACGTTCGTTAACCTGAAAATGTGGGAGGGAACAACCCCCTCCCACATCGGGTATGGCGTGATTACTGGCTGATCGCGCCGTCGACCAGCACCTGCGCTTCTTCCACCAGTTGCTTGAGGTGATCCTCGCCGACAAAGCTCTCGGCGTAGATCTTGTAGATGTCCTCGGTGCCCGATGGGCGCGCGGCAAACCAGCCGTTTTCGGTCATCACCTTCAAACCGCCAATCGCCTGGTTATTGCCCGGTGCATGGCTGAGGATCTGCTGGATGCTTTCCCCGGCCAACTGCGTGGACGTGACCTGTTCCGGCGACAGTTTGCCCAGCAAGGCTTTCTGCGCCGGGGTGGCCTTGGCGTCGACGCGGATCGCGAAAGGCTCGCCCAGTGCGTCGGTCAGGCCACGGTAGATCTGGCTTGGGTCCTGGCCTTTGCGCGAGGTCATTTCCGCCGCCAGCAGGGCCGGAATCAAGCCATCCTTGTCGGTGCTCCACACCGTGCCGTCCTTGCGCAGGAACGAGGCACCGGCGCTCTCTTCGCCGCCAAAACCCAGGGAGCCTTCAAACAGGCCATCGGCAAACCATTTGAAGCCTACGGGCACTTCGTACAGACGACGGCCAATACGCGCTGCCACGCGGTCGATCAAGCCACTGCTGACCACGGTCTTGCCCACGGCGGCATCGGCGCGCCAGTCCGGGCGGTTCTGGAACAGGTAATCGATGGACACCGCGAGGTAGTTGTTCGGCGCCAGCAGGCCGCCGGACGGCGTGACGATGCCGTGGCGATCGTGGTCCGGGTCGCACGCGAAGGCCACGTCGAACCGCTCCTTGAGGCCGATCAAGCCTTGCATCGCATAGCTGGAGGACGGGTCCATACGGATCTGGCCGTCCCAGTCGACGCTCATGAAGCGGAAGGTGGAATCGACTTCAGTGTTCACCACGTCCAGGTTCAAGCGGTAATGCTCGGCAATCGCCGACCAGTAGCGCACCCCTGCGCCGCCCAGCGGATCGACGCCCAGGCGCAAATCGGCGCTGCGGATGGCGTCCATGTCGATCACGTTGACCAGATCGGCCACGTAGCTGTTGAGGTAATCGTGGCGGTGCGTGGTATCGGCCTTGAGCGCCTGGGCGTGGGTGATACGCTTGACCCCGGCGAGTTTGTTGGCCAGCAGTTCGTTGGCCTTGGCTTCGATCCACTTGGTGACGTGAGTATCGGCTGGGCCGCCATTGGGCGGGTTGTACTTGTAGCCGCCGCTTTGCGGCGGGTTGTGCGACGGCGTGATCACGATGCCGTCGGCCAGGCCCGTGGTGCGGCCGCGGTTGTAGCAGATGATGGCGTGGGAAATTGCCGGGGTCGGCGTGTATTCATCGCCCTCGGCCAGCATCACGTGCACGCCATTGGCCGCCAGGACTTCCAGCGCACTGGCACCGGCCGGTGTCGACAGCGCATGAGTATCCAGGCCGACGAACAAAGGACCATTGATACCCTGGGCTTCGCGATACAGGCAGATGGCCTGGCTGATGGCGAGCACGTGCCACTCGTTGAAGCTCAGCTCAAACGAGCTGCCGCGGTGGCCGGAGGTGCCAAAAGCCACGCGCTGGGTGGAGATCGCTGCATCAGGCTGGCCTGTGTAGTAGGCCGTGACCAGTCGCGGGATATCCACCAGCAACTGAGCTGGCGCCGGCTTGCCCGCAAAAGGACTGATAGTCATGCATGAACCTCGAAAAGAAGGATTTGGAAAAAACGACAGTTTACTGAGAGTTGGACTACTACGCGACGGTATCGATCCTACAAAACTCAGAGAAATTTCACGCATCTAGCCTGTTTGTGCCTGCCGCAGGGCATCAGCCAGTGCCACCAGCGCAACTTCCAGGTTGGGCTGCCCATGAAAGGTATGGCTCAAACGCATGTGCTGATGGTGCAGGCCGCCGACACTGAACAACTCGCCGGGCGCCACCACCACCTGCCGGGCCAGCAAATACTGGAACACCTGGCGCATATCCACTGCCTGGGTCGAACCCAACCAGAAGGTCGCGCCGCCGGCGGGCATCCGATAAGTCACTTGATCGCCCAAATGCTGCTCGAGCAGCTGGCTCATTGCCCCGGCTTGCTCGCGCAGCAACTGACGCAGGGTGCGCAGGTGCTGATCAATCTGCCCGCTCTGATACAGGCGGGCAATCGCGCGTTGACGAATTGACGACAACCGGAACGAGCGCAGCAGAAACTGGCGCTGCAATTGGCTGCTCATGTGCCGGGACAGCACGTAGCCAAACGGCGCTTCTGGGCCGAGAATTTTCTCGAAGGAGGAAAACACCATCAGCCGCTCCGGGTTCACCAGATCGCGCAAGGCCGTGTGGGGTGGTTTGAAACTCAATTCCCCGCACGTATCGTTCTCCAACAGCCAGCACCCATGCTGGTCGAGCAATTGCGCCACCTTGAGGCGATCGCGCAAAGCCATCGCCACGCCGGAGGGCTGGCTGACCGTCGATGACAGCAGCACCAGGCTCACGCGCTCGTCGCGCAGCAGGCCTTCAAGCGACACCAGGTCGAGGCTGCCGTCGTGCGCCCAGGGCAATTCGAGCAGGCGGATGCCGGCATCCTGCAGCAGGCGCAGGATCAGCCAGTCGCAGGGCGACTCGATAATCACCGTAGAACCGGGCAGGCCAAGCACCTCGATGAGGATATCAAGCACCCCGCGCAGGTCGGCACCGATATACACATCGTCGGCGTGCCAGCAGCGCGTCGGCGACGACGTGTAACGCGCCGCCAGCGCCGCGCGCAGCTCCCACACCCCACATGGCTGGGACCAGGGCTGCAAGTGGTGCGGGTACTGGCGCACCAGCTCCCGCTCCAGGCGCAACAGCGTGCTGTCCAGCGAGGCCAACAAGGCAGGCTCATCGCCACTGAGCACGACCATGCCCGGGCGTCGCGCCGCCACATAGAGGCGCTCGAGCAAATCCCCGCTTGGCCACGTCGATGTGCTGCCGGCAAGCGGCCAGGCGTAATAGCCTGACTTGGCCACTGAGTACACCCTTCCCTCTTTCTCCAGCAGCGAGTAAGCGTACTGGATGGTGGAGATGGACACGTTCAGGCGTTGGGATAACTGGCGCAGAGACGGCAGCTTCACCCGGCTATCGCTGCTGACCTCGTCAATCAGGTTGATCATGTAGCGATACACCGCCTGATAGGCGAAATCCGCCTGCCGCACGCCACGCAGGGTCATCGCCCGGACAGCTGCAAGGCCATGTCGGCAGTGGGCGTCGACCGTTCCTGACGACAACCGCGAGCGGTACTGCCAGGGCCGCCCGGCATTGGCCGCTTGCGGTACAGATGCTGGAGCAACGGCAGCGGCAGCCCGCTGGCGTCGGTGACCCATTGCTGCAACATCTCGGCAGCGGGCTTGCCCTGCAGCACTTTGTGCAGTTCCGGCAGCGCCACCAGCATGCCCGAGTGGCACTGGCGCAAATAACCTTCCAGCCGCTCACCGTGGTGGATAAAAGGCGAAAACAGCAGACAGATCAACTGGCCTTCATCCAGGCCGAAAAACCGCTGGGCGTGCTGGGCCGACACGGCACGTCCTTCACGGCTGACAGTTTGGGTGATCAATGCTTCGCACACCTGTCGACGACGCAAGTAATTCGCTGCCTGCAGCATGAACCCTTCGACGCCCGCTTCGTAATCCAGCGCCCTCAGGCTCTCGGCTTGCAGGCCGCGCAGGTGCGCCATCAACATTGGGTTGGCAAAGGTCGGATGACTCAGATGAAAGCCCAATGGGTCCGGGTTATAGGCCATGAACTCGGTGAGCAACGGCGCGCAACCGCGGTCAATGCCATCCAGCAGGTCGGCGATACCGATGTACGCGAGGTGGCGGTGGCCACCCGGGCTGGTGTCGCTCTTCGCCACATAGTGCTCACCGTACAAGTCGCGATAAATGTCGTCACTCCACTGATCCATGCGCCCGAACAGCCCATTGAGCGTCGCGGGCCTGCCCGCAGGAACCTGAACGCCCGCGGCCTGGGCGGTCTTTTTCAGCCAGGCGAGCAACTGGCCCTGCTTGCGCGCGCAATCGCCGCTGACCAATGCATGCACGCCACCGTCCCAGGCGGTGACGCGCTGGTAGAAGTCGCCCAGGGCCAGATAGGTCTCGTTGCACAGTGTTGCGCGAACGTCACCGGAGGACAGATGCCCCATCATCAGCATGTTGCGCTGGCTGACCTCGCGCCCAGTGGCGGAGGCCGGGCGCTGGTGGTTGAAAGGCAGCACCTGATGGTTTTCCACCATCAGCAGTTCAACCCGTGGGTCGTCGTGAAAAAACAACTGGCTGTAGCCGCGGTGAAGCGTGTCGAGCGTGCCTTGGGTCATGCCGCTGTGACGCAAGGTGGCCACCCGCAGCTGGAACGTCCTGGGGGCGCGGCCGGCAATGCTCAATTGCGCGGCACGCAACAGCGCCAGGGTGTAGCTGCTCACCTCACCGCCGCCATGGGCCACCAGCACCTTGTAATCGCCCACCTGCTCCATACCGCCAGCGGCAACGACAATCCGCTGTATCAACAATTGAAGTGCTGTACGTTCTGCACGATTGAAGTGCCCGATGAGCCGTTGCAGTACTTGCTGGTAAACATAATTCATAGCTTGTTCGTGAATAGCGCTCATAGCTCTACTACCTGAGTTGAAATATCAGTTTCAAGCAACTACCGAGACGCACTGCCCGGTCTATTGCATCTGTAAGAAGGGGTGCCCGCGCTACCGTGTTCGCGATAAATAAACACTAGCACTCTGCAATTAATCGACATGGAATATGCACCGGCGCACCGTTGGAGCATCCATTGCGCCAACAGGCCGTGCGTGAGGCGTCCAGGCCGTCAATGCGGCAATCCTAGGAATGCTCCGACGGCCCCCTACACTCATTTATCCTTGAACTAGAAGATGAATCTGACACATAAAAATCTTCTAACTTTGACCTCCGCTGGTTTATCGATTGAGGTTCGCCTGGAAAGTACCCGCATCCTCGGGTCCAGGCAGTTGCTGCATTATCGTGGGTAGTTGCAGGGACTGCCTGCTGGGGTATCAGAGTATCAATCATTACTCGGTCCTTGAGTTGAACGTGAAGACTCAATTATCAGGACTGGAATAATGATTAACAGATACAGAAGCCGGTCGAAAACCAGTTCAGATAATTATCCGTTGCCGCGTAAATAGCGCGCGCACAAAGACGCCGCGCTGAAAATCAGGGCGGCGGCAGGGGCAAAGGTATCGTTTACAGGACCGACAGACGCTCGCGCGTTTCATGCAACGCGCGGGTTAAGCCCTGCTAAATGGCGCATTTGTCTCATACGCCCAGGGCTCGGATGACTCATTTGCGAATATTCCTACACCTCAAACAGCTTCAACCTGCAACGCAACGCGTTCGCGACACGGGCATTCGTCCATATAGCGGTGCGCTTCCACGAACTGATTGAATGGAAACACCGTCGTTTTCAACGGCACCAGTACGCGGTCGGCCGTCAGTTGGTTGATATCACGCAGCGCACGCTGCAAGGCCACCTGGTCCTGAATGATGCCCAGCTCCGGCTTGCCGGTGAAGTTGCCGATGCAATGCACAAAGAACTGAATGTTCTTCTGAAACGCTGCGCACGCCGGAAACGGTGTCTGGTTGCCGCCTTGCAGGCCATACAGCACCAGGCTGCCACGCGGTGCCAGCACGTCACCGAGCAACGACATCTGCGGACCGCCCAAGCCATCGAACACCACGTCAACGCCGCGGTTGTCGGTGAACTTGTTGACCTGCATGAGCAAGTCCTGTTCTTCGGTGACAATCACCTTTTCTGCCCCGAGGGACAGCAGGTACTCACGCTCCGCGCTGTCTTTGGTCGCGGCAATCACCCGCACACCCAGGGCTTTGCCCAGTTGTACGAACGAGGGGCCGGCGCAGTGGCTGGCGTCGGTCACCAGGGCAAACTGGCCGGGTTTGACCCGCGCCAGGTCCACATAGGCAAAGTAGGCAATCAGCAGCGGCGTGTAGTGCACGCTGGCTTCAATCGGGCTCAATACGTCCGGATAACGGGTCAAGGCCGAACGGGGCAGGACGATCTGTTCGCCATACACCGGGTAATCATTGGGGCTCTCGGCCGGAAAACTGGCCACTTTATCGCCCACCGCCAAGTCATCCACGCCGTCGCCGAGGGCTACAACCACCCCGGCCATCTCGTGGCCAAGGCCCGAAGGCAGACGTGCATGGGAAGACGCCAGGTTCTGGCGCCACAAAATGTCATACCAACTGATGCCAATCGCGTCGACACGCACCTGCACTTCGCCCGGTGCGGGCAGCGCGGCTACATGCTCTTCGCACTTGAGCACCTCGGCCGGACCAAACTTGTGAAAACGGATCGTGCGGGACATCGCAAACCTCGTCAAAGTAACCTCTAATGCCATGAACTCTATCTGGGCTTTCCAGGTAAGACCACCGGTCGCCGTTAATAGTCGACATGCCTGCCATTGATTCCGCAACTGAGGAATGGACCCCAGATCTTGTAGGAAAACTCAATTAGCCGGTGCAGAGTACCAGCCTTTCCCCGTAAGATTCATGCCGGTCATTGTTTACATGTGGCCGCTCTCGTCAAGCTCGCTGACTCTTCCAGGACACAAGATGAACCGTAACGACCTGCGTCGTGTCGACCTTAACCTCTTGATCGTATTCGAAACCTTGATGCATGAGCGCAGTGTGACCCGTGCCGCCGAGAAGTTGTTCCTTGGCCAGCCGGCCATCAGTGCGGCGTTGTCGCGCCTGCGCGGGCTGTTCGATGACCCGCTGTTTGTGCGCACCGGGCGCAGCATGGAGCCGTCCGCCCGCGCTGTAGAGATTTTCGCCCTGCTCTCCCCGGCCTTGGACTCGATTTCCACCGCCGTGAGCCGCGCCGCCGAGTTCGACCCGGCCACCAGCACGGCCGTGTTCCGCATCGGTTTGTCGGACGACGTCGAATTCGCCCTGCTCCCCCAGTTGCTCAAACGCCTGCGCGCCGAAGCGCCGGGCATCGTGCTGGTGGTGCGCCGGGTCAATTACATCCTGATGCCGGGTCTGCTGGCCTCCGGCGAAATTTCCATCGGCGTGAGCTACACCGCCGACCTGCCGGCCAACGCCAAGCGCAAGGTCCTGCGCCGCAGCCTGCCGAAACTGCTGCGCGCCGACAGCGTGCCCGGCTCGCTGAGCCTGGATGACTTTTGCGCCCGCCCCCACGCCCTGGTGTCATTCGCCGGCGACCTGAGCGGATTTATTGATGAAGAGCTGGAAAAACTCGACCGCAAACGCCACGTGGTCCTAGCCGTGCCGCAGTTCAACGGCCTGGGCACATTGCTGGCCGGCACCGATATCCTGGCCACCGTGCCGGACTACGCCGCCGAGGCGCTGACCTCAGCGGGCGGTTTGCGCGCAGAAGACCCGCCGTTGCCCGTACGCTCGTTCGAATTGCACATGGCCTGGCGTGGCTCGCAGGACAACGATCCGGGAGAGCGCTGGTTGCGCTCGCGGATTCAGATGTTTTTTGGCGATCCCGACAGCCTCTGATCACAACCTGCAACCCCTCAACCAACCAACGCCACCTTGCGCGCCACTGCCCATGGCGCCATCAGGCGTTGCGGGGTCTGGCACGTCTTGCGTTTGAACACGAAGTTGCGGCACTTCTCGGCGAACTGTTGGCGGTTGTGCACCATATCTTGCTGCATCTGTGCCAGTTCGTGTTCGCGACAGCGTTCCACCTGATCCAGGTCCATCGTTGCCTTGCGCGCGCGCGCCAGCACGTAGTGCTCATCGTCGAGCGCGCGGGTCGCCTGTTGCATGAGCCATAGGCCAAATGCCTGTGGGCACCGTGGGCCGATGGCCTGAACCATGCCGTAGTGCCGGGCCTGGTCGGCACTGATCGGCAGGCATTCTTGCGTGAGTCGCTGCGCCACTTCACTGCCGACGGCACGTGGCAGGCTGTAGGTCCAGTATTCGGAGCCATACAAGCCCATGGTTTTGTAATGCGGGTTGAGCACCACACCCTCACGGGCAAAAACGATGTCGGCCGCCAGCGCCAGCATGACGCCGCCGGCTCCGGCACTGCCGGTCAGGCCGCTGACCACCAACTGCCGGGCCGTGAGCAGCTCCTTGCAAACATCGTCGATGGCCTGGATGTTGGCCCAGGCTTGCAGCCCAGGCACCGTGGCGGCCTGAATCACATTGAGGTGCACGCCGTTGGAAAAGCTGCCACGCCCGCCCTTGATCAACAGCACCTGGGTGTCTCGCGCCTTGGCCCAACGCAATGCAGCCACCAGACGCTGGCATTGCTCGGTGCTCATGGCGCCGTTGTAGAACTCAAACGTCAGTTCGCCGACAGGCCCTGACTCTCGGTAGCGAATCGGTTGATAGGCCTGTTCATTCCACGTTTGGCTGGCGAGGGTGCTGTCCAGCACGGGAATGCCTGCGAGTTTTTCGGCCAGCACGTGACGGGCCGGCAACTTGAAGGTTTCCTCACCGGGCTGGGCTTTGCGTTTGAGCGAGCCGATCCACAGGCTGTGATCGCCGGCCGCCACCAGCACCGCGTCGTCCTGTACCGCAAGAATGTCGCCCGGCGTGCCGTGGCGTGAGTCCAGGTGCGCGTCGTACACGTAATACTGCCCGCCCCTGATGCTCGCCAGCACACCGGGTTGGCCATCGGCGGCGTCGATGTTGCGTTTGATGAAGCGTGCGCAATCGAACCAACTGAAGCTGCGGTCGGCCTGGGTCATGTTGGGCTGCAATCGCCCGATGACGGTGGGCTGCGTGTAATCAAGCGGTGCCGGGACGAAGCCGCGGGCGAATTTTGCCACCACGTCGCGGATGCAATCGATGGCTGCGTCACTGACCAGGCCGTTGTACAGCTCTGATTTGCGCACGTCGGCCGGCATGTCGAATTCACGGGTCGACCAGATCGGCCCGGCGTCCATTTCCTCCACCGCCTGCAGGGCGGTCACGCCCCAGCGGCTGACCTGCCGGGTGATGGCCCAGTCCAGCGCACTGGCGCCGCGGTCGCCGACGATCCCCGGATGGATGATCACGACCGGGCGTTCCGGGTTGCTCCACAGCTGCTGTGGCACACGGTCCTTCAGAAACGGGCAGATCACCACATCGGCGCCTGACGCCTCAACCTGCTCGCACACCGTGGCGGCATCGGTGAACAGCACCACGCTGGGCGCGTGACCCGCCTGGCGCAAGTCCAGCCAGGCGCGCTGGGTCAAACCGTTGAACGCCGACGATAACAACAGGATCTTCAATGACCGCATAGCTGACTCTTCCTTGAGAATACGCGACCCGAGGCACTCATTGAGCCCTCCCTGGCCTTTGATGGAAGCATAAGGTTAGAGGCGCTGCCAGGCAGGTCACCTGATCAGGATCAATCTTGTGTCAGCCAATCGCGCATTCGTGGCCAGCCGCAAAGCCACTGGTCATTCGAGCGCACTCAATCCGGCAATCAGCGCCTCCAGCACCACGCGAACCTTGGGCTGGTTTTGCCGGCTTTTGACCCAGGCCAGGGTGACCTCAAACCCCGGCGTCGCCAGTTGCGGCAGTACCTCGACCAACGCGCCGTCCTGCAACTGCTGCTTGACCAGCCAGGATGGCAACTGGACGATACCGCAGCCCGCCAACGCGGCCATCACCAGCCCTTCGCCATTGCCCACCACCAGCTGCGGCGTGAGTGGCCTGTGCAGCGTGATGCCGTCTTCGCCGGTGTAGCGCCAAGGGCTGATGCGTCCATCCACCCAGCCATAGGCAATGCACTGGTGCTGCTCCAGGTCGCGGTCGGACAACGGCGTGCCATGGCGAGCCAGGTACGCCGGCGATGCACAAAACACGTGCCACTCACGCGTCAGCAGCCGATGCTCCACCGTGTGCGGCCAGGCGTGGCCGTCACCAATGCGCAGTGCAATGTCCACGCCCTCCTTGAACGGGTCGAGATGGCCGTCAGAGAAGGAAATATGCGGCACCACCAACGGGTGCGCCTGCAGCCACGGCAGCAGCACCGGGAGTACCTGCACGCGCCCATATGGGCCTGGCAAGTCGATGCGCACGCGCCCGCGAGGCTCGGTGTTTTCGGCTTGCAGCGACAGCTCGGCGTCTTCCAGATCGGCCAGCACCCCCGTACAGGTACGCAGAAACGCGGCACCGGCATCGGTCAACGCCAACGTGCGCGTGGTCCGCTGGAACAGTCGTGCGCCCAGGCGATTTTCCAGCCTGGCGATGCCTTTACTCACGGCAGACGCCGTCAGGTTCATTTTCTCCGCGGCCGCTGTGAAGCTGCCGTACTGCGCGACGCAGACGAACACATCGATACCCTTCAAGCGCTCGGAGGAAAACATACGCGTGCCTTATTCATGAATTCAGTTCGTGCGTTTTGATAAAAAGCATCCTAAATCAGAATTCAGATCAACAGTAAGCTGCGTCGATCCGGACGAGCGACTTGCCACGCTTGCACCTTATAAATGGACGATGAGGCTCGAATGCTCGCCACGCTTAAAAAATATCCCGCCACCCTCAATCTGCTGCTGTGCGCTTCATTGGTGTTAACCCTCGCCCGGGCCATTACGCTGCCCTACCTGGTGATTTATTTGTCCGGCCACTTTGGCTTGAGCATTGCCGATGTCGGCCTGGTGATCGGCAGCACGCTGATCATCGGCTCACTGCTGAGCCTGTATGGCGGCTTCCTGGTCGATAGCCTGTCTAGTTACCGGCTCATCCTTACGGCCTGCGCCGTCTTCACGGCAGGTTTTCTCGGCGCCTTCATCGCGTCCGGTCTCGGGCTGTTTTATGCGTGCCTGGTGGCAATCAACCTGGCCTATGCGGTCATTGATACCGCGGTGAAAGCCGGGTTTGCCAGCCTGCTCCCACTTGATCAGCGCAGTGAGGTGTTTTCGATCAAGTACACGCTGACCAATATTGGCTACGCCGTCGGGCCGTTCCTCGGTGCCGGCGCGGCCGCGCTGGACATCAGCCTGCCGTTCCTGCTGTCGGCGGGACTGGGAACCGGCTATTTTTTTGTCTACTTCGTGTGGGGCGACAGAGGCCTGGCAACGGCCGAGG
Organism: Pseudomonas sp. RGB; assembly: GCF_007713445.1. Taxonomy (NCBI): domain Bacteria; kingdom Pseudomonadati; phylum Pseudomonadota; class Gammaproteobacteria; order Pseudomonadales; family Pseudomonadaceae; genus Pseudomonas; species Pseudomonas sp. RGB. The sequence continues at coordinate 91,229 of NZ_VMSH01000004.1, read as the reverse complement.
CAAGCCGGCAAACCACTCCATTTTTGGCCGTCGGCAAACTGCTGCTGCGCGATTACCGCCTGGTGTGCTTTACCTTGGGCGGGGTGCTGAGCGCGGTGGTCTTCGGCCAGTTCACCGCCTACCTCTCGCAATACCTGATAGTCACCAGCAACCCGCAGACGGCCTACCGCATTATCAGCGCCGTCGTGGCGACCAACGCCCTGATGGTTATCTGCCTGCAATACAGCCTCGGCAAACGGATTACCCACAAGCACCTGAACCTGTGGCTGGCCGCTGGGCTGAGCCTGTTCATCGTCGGGCTGGGCGGTTTTGCGCTGTCGAGCACGCTGACGGTGTGGGTGATCGCCATGGCCATCTTCACCGTGGGTGAAATCATCGTATTCCCGGCTGAATACATGTTTATCGACACCATTGCGCCGAATCACCTGCGAGGCATGTATTACGCCGCGCAAAACCTCAGCAACGTCGGCGCAGCGTTAGGCCCGGTGCTGTGTGGCGTGATGCTGACGACACAACCGGCTCACCACATGTTTTACATGCTGGCGCTGTTCATCATTGCCGGCGGAGCGCTCTACGGATTAGGCGTGCACCTGTCAGTTGAGGCAAAGCCTGATGCGGTGACGTGAGCGCACATTGAGTGCCTGGACAGACTATCAGCGCCGGCAGCCACCGTGACAGCGTCACCGCCAAGGGCAAAACCGGCCCGCCAGCCGCCTGCACCACGCGACGCTCAACCTGGCGCCTCAACCCGCAACGCTCTCCCGCCTACCCTGGCGCGACAGGTTCAACGCCACCAGCAGCGCCAGCACGGCCATGACCATTCCCGCTAGAAACCCGCCGCTATACCCCGCCTGCGCGGTCAAGCCAACCAGCAAGGTCGAGGACAGCATCTCGCCCAAATCCCGCGTGCTTTGCACGGCCGTCATGTCTGTCCCCGCCTGATCGCTTTGGGCGGCGAAGGCCATGGAGGCGGTCATGATCACCACCGAGGTCGCACCGGTGGCAAACGAGCCCAGGCCTACCGCCAGCCAGATCAGCCCGGTTTGCGTGGCGAGCATGCCGGTGGCTTGCAACAGCCAGGTCAACGCAGCCACACCGGCCATGCCGACCGCGAGCATGAACGTCGGCCACAACCCCAGTACACGGATCAGCCAGGCGCCGCCGCCACAACCGAGGACGACAGTGACCATGCCGCCGCTCATGCCCAGTTGGCCGATGGCCTGCAACGACCAGCCGGCGTCGTTCAAGAACAGTTTGGACAAGCCGAAACCGGACACCGAGGTCATCGCTGACAACAGCGCCAGCAGCACCAGCGCCAGCGCTTTCGGGCGCTTGATAAACCGCCACAGCGAAGCATGCGCCACGTCCGGTTGTGTGTCTTTGGCGGGGGCCACGTGCAGCCAGCCGACGCACACCAGGCTCAGTAACGGCACCAGTGCCAGCAGGCTGAACGCCGTGGTTTGCCCCAAAGCCCCGCTGAGCAACAAGGTGCCGGCGCCGCCAACGAAAAAGCCGACCATGGTGCCGCCGACTTGAATGGCGTTGATCCGCGCCAGCATGTTGTCGGTGAAGTACTCGGCGGCCATGCCGTCGGTGGCGATGTCCTGCGTGGCGCTGGCCAGCGAGGCGACAATCAACAGGCCCACGGCCACGCCTGCGGTGGCCACGCTCAGGCCGATGCTTGCCAGGGTGACGATGCACAGCAAGACCAGCACCTGCATCGGTATGATCCAGCTGCGCCGCCGTCCCAGTCGCGGGCTCCAGTGGTTATCCACCTGGGGCGCCCAGATGAATTTGATCACCCACGGCAAGCCCACCAACGGCAGGAAGGCCAGCGCATGGAGTGCAGCGCCGTCATGGCGCAGCAGGGTCGGCAAGGCGTCCATCGCAATGCCGAAGCAAATGCCCTGGGACAGGTACAGCAGTGCGAAGGTCAGCACCATGCGCCAGTGTTTCAACAGTTCCAGCATCACAACTCTCCCATCAGGCAACGTTGGCGTCGGCAGCCCGTGCCGCACGCGTAAAAGAAATCAACCGGCGCACTGCCCACAAGGCACTCGCACCGCACAGCAACAACACCAGGTCGATGGGCCACAGCGGCAGACCGCCCTGCCTCACACTCCCCACCATGTGCACCCCGCCCGCAGCGACAAAGGCCAGGCCCGCCACCGCCAACAAAAGGTGCAGCGGTTGACGGCGCGGCGGCATCACGCACGCCAGCAACAGGCTGGCGAGCCAACTGCCCCAGAACCACCCCGCCAACGCGCCGCTGCCCAGCGCCCCCGCGCACAGCAACACGGCGGTGGCCGTCAGCAACCCGCCGCCACCGCCGACCACCAGGCGCAACAGCACCTGCCAGCCGGCGCCCGCCTTGAGGCGCCTGCGTTCCAGCCACAGGTACAAGCCGCTGAGCACCAGCACCGCCGCCGCCAACGCCATGGCGAAATGCACGGCACGCAGCAGCGGCCCGCCATAGGGCACCCAGCGGTAATCGGCAAAATGCAGCGGCTGCACCGCGATGAACGCCTGCAACCACAGGCCGCGCCCACTGGCACTGCGGGTGCCCACCGCCACGCCGTCAGCGCCTGCGTAGGCATGGCGTTCAAATACCGCGGTGCTGGGCAACCCTTGCTGGATGCCGCTGACTTCAACCCAGGCACCCGGTTCGCCCCAGCGGTGCAAGGCGAGGTTTTGCGCCAAGAACCCGGGATGAGCAGCGGCGTCCTCGCGCAATAGCTGATCGAGATCGACCCGCGCCGCACTTGCCTGCGCGCTGACCTGCGGCGGCGCGCCCAGCAAGTGCATGAAGGCCTGCTGCGGTGCGCCTGGAAACGCCTGCCCGGCCAGGCCCAGCGTGCCGAGCGCGCCAAGGCCCGACAGCGCGCCGGTCACGCCGAACAGCAGCAACCACGGCCCGCACCACCGCCCGATCAGGCTGTGCAGGTCATGGGCAAACACCCGCGCGCCACGGTCCCGGCGCAAGCGCTTGAGGTCTTGCAGACGCCCACTGTGCAACGCGCTGCCGGCCCAGATCATCAGTAGCAACACCACGCCCAGCAGGCTGATCAGCACCCGTCCGGGGAAGCCGATGAACAGGCTTTTGTGCAGATTGAACAGGATGTCGGCCGCATCGCCCGACGCGACCGCACGGCCGTTGGCCGGGTCCAGCGCGACGCTGCAATCGCCAGGCGAAGCGCACAGCTCGACCACCGAGTGGTGGCTGTCGGGCAAACGAATGCGCAATTCGTCCAGCGCCATGCCCTTTTCACGCGCGACCTCCAGCCATTGTTCCACCGCCATCGCCGGCTTATGGCTTAACGCGGAAGGCCCGCGAAACCAGGCGCGCAAGTCTTCATGGGCCATGCTCCAGGCGCCGGTCAGCAGGATGCCAAACAGCACCACGCCAAACACCGCGCCCATCCCGGCATGTACGCGCTGCACCAGCGCCCTCGGGGCTCCCATCAGTTTCATGACCAGGTTCCATCCCATAGCAGCCAGGGCGTAAACAGCAGCAGCCAGGCGCTGGATCGATACACCACACGCGGCCGATCCGGCGCCAGCAGCGACCACAGCAGCACCGTCACCAGAAAGCCCAGCCCCAGGAACACCCCGGCATACAGCCGTTCCAGGCCGTCGCCCCACGGATAATGCCGCGCCAGCAGCACCGCCAGTTGCAGGCTGCTGAGCAGACTGCCGGCCAACGCCAGGCCGATGCGCAACGGCCAGGCGCCGAGCATCAGAACGTACCTCGCAAGGTCATGTTGAGGCTGCGCGGTTCGCCGTAGCGGTTGTTCCAATTGACGTTGGACAGGCTCTGGTAGTACTTGCGATCGGCCAGGTTGTTGCCGTTCACCGCGGCGGTCCAATGCTCGTCGATGCGATAAGCGACGCGCGCGTTGAGCAAGGCATAGCCGCCCTGCTCCAGGGTCACTGCGCCGGATTGCGTGGCGTAATCACTTTGCGCCTGCACGCCGGCGCCGACGCTCCAGCGATGTTCTTGCCACGGCAGTTGGTATTCGGTCCAGACCCGCGCCATGTGGCGCGGGGTGAATTCGGCGTAGCGTTCGCCCGAGGCGTTGTTGGTGTCCTTGAGGTATTCGGTGGTGGTGTAGGTGTAACCAGCGGAGACGTTCCACTCAGGCGTGATGTAGCCGGTGCTTTCCAGCTCGAAGCCCTGGCTGCGCACTTTGCCGCCGCTGATGTAATAGGTGTTCGGCCCGGCGCCGGGGTGTTCGGGATCGACCTGCGGGTTGTTTTCAAGATCGATGCGGAACACCGCCAATGACACATTCAAGCGGCCATCGGCCAACTCGCCCTTGACGCCGGTTTCGTAGGTCTTGCCCTCGACCGGCTTGAGCAGATCGCCGCTCCAGGTTTGCCCGGTTTGCGGCTGGTAGACCTCGGCGTAGCTGGCGTACCACGACCAGTTCTGCGCAAAGTCCCAGATCAGGCCGCCATACGGGGTGATTTCCCGGCCGGGCTTGAAGTGGCTGGTCGGCGCGTCCTGGTCCCACCAATTGGCACGGCCGCCGATCACCAGCGTCAACGGGTCGAGCAGTTTGTAGCGAGTCAGCGCGTAAACGCCTTTGGAGGTGGTGATGGTCGAGCCCGGCGAGGTGTAGGCGCTGATCCCGGGTTTGGGCACGCTGCTCGGGTCCCAGCGATAGACATTCACCGGCACATTCAACGGCGTGGTGAACTGGGCGCTGTGCTGTTCGGTTTCGCCCTGGCTGTAATTGCTGCCCAGCAGCAATTCATGGCTGCGGCCGAACAACGCGTAAGGCCCATCGACCGACGCATCCACGCTCTTCTGAGTGCTGTTGAAGGTATACGCCGCGCCCATCAAGTGCCCGCCATCGCCGGTGAGCGGATCGATGGCGCCGTACGCTCCGGCGTAACGCAGGCTGGAGTCAGCGTCCTGGTATTCGGCGGCGACTTTGGCTTTCCAGTCGTGATCAAGTTGCTGCTCAAGGGCGCCGAACACCCGGCGCGTGGTCCACTTGAAGCGGTCCCAGTCCACGTCCAGGTAGGTGGAGCGCGGCAGGTGCAGGCTGGAACCATCCTTGGCCATCGGCACGCCGGCCATATTGGTCACCTGGTCGATGGTCTGATACTGCGCGCCCAGGGTCAGCAGCGTGTCGGGGCTCAGGTCGAACTCGGTAACACCGTAGAGCAACTGCGTGTCTTGTTTGCCGACGTCGTAGAAGTAGTCGCGGTCTTCATAAGCGGCCACCACTCGGCCACGCACGTTGCCCGATTGCGTCAACGGCCCGCCCACATCGACCTCGCCGCGGTAGCGGTCCCAACTGCCAGCGCTGAGGGTGGTGCTGGCGGTAAATTGCTTTTGCGGGCGTTTGCGCACCAGGTTGACCGTGGCCGCCGGGTTGCCGCTGCCGTGGAGCAGACCGTTGGCGCCGCGCAGGATTTCGACGCGCTCGTACACCGCCATGTCCTGGGGCGAACCGGCGGTTTCACCGAGCATCGCCGGCACACCGTCCAGCTCGAACGCGTTGATCTTGAAGCCACGCACGTAATAGGCAGTCGTCAGCAGCTGGAAGGGTTGCACCGTCACACCGGTGGCTTGCTGCATCACTTCGTCGAGGCTGAACAGGTTCTGCTGCTCGATGCGCTCGTGGTCGATCACGCTCACCGACTGCGGGGTTTCCCGCAGCGTGAGTGGCAGCTTGCCCAGGGTGGTCACGCCCGGCGGGGTCACATCGCCGGAGGTGTCGTCGCCGGCAATCTCGATACTGTCCAACTGCACGGCGGCACGCGCCGGCGCCAGCGGGCTCAGGCCCAGTACCAGCGCGATCCCCACGTGTGCCCCGTTACGCTTGAAGCCCCGCCCGACCTTTGTTGCTCCCCGGTGTGACATTGCTGCGCCCCATTCGATAATAATTCGCATTAGTATCGTTTAAACGAGCGGGCCGACTTTTCGATTTAGGGACTTTTTCAATGGCTGCCCGGCACTCATTCACCTCGGTGCTGCTCAACGAACTGCGCATACCACGGGTGTGTGGCCAGCAAATGCTCATGGCTGCCGCAGCCGCTGACACTGCCGCCTTCCAGCACCAGGATCTGGTCGGCATCGCGCACCAGCGTCGGGTTGTGCGACACCAACACTAAGGTGCGCCTACCGTGCAGCGCCTGCAGGCTGCGATTGACCCGTGCCTCGCTGCGCGCATCGAGGCTGGCGGTGGGTTCATCCAGCAGCAAGACCGGCGCCTGTGACAGCAACGCACGCGCCAGGCCAACCCGTTGCCGTTGGCCGCCGGACAGCAATGCGCCGCCCGGCCCCACTTCACTGTGCCAACCCTCCGGCAGGCGGCTGAGGACGTCGTCCAGTGCAGCGTCCCGGGCGGCTTGCTGCAATTGCGCGGGCGTGGCGTGCGGCCGCGCCATGCTCACGTTCCACAGCAGGCTGCCGGCGAACAGGCCGCTGTCTTGGAACACCTGGGTCATGTGCTGGGCCAGGGTGTGTTCGCTTATCTGGCGGATGTCCACCTGGCCGAGGCGCACTTGCCCGGTCTGCGGGTCCATGCCGCGGCCCAGCAAGGCCAGCAAGGTGCTTTTGCCCGCCCCCGAGGCCCCGACGATTGCCGTGAACGTGCCCGCCGCGCAATGCACATCGAGGTCCTTGAGCAGGTGCTCGCCCGCTTCGCCGAAGCTGTTCAGGCGCTGCCCTTCCAGGCTCGCATCCTGCGGTTGCTCACCGGGTTGCGGGCTGTGCAACGTCGGCGCCGCCAACACCGCCAAGACTTGCGAGAGTGCCTGCCAGGCCATGCGCAGCGCCTGGTCCAGATACGCCAATTGCGACAGCGGCTCGATAAAGCGCACCAGCAGCACCAGCACCGCCACCAGCAGCGCGCCGGATAAATGCCCCGCGGCCACCGCCAGCACGCCGCCTGCCAGCACCAGCGCAAACACCATCTGCACCGCAGCGGCAAACCCGAGGCCGGCGGGCAACCCACGGCGATTGAGCTTGCGCGTCGCCTGGTGCTGCTCATGCAGCGCCTCGCGCAGGGCCCGTTGGCCCAGGCTGGCGTCGCCGGCACTGCGGATCAACGCCTGTTGCTGCGCGAACGCCTGCAGCAGTCGCGCGGCGTGGCGATCCACGGCCTGACGCTGTTGCTCAAGATCCAGGCTGCGCCGCCCGGCCCAACGTAAAAGGCCGAACAGCGGCAGGTACGCCAGCGCCAACACCAGCGCCAGACGCGGCTCGATGAAGAACAGTCCCAGCACCACCACCGTTGGCGTGACCAGCGCGGTGACCAACGGTGCCAGCAGGTGCGCGGGAATGCCCATGCTGTTGAACACCGGCCCGCTCACCAGCCCTTCCAGTTGGCCTCGACGGGTCAGCGGCAGTCGCGGCAAGTGTTGCACCAACTGCCAGACCAGGCCCGCAGCCAACCCGGCACCGGCCAGATAACCACGGCGCTGCGCGACGTAACTGACGCCCGCCTGCAGCAGCGTCAACCCCAGCAGCACCAGCACGCTCGACTGCAAGTTCTGGTGCTCGAACCAGGCCAGTATCAACGGCACCAGCGCCAAGCCCGCCAAGCCATCGAGGACGGCGGCCAGCAGTATCCACACCAAGGCGCCGCGCAGCGCGCGCCGGGCGAGGTCGGGCAAATGACGCAACAGCGAAACAACACTCATGACACGGGCTCCAGTTGATCGGCGTTCGAGGTTTGCTCGTTCCAGAGCTGTCGGTAGAGGCCGTCCATGGCCAACAGGTCCGCATGGCGCCCGCGTTGCACGATGCGCCCGTCACTGAGCACCAGAATCTGCTCGGCATGGCGGATTGTTTCCAGGCGATGGGCGATGATCAGCCGCGTACGCCCGGCCGCGTCGTTGTGCAGGGCGGCGCGCAGTGCGCGCTCGGTGTGCGGGTCGGTGGCGGACGTGGGTTCATCCAGCAACATGATCGGCGCAGGCGACAGCAGCGCCCGCGCGATCGCCAGACGCTGTAACTCGCCACCGGACAAGCGCACGTCTTCGTCCACTACGCTGGCGTAGCCCTTGGGCAACCCCATGATCCAGGCGTCCAGGCAAGCGGCCTTGGCAGCGCGGCGAACCTGCGCGTGACTGGCGTCGGGTTGATACAACGCGATGTTCTGCGCCAGCGACAGGCGCAACGCACCCGCCTGCTGGAACACCAGCGCCAGGTGCTGTTGCAGCGCACGACTGGCGATCTGCCGAACATCCACCCCGCCCACGCGGACTTGCCCGCTGTCCACGTCCATAAAGCGTGCGATCAACCCGGCCAGGGTGCTTTTGCCCGCACCCGACGGCCCGACCAGCGCGGTCGTGGTGCCGGGTTCCAGGCGCAACGTAATCGAGTTGAGGACCGGCACGTCACCGTGGGAGAAATTCACCTCAAGCATCTCCACGCTGGCATCCCTGGGCGATTGCGGCGCGTCGGGCTCGGCCAGCGGTGGCGTGGTCAAAACGGCCTGCAAACGCCGAGCACTTTCGCCTGCCGAGTTCAGTGCATCAAAACCGTGCCCCATCGCCAGCACCGGCGCCGCCATCGCACGCACCAACAATAAAAAGCCGCAGACTTGCGCAGCTGCCACATCCGCCACCCCGATCAACAACGCGCCAAGCACCACCCAGGCCAACAGCCACGGCGCGCTCAGCAGCACCTGGATCAACGCCGCCAAGTGTCCTGCACGGCTTACCCAGTGGCTGAAACGCTGATCAAACTGCTGCACCGCCTCCTGCACACGGCGATGAATACCCGCATCCGGAAATTGCCGGACCAGACCGAGGTTGCTTGCAAACTGGCCGTAGTCGCTGAACAGGCGCTGGATCGCGCCGTTTCGCTGCGCCACCGCTTCGCGGTAGTGCGCCGAGCCGAGGCGCCAATAACCCAGCGCCCCCAACGCCAGCGGCAGCAAGCACCAGAGCGCCAGAGCGCTGTTGCTCCACAGCAGATACCCGAAGGTCGCCAGGGGGATCAGCAACAGGTTGACCAGGTCGGTCGGCGCATGCCCGACCAACTGGTGCAGCGCGCGCACATCCTGCTCGGCATAACGGGTCACGCCCTCGGGCCCCAGCCGTGCGAACCAGCCCAGCGGCAGCCGCTGCAGATGCTCGGCGAGGCGCACGCGCAGGCGGTCGCAGAGGTCGGCATCCACCTGATGAGTCAGGTGCAGCGCCAGGGTCTGGCCACACAACCACACGGCCGATGCCAGCACCGCCAGCACCACCCAGGCCATTGCCGACGCCGCCAGCGGCGGCGCCTGGCGCAGGCTGTCGGCCAAGTGCGCCAGCGCGATCAGCGGCAGCAGCGAGCAGATCCCGGCGACCGCCTGCAACGCGACCGCCAGGTATAAGCGCCCACGAAACGGACGCAAGATTTCGCGCAGAGGGCTCATCGAATGCACTCCAGCGCCTGGGCCAGGTTGGCCGCGGGCAACGTCTGCGCCGGCGGCTGGGGAAAACCGATAGCTGCCGTCACCTGCTGCCACAGCCCGACCACTTCCAGGCTGCGCTGTTGCAGACGCGCCAGGCCAACACCGGTGATCAAAGGTTGCAGCGCGCTGGCCGCGGCGGCTGGCCAGATGCTGCGGTAAACCTGCGCCCAATCCGGCGCAGCGGCCTCCAGCACTTCGGCGCAGGGTAACGGCTGGCCGGCCAGCGGGCCGAACAGCTCAAACACACCCTCGGCGTCCTCCTGCGGCGCGCGCACGGCGGGCATCCACAGCAGCGGCCCGTGGGGCGACGCCAGTAACAGCGTGCCGCTGTCGGTGGCGATGCTCAGGCGCAGCAACATCTGCATGCGCCCGTCATCATTGGCGGCCAGTTCGTTGAGCACGCGCAGCGACACCGGCACCTGCGCCATCACCAGGCTGATATCGCGCCAGGCCGAGAGTGCCGGCGCCACACAGTCCACGGACCATGGCCCCACCGACTCCAGCAGCGCCGCCAACACGTCCAGCGTCGCGTAGCTGACTTGCACTGCGCAGCTGGCCTCGATATGCCGAATGCCCTGCTGGCGATGCAGCTGCCGCGCCAGTTCGATAAAGCGCGCCACGCACGGCAGCTGCGGGTAAAAACTGTTGAGCAGGCAGCGCCGTTGCAGGCGGTTCGCCGTGCGCAGCACCTCGTGCAGTTCCTGGGGCAACAGCGGATGCTCGATCAACACATGCATGCCGCGCTCCATCAGCGCTTGTGCCACGGCCGGGCCCTGCTCTCCCCGCGCTGCACCGCCCACCGCGACGCACGCCAAGTGCGTGTCGGTCGGCACTTGCTCAAGGGCGTCGAAACTCGGCACTTCCAGATACCGCGCCAGCGCTTGGGAACGACGACTGCCCTGCCCCAACACGCCGACCAGCTCCAAGTGCTCGGCGGCGGCAACCCCAGCCGCATAGAACTGGCCGAAGCGCGAGCCCACCACCAGGGTTTTCAATGCGAACGTCATGGATGTTCCTCCAGCAAATAACGACTCAGCCCGGCGTTCAGGCATTCAAAGTGATTGCCGCGCAGCGTGTGTACCGTCAACGGTGCGAGCGACGCCGCCTGCCACCAGGCCTGCAAACTGGCGTGATGATCGGGGATCATCGGGTTGGCAACACTGGGCACAAACAGGCGGATGGCGCCCACATACGGCGCGCCGTCGCTGTAGTGACTGGCGTGAACGGAATGCACAAACACGCGATACAGCTGCTCATCGGCCATGCCTTGCGCCGCCGCGAGCACGCGGGCCTTGAGCAAGCCCACATCCAGGTTCAGCCCCGCCGGGGCTTGCAGTTGTTCGGCAGACGGCAAGCCGAGCGCCGCACCGTCCAGCTCGAGGGTGGCGGCGAAGCTGAAGAGCATCAGCACTTCATCGTCGACCAGATACGGAATGCGGTAGCTGGACACAATGTCCACTTGGCGCACCTCAGCGCCCAGTTGCAGCAAAGCCTTGGCCAGCTCCAGGGTCACCAGCCCGCCGGAGCAGTAACCGAGCAGATCGAAGCTGCGCCGGCCGCTGTCCCACAGCGCCTGGGCGTAGCGCTTGCCCAAGGTCGCGTTGACATGCTCGGCAGGCAGGCGCAGATAGTCGTCGCTGTCGTGCACCGCCAGCCCCAGCAACGGGCCGCTACCGGCCAGTTCAGCGATCAACGCGCGGTACGGCAACAAGGTGCCGAGCCCTTCATGCACCAGCACACGTGCGGTGCCTTCGCCGCCGACCAACTCCGTCAACGCGTCCACACGCAGGCGCCCACCCAGCGGCGCCCGGCGCGTATCCGGCACTGGCGCCGCCGTCGTCGCCGTCGGCGCTTCACTGCTCGATTCACTGCGCAAACGCTGGGCCAGGCCTTGCGGGGTCGGCTGGCTCAGCGCCCACCGCAACAAACGGTCGAAGGGTTGCGCCTGCGCCAGCGGTTCCTGTTCGCGCAGCCCCGCGATCAACTGCGCGATGAGCAGCGAGTCGCCGCCGGCCGCAAAGAAATCCTGATCCGGAGACAGACCACTGCAATCAAGCACCCGCTCCCAGTGCGTGATCAAGCGCTGCACCAGTTCATCGGCGACATCGACCTTCGCGCGCTGCACCGGCTGCAGTTGCCGTTGCTCGGCCTGGGTGATGAGGGCGCGGCGGTCGATCTTGCCATTGGCCGTGACCGGCAACCGGTCGAGCACCCGCACCTGCGCCGGCACCATGTAACGCGGCACTCGCTCGGCGATAAATGCCAGCAAGGTGTCTGCACTGAGCAATGGGCGGTCGGTTTTCACGCGGGCGACCAGCACGTCGTAGCCCAACAGCTTCAACACGCTGTCGGCGGGCGCCAGCGACTCAGCCTGATCGCCGGCCTCGCTGTTCAGCCACGCCAGCCACTGGGCGGTGTGCACAAACAGTTGCCCATTGGTCGCGCGCACATCCTCGGGCGTCTCCATCATCAGGCTTTGGCTGACGCTGATTTCGCGGTGTTCACGCGTCAGTTCCTGAATCACCAGCCATGCATCGGCCTGCAGCAGTTGGCGTAAACCGGCCAACAGGCGCGGTGTGTCGAGGGCATTGTTCAATGCACCGGAACTGAGCAGCAGGTCCAGGGACCCGGCCGGCAACCCTTGTTCACAGGCGGGTTTGTTCATGTCGAACGGCATGAAACGCACCCACGGATACGCAGCAAAACGCTCGCGGGCCGCGTTGAGGAAGTAGCTCGACACGTCGGAAAACACGTAGTCGATCTGCACCCCGGCCGCCACCCACGGTGCCAGCGCCGGAATAATCAGCGCACTCGCCGCACCGGTGCCGGCGCCCACTTCGAGGATGCGCCAGCGCCGCTGGCCCTGACGCGCGACAATCGCGCTCACCGCCTCGGCCATCGCCCGGTGCAGTACCTGGGCGTGTTGACCGCGGCTGTACATGGCCTCGGCAATGTGCGCCGAACCCTGCGGAAACATCAGGCTGGCCGGGCTCAGGCGCCCGTCAAGTTGCTCGGCCAGGCGGGTCGCGCTGCCGCGCAGGTAATCCACCAGGGCTGCCGGCCACAGAGCGGCCGGTGCCAGCCGGGCGAACTGCGCCCACGCCTGCGCTTGATCGAAAACAGCGACCTGACAGCGCCAGCCATCACCGTCGGTTTGCAGATAGCCGCTCTCGACCAGCAGCGTCAGCCAATGTCGCAACAGGCGATGCTGGCCGGGTTGAAGCTTCAACGCCTGGCACAGCGACGCAAATGCCAGGTGCTGGCCTGGCAGCAGCAAACCGCTGCCCGCCAGCCAGTGCAGCAGCGAAGCGTCCGCCGCGCGGTCCAGCGCGAGCAATGCCGCCTCGATGTCGGCACGCGGGCCGAAATCGGCTTGCTCAAGGGTGTGGCGCGCCGGGCGCAGGACCTCGTGCAGCTCATCGCGCAGCTGTGGCGCCGGCGCGCCGGTGTGCAGGGTGACGAAACTGCACAACGAGCGCTCGTGACGCTCGCCCAGCAACACCGTGGTACTCGCGGCAATCTGCGGGTGGGCCAGCCAGCCCGCGTCGATTTCAGCCAGCTCGATGCGGTGGCCGCGAATCTTCACCTGATCGTCCTGGCGGCCAAGAAACTCGATCAGGCCATCGCCATTGAGGTAGCGCCCCTGGTCGCCGGTGCGATACAGGCGGCGCCCGCTGGCATGCGTGATAAAACGTTCGGCGCTGCGTTGCGGGTCTTCGGCGTAGCCCAGGGCCAGGCCAAGGCCGCCGATATGGATCTCGCCGCGCACGCCCACCGGGCATTGACGGCCGAGGGTGTCGAGCACTTCCAGGGTCTGGTGTTTCAGGGCGCGCCCGTAAGGAATGCTTGGCAAGGCGGTGTCCGCCGGGCGAATGCGATGCTCCACCGACCAGATCGCCGCTTCGGTGGCGCCGCCCAGGCTGAACAGTTGGCTGTCGGGCCAGCGCTGCCACCAACGGGTGGGCAACGTGGTGGGAATCCAGTCCCCTGACCACATGACACACCGCGGCCCGGGAATTGTTGCCGGCTCGGTCTCCAGGTAATCCACCAGCATCTGCCCTTGCGCCGGCACCGAGTTCCACAGGGTGATGCCGTGCTCCTGCATCAATTGCGCCCAGTGCGAAGGGTCGGCGCCGCGTTCCGGATCAGGCAGGACCACGTGCGCACCGACGGCCGTGGCGCCGAAAAAGTCGTACACCGACAGGTCGAAACTCAACTCGGCCAGGCCCAGCACGCAGTCGTCAGCGTTCACCGCGTAGCGTTGGTTGATATCGTCGAGGGTGTTGACCACCGCGCCGTGGCTGAGCATCACGCCCTTGGGCGTGCCCGTGGAGCCAGAGGTGTAGATGATGTAGGCCAACGCCTCGGCCGCCACCCCTACCGGCTCGCGGGTTGGCCAACGCGGGTCGGGCCGGAGGCTGTCGATGGCAATGCGCGGCAGCTCAAGCGTGTCCGGCAATGCCTGTGCGTGCAGGGTGATCACGGCGTCAATGCCAGCGTCGCGCAGGATCGCTTCACGGCGCAGGGCGGGCTGGCGAATGTCCACCGGCACATAGGCCGCGCCCATCTGGGTAATGCCCATGACCGCCATCAGTTGCCAGGCACTTTTGGGCAGCATCACCGCCACCCGCGCACCGCGCTCGACCCCGAGCGCTTCCAGGGCCGCGCGCACGGCCGCAGCGTGTTGGGCCACCTGGCGATAGCTGTAGCGGCCGTCGCGATCGCTGATCACCGTGGCATCGGGTGTGCGCACGGCCTGTTGAGCGAAGCCGGCGGCGATGTTGCGGGCCGGGGCGCTGGCCTCGATCTGCGGGGTTGCCGCTTGCGCGGGCAACACGATGTCGCCACGCGCCTGCCACAACTGTGGGTCCGCGGCCAGACGTTGCAGCAGGTCGACATAGGCCTCGAACATCTGTGCGGCCATGCCGTCCGGCAGCACACCGACGCGCACGTCCCAGCCAATCTGCAACCCGCCGTACTGGTCGCTGACCTGGCAGTCGATCCACACCTGCGGGGTCTGGCTGATCATGTAGCTGGGCGGCTGCAACAGTCGCCCGGCATCGCCGAGCAAGCGTTCGACGCTGCCGATGCCACTGGTGAACACCACCGGCATCAGGTCGGCGCCACGCCCCTGCACCCGCGCCAGCTCGCGCAATACGTCAACGCCGGTGAAGCGGCTGTGGTCGAGGTCATCAAACAGCTGCGCACCGATACGCCGCGCGCGCTGCACGAAACTCGCGCCGTCGGCGCCGTGCACGGCGAGCAGGCTCAGGGCGGTGAAATCACCAATCACCTGGTCCAGTTGCGGGTGCAGGTTCGGGCGGTTGAGCACCGTGAGGTTCAGGCAAAAGTCCGGGCTTTGGCTCCAGCGGCCGATCACTTCGGCAAATGCGGCCAGGGTCACGCCCGCGGCACTCAGGCCCTGGGCGCTGGCGAGGGAACACAGGGTGTTCCATTGTTCGGTGCTGAGCACGCCGTGGTGGTGAATAAAGCGCGTCGAGCCCAGGCCCGCGTGCTCGCTCAACGGCAGGTCCGGGCGGCCGGGCAGGCTGTCCAGGCGTGCCAGCCACCAGGCTTTGTCGGCGTGCCAGGCGGCGCGGGTGCGCGCGTGTTGTTCGTGCTGCAAATAGTCGCGAAACGTCGCCTCCAGCACCGGCCAATGGCGCGTCGGTTCAAGGTAACGCTGGGTCCATTCCACCAGCAACAGTTGCAGGCTGGCGTAATCAAGCAAGGTGAAATCCACCGAACAATGCACAATCGCCTGCTCGCGACCCAGGCTCACTTCGGGCAGCAGGATCGGCCATTGATCAAGCGCGTGGCAGGCATGGTCCAGGCGTGCACGCAGCGCTTGCAGGTGCGCTTCGAAGGCCTCTGGGCTGGCCTGGCGCAGGTCATGCGCCGGTAATCGTTGCCACGCCACCTGGGCCTGCACGCATTGACGGCTGTTGTCTTGCACCACCGCGCGCAGCATCGGGTGACGTTGCACCAGCGCGTTCCAGGCCTGGGTCAGTTGTTCGGTATCGACATTCGCCGGCCATGGGTATTCGACGTACAAGTGGCACGCATTGCCGCCGTAGTCGAACGCCGGGTTGCGCCCCAGTACGTAGGCGCCCTGCACCGCGCTCAGGGCGAACGGTTGCAGCGCCTGTTCCGGCTGCGCCTGCCAGTCCTGCGGCGAGAGATGCACCATCAAGGCCTCACGCTGGGCGCGAATACGCTCGGCCAAGGCTGGGTCCAGCGCGCCTTCGGGGGCGCGAAAATGCAGCTTGCCTGCAGTGGCCCAGAGTTCGATCTGACGCTCACAGCAGAG
This sequence comes from Pseudomonas sp. RGB, assembly GCF_007713445.1. Lineage (NCBI taxonomy): Bacteria > Pseudomonadati > Pseudomonadota > Gammaproteobacteria > Pseudomonadales > Pseudomonadaceae > Pseudomonas > Pseudomonas sp. RGB. The sequence goes on along the minus strand of NZ_VMSH01000004.1, from coordinate 75,497 downwards.
GTGCAGCAAATCATCCAGGCTCATAACACGCCCTCCTCGATGGCCACGTCGTCACTGCGCAGCAGCAGCGCGGCCATGCCGGCCAGGGTCGGTTGCAGGTAGAAGTCGCCCATGCGCAGGCTCACGCCCACCTGTTCACGCACGCTGGCCAGCAAGCGAGTTGCCAGCAGGCTGTCGCCGCCAAGGCTGAAAAAACTCGCGTGGGCGCTGTGCACCGGCCGCCCCAGGATGGCTTCCCAACAGGCCGCCAGTGGCAACAGGTCGGTGCTCAATGCGGCGTCTTCGTGGTGGGCAGGCTGGCGGCGTTGCCACGCGTCGCCGAGGTTGGCCTGCAGGCGCGTACGGTCGATTTTGCCGTTGGCATTCAGGGCAAAACGCGGCACGCACCACAGGTGTTCCGGGCGCATCGCCTGGGGCAAACGCTGTTGCAGCCAGTGGTTGAGGCTTTCGCAGGTCAAACCCTCGCCTGCTGCCTGCGCACTCACCAGCACCATCGCGGGGTTTTGCCACAGGCATTCCAAATGGCTGAAGCCGCTCTGGCCGAGCCATTGCGTCAGCGCTTGAGCGTCCGGCAATACCGGCTCACGCGTATCCAACAATGCCGCACTGACCAGCCGCAATGGCGAGTCGCGCAGCAGGTCTGCCAATAGCAGCTGGCCGTGCGGTTTGAGCAATGCCTGCGCCAGGTTCAAGCCATCGGCCGGCTGGGCGTAGCTGTGCAGCGCCGCGAAGCTGATCACCACGTCGTACTGCGACCAGTGCTCAGCAGGCAATACGCCGTCCACCACCTGCTGGCTCGCCACGCGCTGGCGCTGGCGCTGGCCGGCAGCGGCCGCCAGCAGGCCGGCGCTGGTGTCGAACACGGTCAGTTGCAGGTCGCGTGAGCGTGCGTGGTTCAGCCATTGGTCCAGCAATTGCCCACCGCGCACATCCAGTACCGCCACCTTCAGCGGTGTGGCGTGCTGCTGGAGGGCCCGGCTCATGGCGTCCAGCACCTGACGACCGGCTGGCAGGTTCAACGCCATGGCCTGAGGCGCCAGCAGCGGGTCGAACAGCACCTGCGCGGCGCCGTCTTCACTGCGCAACAGCACCTGCAATGCGCCGACCATGCGGTGCAGGTCGGCTTCGCGCCAACCCAGCTGCGCCACTGCATCGCTCAGGCTGATGGACTCGACGTAGCCAGCGAGCCACGCGCGCCAGGTGTCGAGCAGCGCACTGGGCGGCGGGTCTTGCAGCAGGCGTTGCAGCAATTCAGCCGTGACGCGGTGTTCGGCTGCCAGGCTGTCATCCAGCATCGACTGCGCGGGCAGCGCTTGAACCGGCACACAGCCGGCGTTGATCACCACCGCCGCGCCAAGGCTGCCGTGCACCACGGCGGCACAGGCACTGTCGATCAGCGGATGCGCCGTGAGCGCGGCTTCGATCTCGCCCAACTCGATACGCTGCCCGCGCACTTTGACCTGCTGGTCCATGCGCCCAAGAAACTCAATCGTACCGTCGCTCCAGAAGCGCCCGCGATCGCCGGTGTAATACCAGCGCCCGCGCGCATCACTGCGAAAGCGCTGGGCGGTGAGCACCGGGTCATTGCGATAACCACGGGCCAGGCTTGCGCCGCCAATCAGCAGTTGCCCGATCACCTGGTCCGGCACATCACGCCCGGCGCCGTCCACTACGCGGTAGGTCTGGCCGGCCAACGGCTTGCCATAAGGGATCGACGGCCAATGCTCGGGCACGTCATCGATGCGTTGCAGGTTCGACCAGATACCCGCCTCGGTCGCGCCGCCCAGGCCGTACACCCGGCACTGCGGTGTGGCGTGGCGGCGCAGGCGTGCGGCAAGGTCCAGGGCGATCCAGTCGCCTGACAGCAAGACCGCCCGCAGGCTCTGGTAGTGACAGTGTTGCGTGCCGATGCTCAAGGCCATCTCCAGCAATGCCGGGGCCGAGTTCCACAGGCTTACGCGGTGCTCGCTGATCAGGTGCGCCCAGCGCATGGCATCGCGGGTTTCCTCAGGCGGCAGTAACACCAGGCGCGCGCCCTGCCCCAGCACGCCAAACAGGTCATAGACCGAGAGATCGAAATCCAGCGCCGACACGGCCAGCAGGCAGTCGTGCGGCGTGACGCGCAACTCGGCCTGCACCGCGTCAATCGTATTCAGCGCCGCCGCGTGGCTGACTTCAACCCCCTTGGGAATGCCGGTGGAACCGGAGGTGTAGATCACGTACGCGCTGGCCTGTGGCGCGGTCTTTTTCGCGGTGGCCAAGGGCGCGCATTGCGCCAGCCGAGCCGGGTCAAGCCACTGCAATGAACTGCCCGCGGGCGGTTGATCGGCAATCACGCGGGTAATCCCCGCCGCCGACTCGATCAGGCTACGCCGTGCGGGCGGTTGCGCGGTGTCCACCGGCACGTAGCAACCGCCGGCCGCCAGCACGCCGAACACGGCGGCAATCTGCCGAGGTCCGCGCGGCAGGCACACTTCAACGGCTTCGCCCTGGCGCATGCCCGCGTCGAGCAAACCGGCGGCCACGCGCAGGGCGTGCTCGGCCAGCTCTTGATACGTCCAGCGTTGCGCACCACAGATCAGCGCCACCGCGTCGGGTTGTGCGGCGCTTTGGCGGAAAAAGTCATCAAGCAAGCCACGCCCCTGGGCCAGCGGCGGCAGGCTGTTCTGCCGGTCGCGCCGCGCCTGTTGTGCCAGCGGCAACAGCACCGGCTGCGGCTGATTCCAGTCGCTGTCGGCGAGGCGCTGCACCAGTTCGATGTAGGCGGTGAACATGGCCGCCAGCACGCCGTCGGGGAACAGCTCGGTGAGGCTGTCCCAGGCCAGCAGCACACCGTCTTCGACCCGATACAGCTGGTGGTCCAACCACACCTGTGGGGTTTGCGAGAGCATGTCGTGCAGGTCGCCGAACAGCTCGCGAAAACTCTGCGGTACAAAGCTCGAATCACTCAGGTTGCAGGAAAACACCACCGGCGCCGAACGGGGGTGCCCTTGGCGACGGGCCTCACGCAGCACTTCCAACGCGGGAAACGCTGCGTGGTCGATGGTGGCGTGCAGGTCGCGCTGGAAACGCCGGGCGCCTTCGGCAAACGCTAACTGCGGCGCGTCTTCGCAGGCCACCAGCAGCAAGGTGGTGAAGTCGGCAATCACCTGGTCGACAGCGTGCTGGTCATCGTGGCGATCGAACAACGGCACGTTGAGCAAAAAATTCGGCTGTTCGCTCCAGCGCGCCAAGACCGCATTGAAGGCCGTGGCGAAGACGCTGGGCAAGGTCAGGCCGTGGGCGGTCGCCTGGCGTTGCAGACGTTCGGCTTCGGCCGGGCTGAGCACAAACGCCTGACGGCTGAAGCGTGGTGCGCGGATCGACTCTGGCGTACGGGCCAATGGCAATGCCGGGCCATCGGGCAACTGTGCCAGGCGCTGGCACCAGTGTTCGCGGTCACGCTCATACGCGTCGGCGCGCCGCTGGCGGCGCCGGCTCAGGTAATCGGCAAAGTGCAGTGTGGGCGGCGGCGCCAGCGCGGCCGGTGCCTGGTAGGCCTCACCCAGCTGCGCCATCAACAAGCGCAGGCTTTCCACGTCCACGGCCAACAGGTCGACACTCAGCCATACGCGGTCACGGCCGTCCGGCAACTGCACCAGGCCGACCAGCATCACCTGCCCCGCCTCCACCGCCAGGCACTCATGCGAGCGCCAATCACGCAGCGCCTGCCAGGCCTGGTGTGCGGCGGCTGGCGCATGGTCGCGCCAGGGTTGGTGATCGAACACCGGCAACGCTGGCGCCGCCAGAATCCGCTGCCGACCGTCATTGAAACTTGCCCGCAACATCGGGTGCCGCGCCTGCACACACTTGACCGCCGCTTCCAGGCGCTGCGGATCAATGCCCTGGCAATCGAACTCCAGCCACGCGTGGCAACTGATATTGCCCAGCACCTCGGCCGGCCCGCGCCCCAGCCAGTACGCCTGTTGCACGGCGCTCAGTTCAAAGCTGTCATCCGGCGCTGCCAACGGCGCAGCATCGGTTACCCGGTGGTGCGGCACCTGGCCCTGCAACAATTCCAGCCACGCCGCCAGGCAGGGTTGTGCGCTGAGTTGGGCAAAGTCGATGTGCAAGCCGTGACTGCGCAAACGTTCCTGCAGGTACATCAGGCGGATGGAATCGAGCCCGCAGCCGAGGAGGTTTTCCTCATCGCCCAGGTTGTGGATGTCTGCCGTGGTGGCGCCCAGCAACTGGGCGAGGTGTTCGATCAGCCATGTGCGCAGTGAGGGGGTGTCTGCTGTTGTCAGCTCGCTCATGAAAAGCTTCCTGTGACCCGTCTGGATAAAGTCCCTGGCTCACCAAGATGGAAGCCATTCTCAATTGGAACTCTATCGCAAGCAGGTTTTCAGAAAGCGCTCAGGGCTTTAGATGCACGGGCCTTTTCATTCGATTCAGAGACACCGACCCACGCTCAGCGGATCTCGCTGGGTGATACGCCGTAGCGTTTACGAAAGGCAATCGAGAAATGCGCCGGGCTGAACCCCACGCCGTAAGCGACGGTGGAGACGTTGCTTTCTTCGTCGCTGAGCATGCGGTGCGCTTCGCTGAGGCGATGCTCGTGCAGATAGCCGAACACACTGGTGCCAAACACCTTGCGAAAGCCCGCGGTGAGTTTGCGCGGGCTCATGCCCACATGGCTGGCCAGGGCGTTCAGGCTCGGCGGCTCCAGCAGCGAGCGCACCAGGCGATCGCGTGCGGCGTGGACACGCTCCACGTCCGAGGAGGTAATGCGCAGCTTTTGTTCCGGCTGACCCCGCTCACCGAGCAAAAATTGCGCGCTCAGGGCAGTCAGCTCCAGCGCTTTGCCACCCAGGTACAACGAACGGCTCGGCCCCTGCATCGGGCACGTCGCAATCTGTGTGGCAAGCGCCTGCATCGCGCGGGGCGCCGGGCGCACCATCATGTACGGGTCGCCGCCGCCACTGGTCAACAGCTTGCGCGGGGCCATGCCGAGGTGGCGGTCGAGGGATTCCAGGTCCAGTTGCACGATGGTGTAGCGCAGCGGCGTGGAGGTGCCGTAGATCTGCGACGAGGTGAACTCGCCGTCATTGACGATGGTGCACAGGCTGGGCCCCTTGATCGATTGCTCGCTGTGCCCGGGAATGCGGCACGACAACTCACCGCTCTGCACCAGGATCAATTTGAGGCCGCGCTCCAACGGGTCTTCCACCCAGTTTTCGCTCTGTGACCACAGCGTGCCGGTGACCAACGTCATGTGCGGTTCCAGGTAGACCGTGCCGGGTTGGTTGCCCTTGGGTTCGGCCTGCGTCTCTTGGTGGCTGGGAGCGATGATCGTAATAGTCATTGGGTTTTCCCTTGATCCTTTAAGGCCATTACGCGGGGCCTGACCTGAGTGAGGAGGAGGCTTTTAAACCGTAAACCTCCCTGTTTAAAGCCGCTGTGTATTTCATCTAATGAAAAAGTCACAGGTCCGAAAGCCTTGGCGTTGAGAAGCTGCCGGCGAAAGACAATGATAATAGATCTCATTTGGACATTTGTAGCCAATTATTTCTACAAATAGGGGATTCCATGTCATTGCACACCTGCGCACGCGATTCAGACACCGTTGACGATGCGCCAGACTGGCCCGCCGCGTTCGCCGAACGCTACCGGCAGGCCGGTTACTGGCAAGACCAGACCTTCGCCCAGGCACTGGAGACGGTGGCCGCACGCACCCCATCGGCGATTGCCATCACCGATGGCCCGTTGCATCTGAACTACCGCAGCCTGGCGGACCGTTGCCGGCGCCTGGCCGGCGGATTGCGTGCGCTGGGGGTGGCGGCAGGCGATAACGTGGTGGTGCACTTGCCCAACGGCAGCGCGTTTATCGAAGTGTGCTTTGCGCTGTTCCGCCTCGGCGCCCGGCCGATCCTCGCCCTGCCCGCCCATCGTCAGCACGAGATCGGCGGTTTTTGCAGGTTTGCCCTGGCCACGGCCTACATCGGCTGCGCCGAACTGGACGGCTTCGACTGCCGTGAAATGGCGCGTCAGTTGGCCGCCCAGAGCATGCATCTGCGCCACGTGGTGATCGACGGGGACGCGCAGGCATTCATCGCCTTGAGTACGCTGTATCACCACGAGCCGCTGGAGCAGGACGCCGGTCACCCTGACGCCGTGGCGTGTTTCCAGCTCTCGGGCGGCACCACCGGCACGCCCAAGCTGATCCCGCGCCGCCACGCCGAATACCTCTATAACGTGCGCGCCAGCAGCGAGGTGTGCGGCCTGGACGCGCGCACGGTGTACCTCACCGCGCTGCCCATGGCGCACAACTTCACGCTGTGTTGCCCGGGCGTCATCGGCACCCTGCTGGCCGGTGGGCGCGTGGTGTGCACGCGCCGCTGCGACCCTGAAAGCTGCTTCGCGCTGATCAGCGAGCAACGCGTCACCGTCACCGCGCTGGTGCCGCCGCTGGCGATGTTATGGCTGGACGCCCAGGCCCAGCGCCAGGCCGACCTGTCGAGCCTGCGCCTGCTGCAAGTCGGCGGCGCAAAGCTGCTCGGCAGCGCAGCGGCCCGCGTCACGCCGACCCTGGACTGCACCTTGCAACAAGTGCTGGGCATGGCCGAGGGCTTGCTGTGTTTTACCCGCCTGGATGATCACCCCGATCACCTGCTGCATACCCAGGGCCGCCCGCTGAGCGCCGATGATGAAATTCGCATTGTCGATGAACACGGCCAAGCGGTGCCCGACGGCGAGGTCGGCGAGCTGCAGGTGCGCGGGCCATACACCATTCGTGGCTATTACCGCCTGCCCGAGCACAATGCCAAGGCGTTTACCGCCGACGGTTTTTATTGCAGCGGTGATCGGGTCCGGCGCACCGCCGAGGGTTACCTGGTGGTTGAAGGTCGCGACAAGGACCAGATCAACCGTGGCGGCGAAAAGGTCGCCGCCGAAGAAGTCGAAAACCTGCTGATCAGTCATCCGCAGGTGCACGACGCTGCGCTGGTGGCGATGCCGGATGCGGTGCTGGGCGAATCCACCTGTGCGTTTATCGTCGCCCGCGACCCGGCACCGTCGGCGTTTGCGCTCAAGCAGCACTTGCGTGGCCAAGGCCTGGCCGCGTTCAAGGTGCCGGACCGCATCGAATTTATCGCGCAGTTCCCGCACACCGGCGTGGGCAAAGTCAGCCGCAAGGACCTGCGCGAACGCCTGCGTCAGGCCTGGTTGCAGAGCGCCGCGTCGTGAGCCGCTGGGTCCGCGCCTACCGCCTGACACCCATGCCGCGCTGGCGCCTGGTGTGTTTTGCGCATGCCGGGGGCAGTGCGAGTTTCTTTCGTGACTGGGTCAACGCCCTGCCCGCCGACATCGACCTGTTGGCCATCCAGTACCCGGGCCGTGAAGACCGTTTCAGCGAGCCGTGCCTGACTGACATGCAGCGCCTGGCCGACGGCGCCGCCCATGCCTTGCAGGGTTACGCCGACCGGCCACTGGCGTTGTTCGGTCACAGCCTGGGTGCGGTGGTGGCGTATGAAGTGGCCGCACGCCTGGAGCAACGCGCAATCGCTGTCGACCACCTGTTCGTGTCCGCCCATCCGGCGCCACACCGCCAGCGCGGCGGGCACCTGCACCGGGGGCCGGATGCGGCGTTGCTCGACGACGTGCGGCGCTTGTCCGAGCGGCCCAACCCATTGCTGGACGACCCGGCCCTGTGCGAACTGTTCCTGCCGGGCCTGCGCGGTGACTACCGCGTGGTTGAAACCTATACCTGCGCGCAACCGCAGCCGCTCAACAGCCGCATCACGGTGTTCTACCCCGAGCAAGACCCGGAGATCGAGCGGGATGAAGCCCATGCCTGGCAAGCCGCCAGTCACCAGCCACTGCACCTGCAGCGCTGGCCCGGCGGCCACTTTTACCTGATCGAGCAACGCCAGGCACTCATCGACGCTATCGCCGCGACGCTGCTGACCCTATCGCCCGCCCTGAAGGAAACCTGTTGATGAAAACACCCGACGCCTGTGATGGCCTGCCGGACATCCGTCACGCCATCGATTCACTGGACCACCAGATCATCGAACTCATGCGTCAACGCATGGCTTACGTCAAAGCCGCTGCACGTTTCAAACCGAGCGAAAGCAGCATTGCCGCGCCTGAACGCGTGGCCCAGATGCTCCCGCAACGCCGCGAATGGGCCGAGCAAGCCGGGCTGGACCCGCACTTCATGGAAACCCTGTTCGCCCAGATCATCCACTGGTACATCGGCCAGCAAGTGCTGCATTGGCGCGCAACGAGAACACCGGCATGAGCGCCTTTACGCAGCTGGAGGGCCATGCCGCCGGCCTGACCGAAGTGTTCGAATGCGCTCGCCAGCGTGCTATCGAACACGGCAAACCCGTGCTGGCCAGTTACGCGCTGAACATCACCGCGCTGGACCTGCTGGCGCTGTTCGAACGTGTCGACGAGCCGCACGCCGAGTGCCTGTTCTGGCGCGCGCCGGAAGATGACAAAAGTCTGTTCGGCTGGGGCGTGGCGGCTGAACTCATCGGCGCCGGTGCTCAACGTTTTGCCACGGTGGATGCGCAATGGCGGGACTGGCTCGAAGGCGCCGTGGTCCACGGCCCATTGGCGCCGACGGTGTGCGGCGGCTTTCGGTTTGATCATCAGGTCAAGGCCAGCCCTGCGTGGCAGGGCTTTGGCGATGCCTCGCTGCTGTTGATGACGCTGTTGCTGGTGCGCGACGGCGATGCCTGCTGGCTGCTGTGCCAACAACGGGTGGCGGCCGACGATGTGGCGCAGCGCTGCTGCGAGCACGTGTTGAATCAATGGAACGCGCTGATGGACCGCTACGTGTCCGGCCCACGCCCCACGGCGGCGCCCCACCACACCCGTGACCAGTGCCTGCCGCGCGCGTGCTGGGAAAGTAAGATCGCCCACGCCCTCGATGTGTTGCGCGACACCCCATTGCAAAAGGTGGTGCTGGCGCGAGAAGTGCTCAGTGAATTTTCCCGGCCTATCAATGCCGGCCGCACCCTGGCGACCCTCGCCAGCAATGACCCCGGCGCTTATTTGTTTGCCTTTCGCCGATACCAGGCGTGCTTCATCGGCGCGTCTCCCGAGCGCCTGGTCAAGCTGCACAATGGCCACCTGCAAACCCTGGCGCTGGCGGGCACCACCCGCCGCGACCCCAACCCTGAGCACGATGCGCAACTGGCGCACGCGCTGCTCGCCTGCGAAAAGAACCAGCACGAACACGCGGTGGTGGTGCAGATCATCCAGCGCGACCTCGCGCCGTGGGTGGCCCCGTTGCAGGTTCCGCCCGCGCCGCATATCAAGCGCCTCAGCCGCGTGCAACACCTGGCCACGCTGATTGAAGGGCCGCTGCACCCGCAGCGCAGTTTGCTGGACATGGTTGCGCTCCTGCACCCGACACCCGCGGTCGGCGGCCACGAACGCCAACAGGCGCTGGAACATATTCGCCAATTCGAGGGCTTTGATCGTGGCTGGTACGCGGCGCCGCTGGGTTGGCTGGACGCGCATGGCAATGGCGAATTCATCGTCGGCCTGCGCAGCGCCCTGTTGAAGGGCAACCAGGCTCGCCTGTTTGCGGGGTGCGGGATCGTGGAGCACTCCGACCCTGCCTGCGAATACGACGAAACCTGCATCAAACTGGCCGGCATGCGGGCGGCGCTGCAACGCTGACTGCGCGCCCGGTGCTTGAATCAAGACCTGTGCAGGCCTACCCTGCACACGGAAAACTCACCCTTCGAGTCAGGAAGACCTTACATGTGGGACGGCAGCGTTACTTTTGGCGATTCATGGGCCGGTTACATCGGTCGCGCGGATCAGAACTCTGCCCATTCCCATGTCGCCATTCAGCTGTGCATCGGCGTGCACCAACCGGTCACCCTGGAACTGCCCGGCCAGTTGATCCGCGCGGCGGGAGTGATCATCGGCCCCAACGTCGAACACCGCGCCGTGGCCGACAGTCATCCGGTGGCGTTTGTGTACGTCAATCCGGACACACCACTGGGCCGTGCACTCAACGCATTGCTGCAAGACAATGGCATCGCCCTGGCCAGTGACGAACTGCTGGAGTGCTTTCGCCGTACCACCTCCCTGCCCCAGTTTGTCGACGCGCTCGCGCGTTTGCTGGCGATTACGCCGCCCATCGACCAACGCCTCTATAAAGCCTTGAACATCCTGCGCCTGGACCGCGACGGTCCCGGTTCCGTCAGCCGCGCCGCCAATGCGGTCGGCCTGTCCAGCCCGCGCCTGCGGTGTGTGGCGACGCACCAGATGGGCGTTTCCCTGTCCCAATGGATCATCTGGAACAAACTTGAGCGCGCCTCCAAATCCCTGGCCGGCGGCGCCAGCTTGTCGGACGCCGCCGCCGATGGCGGGTTCTCCGACCAGGCGCACCTGGCGCGCATGATGCGCCGCATGATCGGCATGACCCCGCTCACGGCGGCCAAGGTTTTGCGCAAGACAAGCGTTTCGTTCAAGACGCGGTGATATCAAAAGGCCAATATCGATCGCATCTTATTCGCGAAAACGTTAAGCGCTGACTGCCTTCCCCCAACGCACGTCAGCGCCACCGAAAGTGGATACAAGAGTGTTCGCCAGGGGCACGTGTGCCTGGGATTCGGCGGAACGCACCGTTAATTCTTTCGATGAGTCCGCAGGAAGCGTCCTACATGTCAGAACAGCAAAAATTAACCGTCCTTCTCACAGGAGGCTCGGGCGTACTCGGCGAGTCACTGATCGACTGCCTGGCAGAGGACTTCAACCTGGTCTGCCTGGCGCGCAAAAGCCGCATCCGCCACCCGCAGGTGCAAGTGCTCAGCGGTGATATCTGCCGCCCCCGGCTGGGGCTGGCTGCCGAGGATTATGAAGCGCTGCTGCAGCGCGTCGACTGGGTCATTCACGCCGCAGCGGTTACCCGCATGGATGGCGACATCGACCAGATTTTTTCGGTCAATTACCTGGGTACCGAAAACGTCGTGCGCTTTGTGCAGCAAGCCAAGGTGCCGCTCTACCACATCAGCACCGCCTTCACCCACCCGTGTGACTACTACGAAGGCGTGCAGGCCGAGACGCCGTACGAAGTCGCCAAGCGCCAGGCCGAGACGCTGGTGCGTTCTTCCGGTATCGACGTGTCGATTTTTCGCCCGTCAATCATCATCGGCAATTCCGACACCGGGCACATGCCCAACTTCCAGGGTTTTCACATGACCATGGGGCTGATGATGTCCGGCGTGCTGCCTATCGTGCCCTGCCCGCCTGCCGGCTACATCGACCTGATTGCCCGCGACGTGGCGGCGCAGGCGATTGCCAACGCCTTGCACCGGCGCTTGATCGGCGCGGACTACTTCCTCACCAGCGGCCCACAGGCGCTGGACCTCACCGGCCTGCTGGACCTGATGTGCGAGTCCATGCAAGCCCAGGCGCAACCGTTCACACGGCCTCGTTGCATGGCGCCGGACATCTATGAACGCCTGATCCGCCCGGTGTTTCTGCCGGCACTGACCGGTGCCGTCCAGGCGGCACTGGGCCGCGCCAACCAGCTGTGCCGCTATGCCTGCCTGCGCACGCCGCTGCCCACTTCGTTGCCCGAGTTGCTCGGTGAGCCGGCCTTCGGTGCACGCGACGTCAGCCGCGAATTGTTGCTGTCACTCAATCACTTGGCCCCCAAGCTCGGCGCCTTGACGCGGATGCTCAAACAGCCGGTTCCACCTGTCGCAGAGGCATCCGTGGCATGAACTCGCACCTGACAGAACTGGAACCCGCCGCCGACGCCGAACAGATTGACCAGTATTTTCGCCAGCATGTGAACTCGGGCTACGCACGCCTCGCGTCCTTGATGAACCTGCCGATCGAACACTCAAGCCAGGGCGTCTACATCTATGACAGCCAAGGCCGCCAGTACCTGGATGCCGGCGGCTACGGGGTGTTTTTCCTCGGCCACGGCCATCCGGTTGTCGTGGATGCCGTGACCCGCCAACTGCAGCAAAACGCGCTGGCCAGCAAGCTGCTGCTCAACCCGCAACAAGCCTTGGCCGCGCAAGCGCTGGCAGCGCGCTGCCCGGGTAACCTGGACTATGTGTTCTTTTGCAATTCGGGCGCCGAAGCCACCGAAGCCGGCCTGAAACTCGCCCGGCTTAACGGCTGCCGTCGCACGCTGTCGACGCTCGGCGGTTTCCACGGCAAGACCCTCGGCGCGCTGGCCGTTACCGGCCGCGAAAGCTACCGCGAACCGTTCAGTGGCCTGCTCAGCGAAAGCGCATTCGTGCCGTTCGGCGACAGCGCCGCGCTGGAACAGCAACTGCTCGCCTCGCCGGAAAAAGCCTGCGTGATTCTCGAGCCGATCCAGGCCGAAGCCGGCGTGATCCTGCCGCCACCGGGTTACCTGACGCGGGTACGCGAGTTGTGTGACCAGTACGGCGCCGTGCTGATCATCGACGAAATCCAGTCCGGGCTGGGCCGTACCGGCCGTTGGTGGGCGTGCGATCAGGAACAGGTGGTGCCCGACATCATGCTGGTCGGCAAAAGCCTGTCCGGCGGCTGCGTGCCGGTCAGCGCCATGGTCGCCAGCGCGGCCATTTATGCGCCGTTCAACCGCAACCCCACGGTGCACACCTCGACCTTTGGCGCCAACCCGCTGGCCATGGCGGCCGTGCAGGCCACGCTGCAGGTGATGGTGCAAGAAGACCTGGTGGCGCGGGCACGGCTGCTGGGCCAGGACCTGCACGCACGTTTCAGCGCGCTGTTGCAGCGCATGGGCCTGGCCGAGCGCGTCACGCTGCGCAGTGCCGGCTTGCTGCTGGGCTTTGAGTTCAGCGACGCCTCGATCGCCGCGAATATGGTCATGGCCCTGATCGAGCAGCACATCATCGTGTGCCACTCGCTCAATGACCACCGTGTCGTGCGGCTTACACCGTCGCCGTTGCTCACTGCCCAGGACTGCAACTGGTTGATCGAGGGATTCGCCCAGGCGCTCACCACCTCTGTCTCACCCCTTTGATCTTTGGAGTTACCCCATGCAAGAAGTCAATGTCCAGGCACATATCCCCCATGCCTGCGCTGATGAAGTCTTCGCCGTGATCAGCGACTTCAGCCACTACGTCGAGCTGTGCGACTCGGTGCGCAATATCACCATCAACAAGGTCAGCGACGACGTGTCGTTCACCTCCTGGGAGGTCAACTTCCACAGCGGCATTCTCAAGTGGCAGGAGCGCGACACGTTCAACGCCCAGACCCGCGAGATTCACTTTGAGCAAATGGCCGGCGATGTCGATCACTTCTCGGGCACCTGGCAAGTCCTGCCCGATGGCAAGGACGCGATTATCACCTTCACCTCGCGCTTTGACCTGGGCCTGCCGATGCTCGCCGACATGCTCGACCCCGTCGCGCAGAAGGCCATTCGCGAAAACATCCACTCGATCATCACCGGCCTGTTTCCGGCGAGCTACCTGAAGGCCTGAGCCATGTCACTGTCATTGTTAAACCGCTCGCGCGCCTTGCTTGACCGCTACGCCCCGGAATTTGACGCGCGCCTGGCCGCCCTCGCCGTCGCCGAACGCGAAGCCCCCGAGAGCAGTGTCATTGCCCTGTTCAAGCAACACGGTCCGGTCGGGCTGCTGGTCAACCGCGCCGCCGGTGGGCTGGGTGCAGGCATCCTCGATGCCGTGCATGTGCAGATCGCCCTGGGCGCGCGTTCGCCCTCGCTGGCGGTGGCCAGCACCATGCACCAGTTTTCGGTGGCGAGCCTGTTGGCGCTCACCCAAAACGGGGGCGGCGCCGAAGGTCTGTTGCTGGCGGCCGTTGCACAGAACCGTTTGTTGCTGTCCTCGGGGTTTGCCGAGGGCAACTCGGGCGCGGGCATCCTCGACTCGAACATGCAGGCCGTGCACACCCCCGAGGGCGTGTTGCTCAGTGGCAGCAAAAAGCCCTGCTGCCTCGGCCGCTCGATGGACTTGCTCACCGCCAGCTATACCCGCCAGACCCCACAGGGCGAAGAGCTGATGGTGGCGTTGATTCCCGCCAACGCGCCAGGCATCAGCCGCGCGCCGTTCTGGCAGAACAGCGCGCTGGCCGCTGCCGAAAGCATTGAGGTACGCCTCAATGAAGTGCTGGTGCCCGAACGCATGCTGTTTTCCGCCGGCTACAAGCACCTGTTGGGCGACGTGCAAACCGTCGGTTTCATCTGGTTCGAACTGTTGATTTGCGCGTCCTACGTGGGTGCCTGCGCCGGCCTGATCGAGACGGTGACCGACGCAGGACGCTGGACCGCGCATCACCGCGTGGACCTGGCGGCCAACCTGCAATTGGCAATCAGCGCGCTGGAAGGCGCGGCGCTGGATATCGAGCGCAACCCCCAGGACCTGCCGAACGTGCTGGCCCGTCTGCTGCTGGTGCGTTATGGCATCGAGCAGCTGCTGACCGAGCTGTCGGACCAGGCCCACGCGATGCTCGGCGGCATGGCATTTATCACCAGCAACCAGAGTTCGAATGGGTTGATGGCCTGCCGCGGTCTGCAATTTCACCCGCCGGCGAAGATCTCGATGGCGAGCAACCTCGACACCTATTTGTCCCACTCAACCTTCAGCATCGCCGGAGCGCACCCATGAACCTGCTCGGAAAAATCATCGTCATCAGCGGCTGCGCGCGTGGCCTGGGCCAAGCCGCCGCCCGCAAACTCAAGCAACAAGGCGCCACGGTGATTGGCCTGGACATTCTGGCGCCGCAGGAGCCGGAACTGCTGGACGGGTTTTATCAGGTCGACCTGTGCGACCGCCGCGCGCTGGCGTCGGTGATCGGCGCTATCTCCACCGATTTCGGCGACATCGACATTCTGGTCAATAACGCCGGCACGCTGACCCTGGAACGCGGTGAAACCGGCATCACCGACGAAGTCATCCGCGCAGTGGATGTCAACCTGTTTGCACCGTGGCAGTTGGTGGCCGGCTTCTTGCCGGGGCTGCTGCGCAAACGCGGCAAAGTGGTCAACGTATCCTCGCTGTTCGCCCTGGTGAATGCGCCTTATGTGGCCGCGTACGCCGCCAGCAAACGCGCGTTGAGCGCCTATTCGGACGTGCTGCGCATGCAGTATCGCGGGCAGCTGGATGTGGTCACGGTGTACCCGGGGTTCATCGACACGGCGATTCACTTGCCGGCCCAGCGGGTGGGGCTGTCGGTCAAGCGCCTGGTGACCTTCAAGCGGGGTGACAAGACCCTGCTGTCTCTGGAAGAAAAACTCGGTGCAGCCTCTGACGGCCTGGTGCGCGCCTGCCGCACAAACGGTTTGCGCAATCGCGGGCTGACCTTCATGGGCACGCTGGCCATGTACACCGCGCGCATCGCGCCAAGTGTGGTCGACGCCTTTATCGCCATGCGCCTGCGCACGCTCACACGCGGCGGGCACCTGGCGCTCAAACCTGAACTGATCGAGTAACGCCTCGCCAATGGCCAGACAACTGCACCCCAAGCCCCAGGTCCGTCTCGACCGCGCCTTGTTCAAGGCGCGCACGGGCGAGTCGCTGCTGATCATCGCTTACGCGGTGTGCCTGTACCTGCTGCCCCTTGCCCTGTTTGTGTGGGTGGCAAACACGGCGCCCACCGTGTGGGTGCTGCTGTGTTCGCCCTTGCTGGTGGTGGCCGGGTACGGATTGTTTCTGCAAGCGATCCTTGGGCATGAAGGCTTCCACTTCAACCTGAGCGGTAACCCGATGCACAGCTGCTACCTGGGCATTCTTACCAGTTCGCTGCTGCCGGGGTTTTGCGTGACCGGTTACTTCGTCGACCATTGGCAACATCATCGCTACAGCAACAGCGCAAAAGACCCGGACTATCGGCACTTCTCGCGCTATCGCACGCTGGCAAGCCGCATCGCGCTGTCGCGTTTGCTCGCAACCTCGAACTACCTGCACGCCACCGTGCGGCTGGCGTTCGGCCCACTGAGCAGCCCTTCGCCGCTGCCCTTGAGCGCGGCGCAGGTGCAACGGCTGGCGCGCTGCAACATCGCCTGCCAAGTGGGCTGGTTGTGCGTGTACGCCGTGGCGCTGTGGCAGATCGACGGGTTGCTGCTGGGGTTTTGCGGAAGCCTGGCGGTGGCGTTTCTGGTGTCGGCCTTCAATGCCCATCAGGAACATGCGTTCAGCGAAGGCGATGAACCACCGCCTGCGCGCTCGCGCACCTCGCGGCTGTGCACCTGGCTGCACGCCGGCGCGAACTTTCACCTGGAGCATCACTTTTATCCCGCGGTGCCGTGCTGGCGACTGCCAAAAGTGCACCGCCAACTGCTGGACGCGGGCTGGTACACAGACCGGCAGTACTTGTTGGAAAAGCACTTCGTCGCGTCCTTCAAGTACGCCACCAGCCGCCACCCCTACCGTGGAGACACGGTAAACGACTGAACACTCACTCAAACATTCCGAATGGATTTTCCCGCCTGAAGACTCAGGCTGCAGGAGCATGTATGCCTTTTGATATCGACAGCCACATCGAAACCGAACGCGAGCAGTTATTCAGCCACCCGTTGTTCGCCACTATCCGCACGGTTGAAGACGTGCGCACGCTGATGGAATTCCATGTGTTCGCCGTGTGGGATTTCATGACCTTGCTCAAGCGCATCCAGCGCGACCTCACCTGCGTCGAGTTGCCGTGGGTGCCGCCGGTGCACATCACCGCCGCGCGCTTGATCAATGAAATCGTGGTGGGCGAAGAAACCGACGAACACCCGGACGGCGGCTTTATCAGCCACCTGGACCTGTACCTCACGGCCATGGATGAAATCGGCGCCGACAGTTCAGTGTTCCGGCGTTTCCTCGCTGCCATCCAGGCCCAGGTGCCGCTGGCCAAGGCGCTCAACGACCGCGACATTCCGCTGGCAGCCAAAGTGTTCATGTGCCAGACCCTCGATGTCGCGCAGCACGGCTCGACCGAAGCGGTGCTGGCGTACTTCTTCTTTGGCCGTGAAGACATCATCCCCGACATGTTCGGCCGCCTGCTGTCGCAATGGTCGGTGAGTGAAACCGAGGTGCCGATGCTCACGTATTACCTCAAGCGCCACATCGAAATGGACGGCGACGATCACGGCCCGGCGGCCAAGCGCATCATCGCTGAAATCGTCACCACGCCCGCGCAACACCAGCACATGATCGAAAGCGCCAAGACCGCGATCAACTCGCGCATCGACCTGTGGGATGGCGTGCATCACTTCCTCCAGGAAAAAGCGCAACGCGCCACGGACCGCCCTGTGCGTCAGGTTGAACACAGCGTCTGAGCCTCGCATGAACACAGGGAGTAGGACATGACCAAAGGCAAGCTTATAAAAATGACACTGTGCGTCGCCGTGGTGGGCGGGTTGCTGCTGCTCGGCTGGCAGCGCTGGCAGTATTCCAGCGCCTACGTGAGCACCGACAACGCGGAACTCGACGGCGTGATCATCCCGGTGCGGGCCAAGCTGTCGGGTGTGGTGATGAGCGTGCCGGTGATGGATAACGTCACCGTGCAAAGCGGTGACCTGCTGTTTCAGATACGCGACAGCGAATATCAATACCAGGTGCAGCAGCGCGAAGCACAGTGGCAAGCCTTGCTCGCCGCTGCCGGACGCAGCGGCAGCCCGGGTGCGCTGGACAGCCAGATTCTCGGCGCAGTTGCCATGCGCCAGGCCGCACAAGCGGCGCTGGCACAGTCCAGCGCCAACCTTGAGCAGGCGCGCAACGACTACCAGCGCGCCCGGCGCCTGGGCGCCCAGGGTGTGCTGAGCACTCAGGACCTGGAACTGGCCAAAGCGCGTTTCGACGCGTTGAGCCATGCCCAGGAAGCGGCCCGCAGCAATGCCCAGGCCGCCGCGCAAAGCACGCTGGCCAACAAGGCCGAGCTCAAGGTGCAGGACTATCGGATCGCGGCGGCGCAAGCCGAACTCGAGCAAGCCCGCATCAAGTTGCATGACGCCCGCCAGACTGCGCCGGTGCGCAGTATTGTCTCGAAAAAAGAGGTCGAACCCGGCCAGTTCGTGGTCGCCGGCCAGAAGCTCTTGAGCCTGATTGCCACCGACCCGCTGTGGATCACCGCCAACTTCAAGGAAACCCAAGTTGGCCGCGTACGTGTCGGCCAACACGCCAAGGTCACGGTGGATGCGTTTCCCGGCCACGCCTTCGACGGCGTGGTCGAAAGCCTGGCACCGGCGACCGGGGCGAAGTTTTCCCTGCTGCCCCAGGAAAACGCCACGGGCAACTTCACCAAGGTGGTGCAGCGCGTCCAGGTGCGGATTGCGCTCAAAGACGTGCCGGATGACTACAAGGGCTTGTTGAGCCCCGGCATGAGCGCCTTCGTCGAAGTCGCCACGCCACACAACGCCAGCCAAACGCTATGAGGTCGCCGTACCTGATTGCGTTCACCGTGACGCTGGTGTCGATGATGGAGTTGCTGGACGTCACCATCGTCAACGTCGCGATTCCCAGCCTGATGGGCACCTATGGGGCGTCGGTCGATGAAATCTCGTGGGTCTCCACCGGCTACGTGGTGGCCAACGTGGTGATTCTGCCGGTCAGCGGCTGGTTGTCTGCCTGGTTCGGGCGGCGCCGGTATTACCTGGTCTCCACCGCCGTGTTTGTGCTGGCGTCGGTGGGCTGCGCGTTCTCCGCTGAGCTGTGGCAACTGGTGGCATTTCGCGTGCTGCAGGGGTTGGCGGGCGGCGGCTTGCTGGGAATTTCCCAGGCGATCATCTACGACGTGTTCCCCAAGGAAAAGGTCAGCAGCGGCATGGCGCTGTACGGCGTCGGCGTAATGATGGGGCCGACCCTTGGGCCGACGGTCGGTGGTTACCTGATCGACACCTTGTCATGGCACTGGATCTTCCTGATCAACGTGCCCATCGGCGCCGTGGCCCTGTTGCTGTGCTGGCTGTGTATCGGCGATTCGGCCAACGAGCAAAAACCCAGCAGTGTCGACTACAGCGGTTTCTGCCTGTTGGCGCTGGGGGTCGGCAGTTTGCAGATCCTGCTCGAGCGCGGCGAGCATTGGGACTGGCTGGAATCCAACTGGACGGTGGCCTGCCTGTTGCTCAGCAGCTTCAGCCTGGTGGGTTTTTTCTGGTGGGAACGGCGCGCGGTCAACCCGATCGTCAACGTCGCGCTGTTTCAGAACCGCGAGTTCCTGATGGGCTGCATCTGCGCATTTTGCGTGGGCTTCGGGCTGTACAGCACCTTGTTTATGGTGCCGCTGTTTCTGCAGACGTTGCTGGCGCAAAGCGCGTACCAGAGCGGGCTGGTGATTTTCCCCGGGGCGGTGGCCAGCGCCATCAGTACCTTGGTGATCGGCAAGCTGTCCCAGGAAAACAAGATCGACGAACGCGTGTTCGTGACCTTGGGCATCGTCATGTACTGCTACGCGATGTTCCTGCACACCCAGTTCACCCTCGACAGCAACCCGGACACGCTGTACTGGCCGCTGGTGATCCGCGGGCTGGGCCTGGGCATGATCTTCGTGCCGCTGACCAACCTGGCCATGCGACGCCTGCCGCTGACGTTGATCTCCGGCGCCTCGGGGGTATTGAACCTGATGCGCCAACTGGGCGGCAGCGTCGGCATCGCCATCGCTGCAACGCTGCTCACACGGTTTTCGTGGGAGCGCTATCGCCTGCTCTCCGAGCACGTGACCGAGTCCAGCCTGATCGCCAACGGCTGGGGCGGCGTGGAATCCAACCCGCTGTTCCTTTCGCTCAACCTTGCCAGCCATCAACAAGCCTTGGCCCTGATGCCTTACCTGCAAGCGCGTGAACAAGCGCAAATGCTGGCCTTCAGCATGCTGTTCGGCACCTTGGGCGCCGTTATGGCCATCGGCATTCCCATGGTGCTGATGATGCGCAGAAGCACCCTCAGCCGATAATTTTTTTGTGGAGCACCTACCCTTGCGTATTCCAGGGCTGCATCTAAAACACCTCACCCTGCTCACCTGCCTGGGCGGGCTTGCCCTCGCCTGCTGCCCGACCTCCGTGTCGGCAGAGGACTTGTACCAGCTGTATCAAAAAGCGCTGAGCCACGACATGAAGTTCGCCGCCGCGCAGGCCCAGCAACTGGCCACGGCGGAAAAAGAACCGCAAAGCCGCGCCAACCTGCTGCCGGACCTGTCCGTCACGGGCGGCGCCGCCTGGGTCGATGCCGAGGATTCCAACGATTACCACCGCAACCGCAACAACACCAATGCTTACGCCGTGGTGCTCACTCAGCCGCTGTTGCGCTGGCAGAACGTAATCGCCCACGACCAAAGCAAATTGCTGATCAGCGCCAGCGAAGTGCAGACCGAACAGGCGCGCCAGGACCTGATGCTGCGCGTGGCCCGCGCCTATTTTGATGTGTTGCTCAACCAGGAGCTGTTGAACACCCGCACACAACAACTGCAAACCTTGCAGGAGAGCCAGGACCGCACACGGCGCTTACTGGCCGACGGCGCCGCTACCGCCAATGCGCTCGAACAGGTGCAGGCCAAGTACGACCAGGCCTTCGCCGAGCAGATTGCCGCACGCGGCGCGCTGGACATCGCTACCGAAACGCTCACCCAGTTGACCGCCGCCCAGGCGCGACCGTGGTCGGGCAAGGAGCCGCCATTCAGCGCCCCGGTGCCTGCGGCCATCGGTGAATGGGCAACTACCGCGCAACAAGGCAACCTCGCCGTGCAGCGCGCGCAGATCACCCAGCGCCTGGCCGAAATGGACATCGACAAGGAACAGGCCGGCCACTTGCCGACCCTCGACCTGATCGCCGCCCACGGCCGCTTTGCCTCGGTGGGCGGCGATGTGTACGACGTCACGCTGCCGGAAAACCGCTATAACCAGACCGTGGTCGGGGTCAAGTTGAGCGTGCCGCTTTACGGCGGTGGCCGTACCAGCAGCCGCGTGCGCGAAGCCCATGCGCTGCAAAGCAAGGCTCTGGATGAGGTCGAAGACGCGCGCCGCAACGCCGGGTTGATGGCGCGCCAGGCATACCTGCAAGTTACCAGCGGCATGAGCCAATACCAGGCGCTCAAGCAGGCGCTCAAGTCCAGCCAGGTTAACCTGGCGTCGGTCACCCACGGTTTTGAAGCCGGCTCACGCATCAACACCGACGTGCTGGATGCGCAGCAGAAAGTCACCGACACCCAGCAGCGTCTGGCTCAGCAGCGCTACAGCATCTTGCTGGCCCAATTGAACCTGCTGGCCTCCACCGGCAACCTGAGCGAGGTGCGTTTGCGCGAAGTCAGCCGCCTGCTGGACTGAAAAACCGCGCGGGCGTTCCTTGCAGCCCGCGCAACAGTCTTTTGTCATCACTCCTATTGATAGCTTCCTAACGAAACCCGCATCCTAGAGGGCTAATCTCGCGCTTATATCATTCCGAATGATAGTTACCTTTGCTTCATTCGATTCGTGACATAGCACCTCGCCGCGCATGATCCGCCCATCTCAAATACATTGGCGGATGCACTTCATGGAACAGTCACTCAAACATTTGCGCTTCCCCTTGGCGATTTTGGCCGTGGTGGTGATGAGCGCGTGCGGCAAGACCCCAGAACAAGCGGCCGCCATGCCTCCTGCGAAAGTCAGTGTGGCCAAGGTGCTCGAACAACCGGTCAACGAGTGGGACGAATTCACCGGTCGCCTGGAAGCCCCGGAAACCGTGCAGATTCGTCCGCGCGTGTCCGGCCAGATCGACCAGGTGGCCTTCACCGAAGGCGCCCTGGTGAAAAAGGGCGACTTGCTGTTCCAGATCGACCCGCGTCCGTTCCAGGCTGAAGTGCGCCGCCTCGAAGCCCAGCTTGCCCAAACCAAAGCCGCCGCCACCCGTAGCGATAACGAAGCGCAACGTGGCGACCGCCTGCGTCAGAGCAATGCGATCTCCGCCGAACTGGCCGACTCGCGCACCACCGCCGCCCAGGAAGCCCGCGCCGCAGTGGCCGGGATTCAGGCGCAGCTGGACCTGGCCAAGTTGAACCTGAGCTTTACCCGCGTGACCGCACCGATCAGCGGGCGTGTCAGCCGTGCCGAAATCACCGCCGGCAACCTGGTGACCGCCGACGTCACCGCGCTGACCAGCGTGGTCTCCACCGACAAGGTCTACGCCTACTTCGACGCCGATGAGCGCGTGTACCTCAAGTACACCCAGCTGGCGCGCGAAGGCCGCCGTGGCGCCACCACTCCGGTGTACCTGGGCCTGTCCAACGAAACCGGCAACCCGCACCTGGGCCAGATGAACTTCGTCGACAACCAGGTCAACCCGGCCACCGGCACCATCCGTGGTCGCGCCGTGTTCGATAACAGCAAAGGCGAATACACCCCGGGCCTGTATGCACGCTTGAAGCTGGTCGGCAGCGGCACTTACTCCGCCGTGCTGATCAACGACGAAGCCGTCGGCACTGACCTTGGCAAGAAATTCGTGTTGGTGATGGACGGCGACAAGCCGGCGTATCGCTCGGTGGAACTGGGGCCGAAGATCGAAGGCCTGCGCATCGTGCGCAGCGGTTTGAACAAGGACGACACCATCGTCGTGAAGGGCCTGCAGCGCATTCGTCCGGGCTCACCTGTGCAACCTGAAACGATCCCGATGGCCAGCAAGGAAACCCTCGCCGCCTTGGCACAACAACGACAAGCGCTTGAAGCCAGCAACCTGGAACAAGTGGCGCCGGATAAAGCCGCGCCAAAAGTTGCCAGCGTCGCGACTCCACGCGGTTAAGGGATACAACTCAAGATGAATTTTTCCAAGTTCTTCATTTCGCGGCCGATCTTCGCAGCGGTGCTGTCGCTGTTGATCCTGATCGCCGGCGCGATCTCGCTGTTCCAGCTGCCGATCAGCGAATACCCGGAAGTGGTACCGCCGACCGTCGTGGTACGCGCCAACTTCCCGGGCGCCAACCCTAAAGTCATCGGTGAAACCGTGGCCGCTCCGCTGGAGCAAGCCATCACCGGCGTCGAGAACATGCTGTACATGTCCTCGCAGTCGACCGCCGACGGCAAACTGACCCTGACCATCACTTTCGCCCTGGGCACCGACCTGGACAACGCGCAGGTGCAGGTGCAGAACCGTGTGACACGCACTCAGCCAAAACTGCCTGAGGAAGTCACGCGCATCGGTATCACCGTAGACAAGGCGTCGCCCGACCTGACCATGGTGGTGCACATCACCTCCCCGGATCAGCGCTACAACATGCTCTACCTGTCCAACTACGCGATCCTGAACATCAAGGATGAGTTGGCGCGGCTGGGCGGCGTGGGCGATGTGCAGTTGTTCGGCATGGGCGACTACTCGCTGCGTGTATGGCTGGACCCGAACAAGACCGCCTCGCGCAACCTGACCGCCACCGATGTGGTCACGGCCATTCGCGAGCAGAACCGCCAGGTGGCGGCCGGTGCATTGGGCGCGCAACCCGCGCCCAATGACACCAGCTTCCAACTGTCGGTCAACACCCAGGGCCGCCTGGTCACTGAGGAAGAGTTCGAAAATATCGTGATTCGTGCCGGTGCCAACGGCGAAATCACGCGTTTGAAAGACATCGCGCGGGTTGAGCTGGGTTCCAGCCAGTACGCCCTGCGTTCGTTGATCGACAACCAACCGGCCGTGGCGATCCCGATCTTCCAGCGCCCGGGCTCCAACGCCATCGACATCTCCAATGAAGTGCGCGCCAAGATGGCGGAGCTCAAGCAGAGCTTCCCGGAAGGCATGGATTATCGCATCGCCTATGACCCGACGGTCTTCGTGCGCGGCTCTATCGAGGCGGTGGTTCATACCCTGTTTGAAGCACTGATCCTGGTGGTGCTGGTGGTGATCCTGTTCCTGCAAACCTGGCGCGCGTCGATCATTCCGTTGGTGGCAGTGCCGGTTTCGTTGATCGGTACCTTTGCGGTGATGCACCTGTTTGGCTTCTCGCTCAATGCGCTGTCGCTGTTCGGACTGGTGTTGGCGATTGGTATCGTGGTGGACGACGCCATCGTGGTGGTGGAAAACGTCGAGCGGAACATCGAGCTTGGACTGGAACCGTTCCCGGCCACTGAAAAAGCCATGAGCGAAGTGACCGGCCCGATCATCGCCACCGCGTTGGTGCTGTGTGCGGTGTTCATCCCGGCGGCGTTTATCAGCGGCTTGACCGGGCAGTTCTACAAGCAGTTCGCCTTGACCATTGCGATTTCGACGGTGATCTCGGCGTTCAACTCGCTGACCTTGTCCCCGGCCCTGGCTGCCGTCTTGCTCAAGGGTCATAACGCCCCCAAGGACCGTTTTTCCAAGGCGCTCGACAAGGTGTTCGGCGGCTGGTTGTTCCGTCCGTTCAACCGGTTCTTCGAGAAAGCCAGCCATGGCTACGTCGGCACCGTACGCCGGGTGATTCGCGGCAGCGGTATTGCACTGTTCCTGTACGCCGGGCTGATGGTGCTGACCTGGTTGGGTTTCGCCCATACGCCCACCGGTTTCGTACCGGCCCAGGACAAGCAGTACTTGGTGGCCTTCGCGCAATTGCCGGACGCCGCGAGCCTGGACCGCACCGAAGATGTGATCAAGCGCATGTCGGACATCGCCATGAAGCAGCCGGGCGTGGAAAGCGCCATCGCCTTCCCTGGCCTGTCGATCAACGGTTTTACCAACAGCCCGAACAACGGCATCGTGTTCGTGACCTTGAAGCCGTTCGATGAGCGTAAAGACCCGAGCCTGTCGGCCGGCGCGATTGCCGGTGCACTGAACGGCAAGTACAGCAGCATCGAAGAAGCCTACATGGCGATCTTCCCACCGCCGCCGGTACAGGGCTTGGGCACGATTGGCGGGTTCCGCCTGCAGATCGAGGACCGTGGCAACCTGGGTTACGACGAGCTGTACAAAGAAGTGCAGAACGTCATCACCAAAAGCCGTGGCGTGCCTGAGTTGTTCGGCCTGTTCACCAGCTACACGGTCAACGTGCCGCAGGTCGATGCCGCCATCGACCGCGAAAAGGCCAAGACCCACGGCGTGGCCGTCAGCGACATCTTCGACACCCTGCAGATCTACCTGGGTTCGCTGTATGCCAACGACTTCAACCGCTTCGGGCGTACGTACCAGGTCAACGTGCAGGCTGAGCAACAGTTCCGCCAGGATGAAGACCAGATCGGCCAGCTGAAAGTGCGTAACAACAAGGGCGAGATGATCCCGCTGGCGACCTTTATCAAGGTCAGCGACACCTCGGGCCCGGACCGCGTGATGCACTACAACGGCTTTATCACCGCGGAAATCAACGGCAACGCCGCACCTGGCTACAGCTCCGGCCAGGCCCAGGCCGCGATTGAAAAACTGTTGAAAGAGGAACTGCCCAACGGCATGACCTACGAGTGGACTGACCTGACGTATCAGCAAATCCTCTCGGGCAACACCGCGCTGTTCGTGTTCCCGCTCTGCGTACTGCTGGCGTTCCTGGTACTGGCCGCCCAATACGAAAGCTGGAGCCTGCCACTGGCGGTGATCCTGATCGTACCGATGACGCTGCTGTCGGCCATTACCGGGGTAATCATCTCGGGCGGCGACAACAACATCTTCACCCAGATTGGCTTGATCGTACTGGTGGGCCTGGCGTGTAAGAACGCGATTCTGATCGTCGAATTCGCCAAGGATAAACAGGCCGAGGGGCTCGACCCACTGGCTGCGGTACTGGAAGCCTGCCGCTTGCGTCTGCGGCCGATCCTGATGACCTCGTTCGCGTTCATCATGGGCGTGGTGCCCCTGGTGTTGTCCAGCGGTGCCGGTGCCGAGATGCGTCATGCCATGGGCGTGGCGGTGTTCTCCGGGATGATCGGCGTGACCTTCTTCGGTCTGTTGCTGACGCCAGTGTTCTACGTACTGATCCGTCGCTATGTGGAGCGCCAGGACGCGCGCAAAGCGGCCAAGGCCTTGAAGCTGGAGACACAGCAATGAGCGTGAAAGTCTTTCTACCGAGCTTGCTGGTGCTGGCGCTGAGCGCCTGTGCCGTGGGCCCGGACTACAAAACCGAGAAGCTGGAGGCGGCCAACATCACGGCCGCCGCCGACACCAAAAGTTATGACCACGCCAAGTACGAAGGTATCTGGTGGCAGCAGTTCGACGACCCGACCCTCGACCAACTGGTGACCCAGTCGTTGAGCGGTAACCGCGACTTGCGCGTAGCCTTTGCCCGTCTGCGCGCGGCCCGCGCCATTCGTGATGACGCGGCCAACGACATCATGCCGGTGGTCACCAGCCGTGCCAGCAGCGACGTGGGCAAAGGCCAGATCCCGGGCCAGACCACCAAGCGCGTCAACAGCGAGCGCTACGACCTGGGCCTGGACATGGCCTGGGAAGTGGATTTGTTCGGCCGCATCCGCCGTAACCTGGAAGCCAGCGATGCTGACCAGCAGGTTGCCGAAGCCGACCTGTACCAACTGCAAGTCACCATGATTGCCGAGCTGGTGGACGCCTACGGTCAACTGCGCGGTGCGCAATTGCGTGAACGCATCGCCCTGGACAACCTGAAGAACCAGCAGGAATCGCGCACCATTACCGTCAGCCTGCGCGATGCCGGCGTGGGTGATCAGCTCGACGTGGAGCGTGCCGACGCACGCCTGGCGGCCGTTGAAGCCAGCGTGCCGCAACTGCAGGCCGAGCAAGTGCGCGAGCGCAACCGCATCGCCACCCTCCTCGGCCAGCGCCCCGACAAGCTGAGCGTGGACCTGAGCCCCAAAGACCTGCCGGCGATTGCCAAGGCGCTGCCCATCGGCGACCCGGGGCAACTGCTGCAGCGTCGCCCGGACATCCTCAGTGCCGAACGCAAACTGGCGGCCGCCACCGCGCGTATCGGCGTGGCCAAGGCCGACCTGTTCCCACGGGTCAGCCTCAGCGGCTTCCTCGGCTTCACGGCCGGGCGCGGTTCGCAGATCGGGTCCGCCGCAGCGAATGCCTGGTCGCTTGGCCCAAGCATCACCTGGGCGGCGTTTGACCTGGGCAGCGTGCGAGCGCGGTTGCGCGGCGCGAACGCCGAGGCCGATGGCGCCCTGGCAACCTATGAGCAACAAGTGCTGCTGGCGTTGGAAGAATCGGAAAATGCTTTCAGTGATTACGGCAAACGCCAGCAGCGCCTGGTCTCGCTGATCCGTCAGAGTGAATCAAGTCGCGCGGCGGCCGACCTTGCGGCGATCCGCTACCGCGAAGGCACGGTGGATTTCCTGGTGCTGCTTGACGCGCAACGTGAGCGCCTGGCCGCTGAAGACTCCCAGGCCCAGGCCGAAGTGGACTTGTATCGCGGGATTGTCGCGATCTACAAGGCCCTCGGTGGTGGCTGGCAGCCGGACACGGTGGTCGCCAGCAGCAAATGATGTAAAGCGCTCCTTTGGTTGGTCGCATCCAGCCAATTTTTAGCCCCACGCCCCCTTCGGTCGTGGGGCTTTTTTTATGCCTGAGTCGCCAGGGTTAACGCCAAGGTTGTGCTTCAATTTTTCACAGTGATGACGTCACAAGGAAACAGAACCCTGCAGTTTCATGGCGTGTTTGCTACACGGCGCTGCTTGACCCTGTGGCCTGTAAGCAAGCAATGGCGGACAACGGCTGCACCGCCGACGATCAACGCTGCGCACAGTGTGTGGGGCCAGGCGCCTCTTGAGCCGGCGTCAGCGTGCGAGGACCATCGCGAAGTAGCCAAACACCGTCAGCAAAATGCCCGACACCGCATACGCCACAGGAAAACCGATCCAGGGCACGCTGCTGTCGATTTCCTTGGCGGCCTCACGCGCCGGTCCGGAGTGGCTACGCGCGCCCGCCACGCCGCCCATCAGGATCGCCGGGTTGATCTTGAACACATGAAACCCCACCGCCCAGACGATAAACGGCGGAACGGTGCAGGCGACAAAGCCGAGCACAACGACCTTCAACGCGATGATCGGGCTGATTTGTGAAACCAGGTTGGCGCCAGCGTTCACTCCCACGATCGCGACAAAGAAAATCAGCCCCATGTCTTCAAGAATGTTGCGGGCGG
Source organism: Pseudomonas sp. RGB (assembly GCF_007713445.1). Lineage (NCBI taxonomy): Bacteria > Pseudomonadati > Pseudomonadota > Gammaproteobacteria > Pseudomonadales > Pseudomonadaceae > Pseudomonas > Pseudomonas sp. RGB. Next base: position 47,552 of record NZ_VMSH01000004.1, on the reverse strand, counting down.
CGTTGGGTGTATTACCAAAAAAGCGCACGCGCGACACCAGTGACGAGACGATAATCCCCGACACCAGCAAGCCGCCCGCGTTGCCCAGGCCCACCGCTGCACCGAACGCCGGCACTTGGATCAGACCGATCAGCAACCCCAGCACCATGCCCAGTGACAGCATCAGCAGATCGGTCGCGGTACTCGGCCGCCCCGCCTTGCCGAGTAACGCCGTGGCTTTGTCGATGGCGGTACGCAAGCCGATCAGGTGCATCACATCCAGGCGTTGCAGGCGTGTTTCCAGCCCCAGAGGAATGGGCGCGCCGCCGCGTTCGATGCCCACCAGCTGCACCTGCCCGGCAATCGATGACTGGCTGAACTGCTTGAGCTGCTTGCCGATCGCATCACGGTGGGTCACCAGAATCACCGCCTCATCCAGCGGGATGTTGAGCGCCCGGGCGTCCGGCACTTCCGGCCCGATCAGGCCCATGTGATCGGTCAGCGCGTCGAGGCTGCCGCCCAGGGCAATGATATCGCCCAGTTGCAGCACCAGTGCGGGATCGGCGCCGAGCAACTGATCGCCGCGCTCGACATTCTCAATCTGGTACAGCGCAAATTGCTGGCGGAACTGCGCGATGGTCTGCCCCGCCCATTCACTGTTCACCAATCGGTACGCGCGCAAGTCGAAAGGCCGATAGCCACTGAGCCCGGCGTCATCGACATTGGGCACGCCGTGTTCGACTTCATACGCCTTGGCCGCTGCGCGTGCATCCACCCCCCACCAGCGCGGCAGGTATTTGCAGATCAGGATGATGCCGACCGTGCCCCAGATGTAGGTGATGCCATAGGACAACGCGATCATGGCCGTCGCCGCGGCGACCGTGGTGCCCGGCGGCAGCGGGACGACGCCGGAGGTAAGGGCTTGCTCCGCCGAGCCGATGGCCGCAGACATGGTTTGTGAACCGGCAAGAATACCGCCAGCGGCGCCCACCGGCAGCGACAAGAGCTTCACACCCAGCACCACGATGCCCAGGCCGAGGAACGACGACAGTATCGCCAGCAAGGTGAATTTCAGCCCATCGCCCTTGAGGCTATTGATAAACGAGGGCCCCACGCGCAGCCCGACGCCGTACATGAACAGGTAATAAAACAGGCTCTTGGTGAAGTTATCGAGCTCGAAATGCACACCGTAGTAAGACGCCCAGGTCGCAATGGCGCACCCAATGACGATGGCCCCGGCCACCGCCCCCAAGCCATACCCCTTGATGGTGCCGCGCCCGACCCAGACGGACAGGCCGACCACCAGAAACAGCAAAATATAGGGGTTGTCGTGCAAGAAACTGAAGATGGCAGTCACGATAATTCGCACCTGGCAAGGCAAACACTTAAGGCACCGAGCCTCAAGGCCCGGTGAGCGTGAGGTGTGTCAGGCCAGGTTGGGGGTGTCTGCCGGGATCACCGGATCGGCGATCGCGCCGTGGCTGAAACTCGGCCCGGCGTCGGAATTGGCCACCGGGTTTTTCTGCACATACTCGATAGCCTTGCGCAGGTCATCAAGCAACAGCGCCACCAGGTCGCGGCTCACGCCATGGCGGACCAGGATGCGTTGCACCACGATGTTCTGGCGGTCTGAAGGCAGTGGGTAGGACGCGATCTGCCACCCGCGCATGCGCACGCGCTCGGACAGGTCATACAGGCTGAAGCCATGGTCGATGCCGTCCTTGAGCTTGTAGCAGACCGCCGGCAGCCCGTCTTTGCCGTCATACACCAACTCCAGCGGGGCACACTTGGCGATTTGCGCGGCCAGCCACTGCGCCGTGTCGGAACAGGCTTGTTGAATACGCGTATAGCCATCGCGCCCCAGCCGCAGGAAGTTGTAGTACTGGGCAATGATCTCACCGCCTGGCCGGCTGAAATTCAGCGCGAAGGTCGCCATGTTGCCGCCCAGATAGTCGACGTAGAAGATCAATTCTTCCGGCAAATCTTCGGTAGAGCGCCAAATCACCCAGCCCACGCCAAGCGGCGCCAGCCCGTATTTGTGGCCCGAGGCGTTGATCGACTTGACCCGTTCGATCACAAAATCCCATTGCAGCGTTTGCTGGATGAACGGGGCGATAAACCCGCCACTCGCCGCATCAACATGTATCGGGATGTCCAGGCCGAGGTCGCGCTGCATCGCGTCCAGCTCGGCGGCCAGCGCGGCCACGGGTTCGTAGATACCGGTGAAGGTCACACCCAGGGTCGCGACCACGCCGATGGTGTTCTCGTCGCAATACTCCCGCAGGTCGGCCGGCAGCAGGCCCAAGGCGTCACCGCGCAAGGGCACTTCACGAATTTCCACGTCAAAATAGCGGGCGAATTTTTTCCAGCAGATCTGCACCGGCCCGCACACGAAGTTCGGTTTGTCAGTCGGCAGGCCCGCGGCTTCGCGACGTTTTTTCCAGCTCCACTTCAGGGCCAGGCCGCCAAGCATGGCCGCTTCGCTAGACCCTGTGGTCGAACAGCCCACGGTTTGCCAGGATTTGGGCGCGTGCCAGAGGTCGGCAATGATGTGCACGCAGCGATTTTCAATCTCGGCGGTTTGCGGGTACTCGTCCTTGTCGATCATGTTTTTGTCGAGGGCGTCGGCCATCAACTGCTTCACTTCGGGCTCGACCCACGTGGTGCAGAAGGTCGCCAGGTTCTGCCGCGAGTTACCGTCCAGCAGCAGTTCATCGCGCACCAGGTTGTAGGCCGCCGACGGCGTGGTCGAGTGATTCGGCAAACGGTACTTGGGCAAGGTGTGCTGGGACGAACCGCTCGAATACACGTCTTCGATGGCTTGGTCTTGGGTTTCTACGGTTTTGTGAAGTGCCATGAAATCCTGCTCTTGAATGAGGGAAATGGCGTAGACGTTGATCGCGACAAGTGCCGATCAGGCTGCGTCAGGAAACAAGCGATGGAACGATTGCGCCGACTATTACACGGACACGGGCGCCGGAGAGTGACCTGGATCATTGAAGCTGCGGGTAACTGCTCGCACAGGCCCGGCAGCGTTCCAATCACCTATTGGCTCAATGCTTCGTTCAATATCAAGCTGCGGTAATGCCCGGGGTTGGACCCGGACCACTTGCGAAACGCCTTGTAGAACGAACTGGTGTCGGCAAACCCCAGGCGCCCGGCGATTTCGGCGAAGCTGACCTGTGGCTCTGCCAGCCAGACGATCGCCAGTTCCTTGCGCACGCTATCCTTGAGCCCTTGATAAGTCTGGCCCTCATCTGCCAGACGGCGGCGCAGGGTCGAGGCGGAAATACACAGACTGGCCGCTAGGCCGTCGGTTTCCGGCCACAGATCGGGCGACATCTGGCGTAGATCGTGCTTGATGCGCGTGGCCAGGCTATCCGGGTCGCGGTACTTGACCAATATGTTGGCCGGCGCATGGGCAAGAAAGCGCTTGAGTTCTTCCGGGCTGCGCTTGATCGGCACGTCCAGGCAGTCTGCAGAAAAGATCATGCGCGTACGCGGCCGATCAAAACGCAGGTTCTCAGAAAACATCACCCGGTAATCGTCGTAAAAGTCCGGTTGTGGGCAGCGCAGCTCAATCGCAAGGATCGGGATGCGCCGGCCGGCCAGCCAACAGGCGACGCCGTGCACAATCATCCAATAGGTGAAGTAGGTAAACGCGCGTTTGGGCGCAGGCTCAGCCAACACGATTTCCGCCAGGCTTTGTTGGTGCACCAATTGCGCGGGCATCTGCTCAAGCATCAGCGACAGAAAGCCCAGCCCGGTTTGCAGGGCCGCGCCCAGATTGGGTTGCGCCATGGCGGCGCGGCACAGGAACGCCAGGCTGCCGGACTTGAGCTTGCGCGGGTCCATTCCAAAAAATTCATCATCCGTGCGCCGCGCCAGCAAGCGCCACAGGCGTGCATAGGCCGTGGCGGGCACGCGGGCGTCGGACTGGTCGAGCAACGCCGGGTCTATCCCAACCTTGCTCAACGCCTCCACCGTGGCCGCGCCGGGCGCGCAGCTTTGCAGCAAGGCTTCGCGCACAAGATGGATAGAGATGGTGTCTTTTTCCGCCATGGGAATCGGGCTATTCAATGCTGCAAAAGATGGGGTGCATCATAAGGGCGGTTGCGATTCGCCACCACCGTTCAGCCGCAGTTCAGCAAAGCGCAATATTCCCTGTTTAGTAATGAGTATCATTATGTTACAAATTAGCATCCTATCCAGTCATGATGCGGTGCCGAATGCTCGTTCCCTTTCTAATCATGCTGCGCGAAGGCATTGAAGCAGCATTGATCGTTGGCATCATCGCCAGTTACCTGCAACAGACCGGCCGCGGCCAGTGGATGCCCGCGGTATGGATCGGCGTGTTTCTCGCCGCTGCCCTGGCGCTGCTGGTCGGCGGCGGCCTGGAACTGGTCAGCGCCGAATTCCCGCAAAAACAACAGGAATTGTTCGAAGGTGTGGTCGGCCTGGTGGCCGTCGGCATTCTCAGCTCCATGGTGTTCTGGATGCGCAAAGTAGCGCGCTCCATCAAGCATTCCCTGCACGAATCCCTCGACCACGCCCTGGCCGGCTCCAAGCATCAGGTGATCGCGCTGATCGCCATGGTGTTTTTCGCCGTGGCCCGTGAAGGCCTGGAGACGGTGTTCTTCCTGCTCGCGGTGTTCCAGCAGAGCGAAGGCCCGGGCGCGCCGATTGGCGCCCTGCTCGGCCTGATCCTGGCGATCATCGTCGGTTTCCTGATCTACACCGGCAGCATGCGCTTGAACCTGGGTGCGTTCTTCCGCTGGACCGGCTTGTTCATCCTGGTGGTCGCCGCCGGCATTCTCGCCAACTCGGTACAAGCCCTGCACGAGGCCGGGGTGTGGAACCACTGGCAAACCGTCTTGTTCGATTTCAGCGCGACACTGCCGATGGATGGCCCATTGGGCTCGGTGCTGGCCGGGATGTTCGGCTATCAGGACGCACCGACCATCAGCACCCTGGGCGCGTATCTGATTTACCTGGTGGTGGCGCTGGTGATGTTCTTCCTGCCGTCCGCCCCACCCAGGCCTGTCGCTAACACCTCTTCCGTTTCCAGCCAGTAAGGACCGTCTCTTGTCCAACCCAACCCCTCAACCGGCTCTGCCTTCCCGCGCCCTGCGCTGGGCGGTGGCCGGCTCGGTGGTCGTGATGATCGGCGCTGGTGCGCTGTTCTATTACGCCTCGCAATTGGCCGCCGCCAAACGTCAGACCAACCACAATGAAATCGCGGTGACCATCCATGGCCACGCTTGCGAACCCAACGCGTTGACCGTGCCCGCCGGGCACGCGAGCTTTCGCATCATCAACCGCTCCGACCGTGCGGTGGAATGGGAAATCCTCGACGGCGTGCTGGTGATCGAGGAGCGCGAAAATATCGCCCCTGGCCTGAGCCAGGTGATCAACGCCAACCTGCTGCCCGGCGACTATGCAATCACCTGCGGGCTGTTGAGCAACCCGCGCGGCACGTTGCACGTGACGCCGACGGCTGAGTCCGACGCCCAGGCCAAGGCCAAGCCGTCGATGGTGGCGTTTATCGGCCCGCTGTCGGAGTTCCGCGTGTACCTGAGCGGCCAGGGCAGTGCGCTGGTCAAGGCCGTTACGGCGCTGCAACAGGCCATTGAAGCCGGTGACCTGGCTCAGGCGCAGGCCCTCTATGTGCCGGCCCGTGAGGCCTACCAGCGCCTGGCGCCGGCGTCGCAACGCCTGGCCGAGTTGGATAACGCCATCAACGCACGCGCCGACTACTTTGAAAAGCGCGAGCAAGACCCGGCGTTCAGCGGCTTCCATCGCCTCGAATACAGCCTGTTCCAGCAGCACAGCCTGGAGGGCCTGGCCCCGATTGCGCAACGCCTGGTCACCGACGTCACCACGCTCAAGCAACAACTGCTGGCCCAATCGCTGCCACCGGAACAACTGGTGAGCATTGTGGTGCGCAACCTCAACAGCCTGGCGGATGTACGCGCTGCCAGCGGTGAAGAGGAACGCTACAGCCATATCGACGTGAACGGATTTGCCGCCAACCTGGAAGCGGCCCACAAGGTGGTGGAGTTGATGCGCCCGTTGTTGACCAAATCCGCAGCGGACCTGCTGCCGAAAATCGACAGCGCCCTCGCCGCCTTCGATACCGAGCTCAATGGTTTGAAAGTCGACGGCCAGTACCGCCGCTACGACAGCGTCACCGCCGATCAGCGCAAGCAGATCGCCGACAAGGCCAAGGCTCTGGCCGCTGTACTCGATGGAATCGACCCCGCCCTTGGCCTTTCCGGCCTGCAGTGAAGACGAACTAACAGATGAGTGATTCAGAACAGTTTTGCCCGCAACGTCGCCGTGTCCTGCTGGGCATGGCGGCCACCGGCGCCGCGATTGCCGGCAGCAGCTTGAGCTGCCCGGCCATGGCGGCGGCTGCGGCCGAGCAAGTCACCACTGCACCGCGCAGTGACAAGACGCAGGACCACCACGATTTTTTCGGCAAGCACCAGAGCGGCATCGTCACCCCACGCCCGGCCTGCGGCATGCTGGTGGCGTTTGACGTACTGGCCAGTGACCGCGAAGACCTGGAGCGTCTGTTTCGCACATTGAACGAGCGCATCAGCTTCCTGATGACCGGCGGCACCGTGCCGCAAGTCGATCCGAAACTGCCACCTACCGATTCCGGCATTCTGGGCCCGGTGGTCACGCCGGATAACCTGACCATCACCGTGTCCGTCGGCGAGTCGCTGTTCGATGAGCGCTTCGGCCTCACCGCCGTCAAACCCAAGCGCCTGAGCCGCATGGTTGGTTTCCCCAACGACGCATTGGAGCCGGCGCAGTGCCACGGCGACCTGAGCCTGCAGTTCAGCTCAAACACCCCGGACACCAATATCCACGCCCTGCGCGACATCGTCAAAAACCTGCCGGACCTGCTGCTGGTGCGCTGGAAACAGGAAGGCAGCGTGCCGCCGCAAGCGCCGGCCAAACCCGGCGAGCCTGCGCAGAGCGCGCGTAATTTTCTCGGTTTCCGTGACGGTTCGGCCAACCCGAACTCCAACGACGACAAGGCCATGGACCAGATTGTCTGGGTGCAGCCCGGCAGCGACGAGCCCGCCTGGGCCGCCAACGGCAGCTACCAGGCCGTGCGCATCATCCGCAATTTCGTCGAGCGCTGGGACCGTACCCCGCTGCAAGAGCAGGAAAGCATTATCGGGCGCATCAAACCCACCGGCGCGCCCATGGATGGCGACAAGGAAAGCCAGGTTCCCGACTACAGCAAGGACCCGGAAGGCAAGCTGACCAAGCTCGATGCCCACATCCGCCTGGCCAACCCGCGCACCCCGCAGACTCAGGCCAACCTGATCCTGCGTCGGCCGTTCAACTACTCCAACGGCGTCAACAAAAACGGTCAGCTGGACATGGGGCTGTTGTTCATCTGCTACCAGGCTGACCTGGAGAAAGGCTTCATCAGCGTGCAAACCCGGCTCAACGGCGAGCCTCTGGAGGAATACCTCAAGCCGGTCGGCGGCGGGTACTTCTTCACCTTGCCGGGGGTCACAGGGCCCAAGGATTTCATCGGGCGCACGCTACTCGCTGCAACGCACCCTCAAACCACTGCCAACACCTAAAACAAACCAGAGCGGAAAAACGTCCCATGAAGAAGTCGACTATCGCGTTGTCGTTGTTAATGACCCTCTCACCGCTGGCAGCATTCGCCGCTACCGCGCCTCTGGACCTGGTAGGCCCGGTGTCGGACTACAAGATCTACGTCACCGAAGAAATCGGTGAGCTGGTCACCCAGACCAAGGCGTTCACCGACGCCATCAACAAGGGCGACCTGGCCACCGCCCAGAAGCTCTACGCCCCGACCCGTGTTCACTATGAGTCCATCGAGCCGATCGCCGAGCTGTTCAGCGACCTCGACGCCTCCATCGACTCGCGCGTTGACGACCACGAAAAAGGCGTGACCGCCGAAGACTTCACGGGCTTCCACCGCATCGAGTACGTGCTGTTCTCCGAGAAGACCACCAAAGGCCTCGAAGCGCTGACCGCCAAACTCAACACTGACGTCAACGACCTGAAAACCCGGGTTGACGGCCTGACCTTCCCACCTGAGAAAGTCGTCGGCGGTGCTGCTGCCCTGCTGGAAGAAGTGGCCGCCACCAAGATTTCCGGTGAGGAAGATCGTTACAGCCACACCGACCTGTATGACTTCCAGGGCAACATCGACGGCGCGAAGAAAATCGTCGACCTGTTCCGCGGCCAGATCGAGAAGCAAGACAAGGTCTTCCTGACCAAAGTCGACAAGAACTTCGCTGCCGTGGACAAGATTCTGGCGAAGTACAAAACCAAGGATGGCGGCTTCGAGACGTACGACAAAGTGAAGGAAAACGACCGCAAGGCGCTGGTGGGCCCGGTCAACACCTTGGCTGAAGACCTGTCGACCCTGCGCGGCAAGCTCGGCCTGAACTGATAAAAAGCCCCAGGCCCTGCACTCGTGCAAGTGCAGGGCCTGGGACTGCTTCAGCCTCGTGTCGGGTTTGACTGACTAGACGGCCATTGGGGTTGTCGATTTGAAGTCAGGCAATGGCGTGGCATCCGCCCTCCCCGTTTTTGGATTGATCGCATACCAGAAGCCATTGACTCTGGACGCGACCACCGCGATTCCCTGGCTGGTTCCAGCCACGCCCGTCGGCGCAGGCGCTGGGACGGGATCCCACCCTCCCGCGAACCAGTACGCCCTCAACTTCTCCTCAACGGTGAGCAAGTGTGGCGCTGTCTTGCCCAGCATCGAAGCATAGGCCCTTGATGGCGGCATTTACCAGTTGCGCATAGCCGTCCGCCGGATTCATCACCGCACTGGGCATGCAGCATTGCTGAGCGCGTCAATGAATGGCCGGATCGAGGCGTTACGAGGAATGGGCTGGTCGTTGATGTCGCCAGTCATCAACCAGTGAATGAGGGTTTGTTGCCGTTTTCCATCCGCTCTGCGCGCGTCGATGTGCTGCAGAAAGCCTCGGCCTGCGCGCTCAGCTTCGGCCGAGTGGCCAGCACTGGTCGATGAGCTTTCGCGTTTGTAGCGCAGTGCGGCCTGTTCAAACCTGGCTTGCGTCAGTTGCCCGTCCAGTCGGCGTGGCGTGCCTGCAAGTGCCGCATGTTCAGCGTTGCGGGACTGGCCTGAGGGGTGGGTGCGGCCGGGCCGGAATCAGGCCCGGCTGCTGCTCTACGCCATGAGGGTTCACAAGATGCGATAAAGCAACCGCTCGATGCGCACGCGGCTGACCCGTCGCAGGAACTTGCCAACAGCCGGCGGATAGTCCACCAGGGTCTGCAGCTGTTGATACCCTTCGATGCGCGTGGTGTGCTGGAAAATCTGCGCCAGTTCGGTACGCCGCGGCTCCAGCCACTGGCCGCGCGGGTCATCGATGAGCAAGGCGTTTTCAAGGTCGAGTCGGAACGCCCGTGGGTTCAGATTGTTGCCGGTGAGCAAGGTGTAGCGCTGGTCAACCCACATGCCCTTGAGGTGATAGGTATTGTCGCCGTCGCGCCACAGGTGCAGGTTCAACTGGCCGCTGTCGATCATCGGCTGATGACGTTTGGCGAAGCGGCGCAGGCTGATTTCATACAAGTAGGGCAACGCCGCGATCACCTTGAACGGCTCGCTGGGCGGGATGTAAAAGTCGTTGGCGGTTTTGTCGCCAACAATGATGTCGATTTTGACCCCGCGCGCCAGGGCGCGATTGATTTCCCGGGTCACCGGCAGTGGCAGGTTGAAATACGGCGTGCAGATAGTCAGCTGATGCTGGGCACTGGCGATCAACTCGAGGATCACGCGGTTTAGAGGGTTGTTCTTGCCGACGCCCAACAGAGGGCTTACCAGCATGTGGCCGTTGGGCAACAGCCCGGCAGTGGTGTCATACGCCGCATGCTTGAGGCGGCTGCGCAAGTCGCCGATATCGTTGCGCAGGCTGCGGGTGGTGGGCGGGTTCGGCAGGTCCAGGCGATGCACGGCCTTGGAGGCAATCAAGCCGTGCTCCAGCAAATGCTGCATCGAGTCGGCCAGCGCCTGGCTGTGGATCAGGTGGTAGCGGTCAAAACGGTACTTGTCGAACTTGTGCAGGTACACGTTATTCAAGCTGGCGCCGCTGTAGAGCACGCTGTCGTCGATCACAAAGCCCTTGAGGTGCAACACGCCGAACAGTTCACGGGTCTGCACCGGCACGCCGTACACCGGCACTTCACTGGCGTGGCGTTGGGTCATGGCCTGGTACCAGGCACTGTTGCCGGGTTGCTTGCCTGCGCCAATCAGGCCGCGCTGGGCGCGCAGCGAGTCCACCACCACCACGATGTCCAGCGCTGGCCGTGCAGCCTTGGCGGCGTGCAAGGCATCGTAGATCTCCTGGCCGGCTTCATCCTGCTGCAAGTAGAGCGCGACGATGTAGATGCGCCGCGTGGCCTGGGAGATTTTCTCCAGCAGGCAACGGCGAAACGCATCGGCGCCGGACAGCACGTCGATCGACTCGGGAGACAGTGGGAAACCACGCAGTTTTGGCAACAGGGAGCGTTTGAAGAACGACGGCATAAGGCTCGCAATGGGTCGAATCCGAAGAGGCCCCGAGCTTACACCATGGGGCAGCTCAGGTCTCGTCGCCCGAGATGGAAAAAAGTTAATTGACCATGGAGAACGATCGTTCTACTGTGCACGGCATGAATGAATCAATCAGCAATGACACCCGCGATATTATCCTCGATGTTACCGAGAAGTTGATCTATCGCCATGGCATCGCCGCCACCGGCATGGACTTACTGGTGAAAACCGCGGGCGTCTCGCGCAAAAGTATTTACCGGTACTTCGCCAATAAAGATGAGTTGGTGATTGCCGCCCTGCACCGCCGCGATGAGCGCTGGATGCAGTGGCTGCGCAGCGAAGTCGAACGCAGTGAAGGCAGTGGAGAACGCCTGCTGGCGCTGTTCGACGCGCTCAAGGCGTGGTTTGGCTCGGCAGACTTTCGCGGGTGCGCCTTCATCAACACCAGTGGTGAAACCGGCGACCCGCACGACCCGGTGCGCCTGCTGGCCAAGGCGCATAAACGCAAACTCTTCGATTACGCACTGCAACTGTGCAAAGCACATGGCACCCCCGACCCTGAACAGCAGGCTGCGCAACTGCTGATCTTGATCGACGGCGCCATTACCGTTGCCCTGGTGATGGGTGATTCAACAGCTGCTGATAATGCGCAATGCATGGCGCGAACGTTATTGCAACTTTGAACGCATCAACTGCGCAACTTTCGATAGACCTCATTGTTTTCAGGAGCTGCCCCATGTCATCCAAGGCACCGTCATCCGACACAGAAGTTCGCCCGCCGCTGCCACCGTTTACCCGCGAGTCGGCCATCGAAAAGGTTCGCCTGGCCGAAGACGGTTGGAATTCGCGCGACCCGCACCGCGTGTCGCTGGCCTACACACCGAACACGCAATGGCGCAATCGCGCTGAATTTGCGCACAACCGCGAAGAGGCCAAGGGTTTTCTGACCCGCAAGTGGGCCAAGGAGCTGGACTATCGGTTGATCAAGGAATTGTGGGCCTTCACCGGTAACCGTATCGCCGTGCGCTATGCCTACGAATGGCACGACGATTCCGGCAACTGGTTCCGCTCCTACGGCAATGAGAACTGGGAGTTCGACGAGAACGGTCTAATGGCCAACCGCTTTGCCTGCATCAATGACCTGCCGATCAAGGCCAGCGAACGCAAGTTTCACTGGCCGCTGGGCCGGCGCCCGGATGATCATCCGGGGCTGTCCGACCTCGGGCTTTAAGCCGGTTGCCATGCAAAATGTGGGAGCGGGCAACCCCGCTCCCGCATTCAGTCCTGGTTCAGGCCGACCCGATACAGCACACCGTTATCCTCATCAGTCAGCACATACAGAAACCCATCCGGCCCCTGCCGCACATCGCGGATGCGCGCTTTCAAACCTGCGAGCAAACGCTCTTCATGGATCACCTTGTCACCGTCGAACTGCAGGCGGATTAACTCCTGGCTGGCCAATGCGCCAATGAACAGGTTGTGCTGCCACGCCTTGAAGCGGTCGGCGTCATAAAACGCCATGCCACTGATCCCCGGTGATTTCTCCCAGACGTGATGAGGCGCCACGGTGCCTTCCACCGTCTTGCCCTTGGCCTCGGGAATCGGTGTCAGCGAATAATTGATGCCGTGGGTCGCCAATGGCCAACCGTAATTCTTGCCGCGCTCAATGATGTTGATTTCATCACCACCGCGTGGCCCGTGTTCGTTTTCCCAGATCGTGCCACTCCAGGGGTTCAATGCCAGCCCTTGCGGGTTGCGCTGGCCGTAGGACCAGATCTCGGGGCGTACGCCCTGCTGGCCTACGAAGGGGTTGTCCTCCGGCACGCGGCCGTCCGGGAAGATCCGCACCACCTTGCCTTGCAGTTTGTCCAGGTCCTGGGCGGTCGGGCGATCATTGTTTTCACCCAGGGTCACGAACAGGTAGCCATCGCGGTCGAAGGCCAACCGCGAGCCAAAGTGATTGCCGGTGGACAGCTTGGGCTCCTGGCGCAGGATCACGTTGAAATCCTTCAGGCCGCTCAGGTCATCAGCCAAGCGCCCGCGTCCGACGGCGGTGCCGGCCTTGCCACCCTCGCCGCCGCCTTCGGCGTACGACAGGTAGACCGTGCGGTCCTGCTTGAAGTCCGGCGACAGCACCACATCCAGCAAACCGCCCTGCCCTTTGGCCCACACTTGGGGCACGCCGGTCAACGGTGCAGAAAGCTTGCCGTCAGGGCTGACAAAACGCAGATGACCTGGGCGCTCGGTCACCAGAAAGCCTTGCTTGTCCGGCAGAAACGCCACTGCCCAGGGATGGTCGAGGCCTTTTACGATCGGGGTCGCGGTGATGCTGCCTTGTTCGCTCGGGAATTGCTGGGCATCGGCGGCGTGAACCGCAGCCAGTGGCAGCAGCGTGGTTGCGCAAATAGCGGCTAGAAGGGTTTTGCGTAGCAACATAAGACGGAGTCCTTACCGGCGATTGCCGTTGGCGTCATAGGTGGGGGCTTTGGTGTCGGTGGTGGGACGGCTCGGGGCGGCCTCACGCTTGGGATAGCGATTGCCAATGCCGCCGTTTTCCACGGTAGGTGCGGGGCTGGTCGGCCCGGTCTGAATCCCACGTATCGCCGGCGCATTGGGCTGGGTGCCCTGCATGCTGTTGGGGTTGGCCCGATGAATAGGGCTGTTGTTGGAGTCGTAGCTGCCAGGCAGGTTTTGCGCCTGGGCCAATGGCGTCAGCGCCAGGCCCAACGCCAGTACTGCAAGGTGACGCGCACAGCTGTTCATGACAAAGCCTCTCTGGGGCAGTGGTACGTGCTTTCGATAACACGCTACGCCTTGGGTTCGGCTTTCGACACTAAATAGTTTCTCATCAGGTGTAACACAATCTGTCCGCGCATCTGCTCGCCGAAACTTTTCCCGGCGCCTGTGAGTCACCAGAACACAGTCTCTTCTCAAGGAATTGCAGGCATGCCAAGGGCAATCTGGAAAGGCGCGATCAGCTTCGGCTTGGTCCATATCCCGGTATCACTGGTCTCAGCCACGTCTTCCCAAGGCGTTGATTTTGACTGGCTGGACAAACGCAGCATGGACCCGGTGGGCTACAAGCGCATCAACAAGACCACCGGCAAGGAAGTCACCAAAGAGAACATCGTCAAGGGCGTGGCGTTCGAGAAAGGCCGCTACGTGGTGCTCAGCGAGGACGAAATTCGCTCGGCGCACCCCAAGTCGACCCAGACCATCGAAATCATCGCCTTTGTCGCCAGCGACCAGATCCCGCTGCAAAACATCGACACGCCCTACTTCCTGGCCCCGGACAAACGCGGCGGCAAGGTCTACGCACTGTTGCGCGAAACCCTGAAAAAAACCGGCAAGGTGGCCCTGGCCAATGTGGTGCTGCACACCAAGCAGCACCTGGCGGCGTTAATGCCGCTGGAATCGGCGCTGGTGCTGGTGATGCTGCGGTGGCCTGCCGAGGTGCGCAGCCTGGACGAACTGGAATTGGGCAGCGACGTCACCAAGCCGAGCCTGGCCAAAGGCGAGCTGGACATGGCCAAACGCCTGGTGGAGGACATGAGCGCCGACTGGCAGCCCGACAAATACCGCGACAGTTTCCAGGACAAAATCATGGCGCTGGTGGCGAAGAAGGCCAAGGCCGGCAAGATCGAAGATGTGGAAAGCCAGGAAGGCAGCGAGGAGCGCAAATCGGCGGATGTCATCGACCTCACCGAACTGCTCAAGCGCAGCCTGGCCGGCAAGCCCGCCGCCAAGCCCACAACGAAAAAGCCTGCCGCGAAGAAATCCGCCAAAAAGGCCTCTTGAGCCCGCCCTTTGCTGGAGAACGACATGGCAAAGCCCCTGAGCGAATACAACCGCAAACGTGATTTCGGGATTACCGCCGAGCCAGCCGGCAGTGCGCCCGCGGGCAAACGCAAAGCCTCGGCGCTGTCGTTCGTGATTCAAAAACACGACGCGCGCAACCTGCACTATGACTTTCGCCTGGAGCTCGATGGCGTGCTCAAAAGCTGGGCGGTGCCCAAAGGCCCCAGCCTGGACCCCACCCAGAAACGCCTGGCGGTGCACGTTGAAGATCACCCGCTCAGCTATGGCAATTTCGAGGGAAACATTCCGGCGGGGCAATACGGCGCGGGCGATGTGATCGTGTGGGACCGCGGTGTCTGGCAGCCCCATGAAGACCCGCACAAGGCCTACGCGGCCGGCAAACTCAAGTTCACCTTGGTCGGCGAAAAACTCTCCGGCGACTGGGCCCTGGTGCGCACCCGTCTTAAAGGCAGCGGCGACAAGGAACAGTGGCTGCTGATCAAGGAAAAGGACCAGCAGGCGCGCCCCTCCAATGACTACGACATCGTCGAGGCCGAGCCCAAAAGCGTGCTCAGCGACGCCTCGGTCGGCAAATCCAGGCCGCCGGCAAAACGCCAGAAAGCCTCGGCCGCTAAAAAAGCCCCCGTCGCCAAACGCGCCGAGGCCTTGCCCGAGCAATTTGCCCCGCAGTTGGCGACCCTGGTCGATCGCGCGCCCGAAGGTGACTGGCAATACGAAATCAAGTTCGACGGCTACCGCATGCTGGCGCGCATTCGCGACGGTGAAGTGCGTCTGTTCACCCGCAACGGCAATGACTGGACCGACCGCCTGCCGCGTCAGGTCAAAGCGCTGCAAACCCTCAAGCTCAAGGACAGCTGGCTCGACGGTGAAGTGGTCAGCCTCAATGGCGAGGGGTTGCCGGACTTCCAGGCGCTGCAAAATGCCTTCGACATCGGCCGCAGCCTGGACATCGTGTATTACCTGTTCGACGCGCCCTTTCTCGACGGCCAGGATCAGCGCAGCGCACCGGTACAAGAGCGCCGCGCTGCGCTCAAAGCCGCGCTGTCCGCAAGCCGCAGCAAACTGCTGCGGTTCTCCGAAGCCTTCGCCGCCAACCAGCGCGACATTTTCGAGAGCGCCTGCGACCTGGCGCTGGAGGGCGTGATCGGCAAGCGCGTCGGCAGCCCATATGTGTCGAGCCGCAATGCCGACTGGATCAAACTCAAATGCCGTTTGCGCCAGGAGTTTGTGATCATCGGTTACACGCGGCCTCAGGGCTCGCGCAGTGGCTTTGGCGCGCTGTTGCTGGCTGTCAATGACGATTCCGGGCTGGTCTATGCCGGGCGCGTCGGTACCGGATTTGATCAGGCATCGTTGAAGGCTATCTATGCACAGCTCACGGCCCTGGAACGCAAGACCTCGCCGCTGCACAAGCCGCTGACCAGCGCCCAGGCGCGCGGCGTGCACTGGGTGGAACCTCAGTTGGTTGGTGAGGTGAATTTTGCCGAGTGGACCCGCGAAGGCGTCGTGCGCCAAGCATCATTTATTGCGTTGCGCACCGACAAGCCGGTGGCGCAGATCATTCACGAGTTACCGCGCAAAGCCACGTCCGTCACCAAAGCGGCCCCCAAGGCCAAAAAGGTCAGCAGCGGCGTGACCATCACGCACCCTGACCGCGTAATCGACAAGCAGAGCGGTACGCAAAAACAGCAATTGGCCGACTTCTATCAAGGCATCAGCGCGTGGATTCTGCCGTTTCTGCAGCACCGCCCGGTGTCGCTGCTGCGCGCTCCCGAAGGAATTGAGGGCGAGCAGTTCTTCCAAAAGCATTCCGAGCGCCTGGCTATTCCGAATATCAAACAGTTGGACCCGGCACTGGACCCCGGTCATGCGCGCCTGCTGGAGATCGACACCGCCGACGCCCTGATCGGCGCCGTGCAAATGGGCACCGTCGAATTGCACACCTGGGGCGCGACTGTCGACAAAATCGAAACGCCTGACCTGTTCGTGCTCGACCTTGACCCGGACCCGGCGCTGCCGTGGAAAGCCATGCTGGAAGCGGCGCAACTCACGTTGTCGGTTCTGGATGAGATTGGGCTGCAAGCGTTTGTCAAAACCAGCGGCGGTAAAGGCTTGCACCTGGTGGTGCCGCTGGCGCGCCGGGATGGCTGGGACAGCGTCAAAGCCTTCGCCAAGGCCATCGCGCAGTTCATGGCAGCGCAGTTGCCGGAACGGTTTACCGCGACGTCGGGCCCAAAAAACCGCATCGGCAAGATCTTTATCGACTACCTGCGTAATGCACGCGGCGCGAGCACGGTGGCCGCTTATTCGGTGCGCGCACGGCCCGGCCTGCCGGTATCGGTACCGGTGAGTCGAGAGGAGTTGAATGGTTTGCGCGGCGCCCAGCAGTGGACCGTCGCCAACCTGCCTGAACGCTTGGATAAACTCAAAGCCGACCCGTGGGCCGGCTACGCCAATCGGCAGAAGATTACGAAGAAGATGTGGGACAAACTGGGCGCGAAACCACCCGCGTGATTCGCGCCCGGGCGGGTTTCAGATAAGGATAAAGATCAACGCCAGGCCGGCGAAGATCGCCCACTTTTCCAGGTAATAGCGCGCACGATTGCGCTTTTTCAGCTCTTTACCGCGCAGGCGAATCTTGTACAGGCGGGTGAACGCGCGGTTCAGGCCGCCGGTCTTGTCGCCATCATCATTGGGCGAACCGGCGGCCGCCATCACGTTACGGCTGAACCAACGGTTGAACGCCGCGGCCCAGCGGTATTTCATCGGCCGCTCAATGTCGCAGAACAAGATGATGCGGTTCTGCTGCGTGGTGTTTTCCGCGTAATGAATGTAGGTCTCATCAAACATTACTGGCTCGCCGTCGCGCCAGTAATAGCTTTCGCCGTCCACGTTGATGTAGCAGCCAGGATCGTTAGGCGTGTCCAGACCCAGGTGATAGCGGTAGGAGCCGGCGTACGGGTCGCGGTGGCGCACCAGCTTGGAGCCAGGCGGCAACTCGGCGAACATCGCTGCCTTGATCGAGCCAATGCTCTGCACCAGCTCGGTGGTGCGCGGGCACAGCTTCATCGCCGACGGGTGGCTGTCGCCGTACCACTTGAGGTAGAAACGCTTCCAGCCCGACTTGAAGAACGAATTGAAACCCACATCGTTGTACTGCTCGGAACGCTTGATCTCGCCCATGCGCATCAGGTTCTGGCCTTCCTGGCGGATTTCTTGCCAGTGCTCTTGCAACGGGCTCAGGTCGGGAAAATCGCCGGGCGACAAAAAGGGACGGCTTGGCTGCTTGGAAAACAGGTAAAGGAAGCAGTTGATCGGCGCAAGGAACGTCGAGTGATCGCTAAGCTGGCGGCCCAACTTGTGTCGCACCCGGCCACGCAGATGGACATACGCAATGGAGGCAACGTAGAGAGCAACAATGATGAGTTTCAAGGGATTCGTCACACGTCAGAAGAGAACAGGCTGCTCCTGCGTGCCCACAACGGCCGAGGATGGATAAGCAGCACCTGAAATCACGATTACACATAGGCGACTGGACGGGTTGGTTACAATCCGGACCAAGGCCATTGGCCGTTATTTAGCCACAGTTTGTAACCAAAGGTTAACTAAGAATTGTGAAAAGCTGTCCACAGACAGGCTCAAAGCCAGCGTGGGCCAGCATTGACGCTGGCCCATTGACAGTCGCGCTTATGGCAGCGGCTGATCGTCCGTAGGCTCACGGCGTGGGCGGCGGTCGGTCTCTTGGGTCACGTACGGTTCAGCCTTGCGATGCGTCAGCACGAAGTGACGGATCAATGCAGCCAGCACGCCTAGGAATAACCCCACGACCAGGCTCACCGCGACAATCAGCGATTTTTTCGGCTTGATCGAGGTCAGCGGCTCCTGAGCGCGACGGTCGATGGAAACCAGCTTCAGGTTGCTCATGTCGATGTTGAGGCCTTTCAAGCGGGCGATTTCGGCCCGCAGCGGCTCAACGTCTTGCAGGAAGATGTCCTCATTCCCACGCTTTCGCAGGACTTCAACTTCACGGTTGGTCTCAAGTAATTGCAGCTCTTTGCCAATTTCCGCGATTCGGCTATTGGTGAAGTCATCGCTGGTACGCTGTAGCAATGCGGTTCGCTCGGCTTCCAGAGCCTCGGTGCCGAGGAAATACAACGGAATCTTCTGGTTGTTGATCTCGGTGCGTACCACCTGGCTGGAACCAGCTCCTACGGTGTCGGCCATGGACGACGGCGTTGTAGGCTTTTTGATGCCCATGGATTTGGCGATCGAGATCGCTTCAGCCAATTCCGCCAAGCGATTGGTGCGCTCCATTTTCATCTGCAGGCGCAGCCCGCTGAGCTCATCCTGCAAGCGGGCGCGCTTGACCCGGTCAACTTCAAGCAGCGTGGCGATCTTCGATTCCTTTCCGGTATCATAGTTGGCGCGCGCCGCGTCAATCTTGCCTTTGAGCTCGGTCAAACGGTTATTGACGATGACCTTGAGGTCGGCGCCGACCTGCTCACGCTCCGCTGCAACGGCATAGTCGACAAACCCGTTGAGGATCGCGACTCCGTCTACACCCGCTGGGTATTGCATCTCCAGACGCACATAACTGCTCAACGAATCGGACTTCTTCGGGTCTGGCAGGATCAGGTTGATCGAGTTGCGGTTGAAGTCTTCAAAGCTCTGCTCAAGGCTTTGCCCTGGCTTCTGAAAGGCCCTGAACAGTTCTTCGTGGCTTTTGAAGAAACCCAGGCGGGCCCCATAGGAATCCATTTGGGCGCCGACCTTTTCCAGCGCATCGGCGGGTGGCAGCTTATAGATTTCGGAGCGGTTCAACGCGTCTAGTTCATTGATGGCTGCCGGGCGCAGCACACTGCTGACCTCATATGTCTTGGAAGCGAGCATTGCATAACCCGTCCCCAGTATTCCCGCCAGAATCGCACAACCCACTACCAGTTTTTTTTGCCGCCAAATGACTTGAAACAATTCAAACAAATCAATTTCATCTGGCGTTGCAGGCGAATTGAGCGGAGAAGTTCGATTCAAAATAAAAACACCTAAAAAAGACATCAAAAAGCCATCACCCCATTCAATCCGAACATAGGTTCGAATGACGGAGAGACCAGAGACAACGCCATGGCACAGTGACCAATGACACTCAGACCACACACTAATGCGAAAAATCCTACGCAATTATAGATTGTTTCTATTTCATGTCGATGACTATGCAGGGCCCTTGTGAATGTATGTCAGAGAATGTCACAAGCGTAGTCAATAGTTCAGTAAATCTGTGCCCGCTAGCGAGCAAACCCTTTTAGGTACATTTAGGTCACCACGCGGTTACAATTCGCGCCGTTAAAACGTTCGGCACTTAAGGTGCTCACCCCTCAATCCAGCCCCTGCAACAAGGAATGTGCATGCACTCTTTCTCAGATCCGGACTATCAAACTCTTCAAGGCGCTTGGGAGCAGACCGCCCTCGAAGACAGTGGCGTGCTCAACCCTGCCGACGCGCATAGCGCGCCGGGAGCAATCACGACGATTGCCGGGGACACGTTCGAAGTGAAGACGACCGAGGGCGAGGTATTGCTTGCGGGCCGGTTTACGCTGGACAGCAGCACTTCGCCCAAAAGCATCACCTGGGTGGATGCCATCGGCGAAGATGCCGGCAAGCCACTGCCCGCCAGCTATCGCCTGGACGGTGATGATTTTGTGTTTATCGCCGCCGATGCGGGCATGCCAAGGCCAAGGGTATTCAGCACGGAACCAGGGCAAACCATGCGCACTTTTGTGCGCAAAGGCTGATCGGCCGCCATCCGAACTTGCGACATGGTTTTCACACGGCCTTCACTTTCCGGCCTATAGGGTGAGGCCTACCTACTCCAGTGAATCACTTGGCCCGCCTCTCCTCGCGGGCTTTTTTTTGCGCGTGGGAAAACCGCTCAGGCGCAGCGCTTGGTGGCGGTCAAGGTGAAACACAGCGGCAATTGGGCCGGCTGATGGGCGTACTGCTCGTAGAGTTCTTCGCGGTTGCAGTGCGGGTATTCCTGCAGGTGCTCGATTTGCAGCTGCGCCGCAATTGCGCCACTCACCACGCTCCCCAGGGTATGCACGTACCAATAGGACGTCGGACCGGCAACCTCGCCCTGCCCTTCGTAGACAATCGACTGCTGCAGCACGAACGGATCGCGCTGAAAATATGAACTCACCGGCAGCAAGGGATTGGCAGCCCTCGGGTCAAACACCTCCAGAAACGGATGAGTTTCGTAGACCACCAGCGTGCCGCCGGGCTTGAGTGCACTCGCCACATGGCGCATGAACAGCGCCACATCGGGCATCCAGTTGAGTACGCCAATGGTCACCAGGGCGATGTCGAAACGCCCCAGCAGAGGTTCGGGCAGGTGATGGATATCGGCTTCAATGAACTCGGGGTCATGCGGCGACACCTCGGCCAATTCCCACGCCTGTTGCAGAAACGCCCGTGATTGGTCGACGCCCACCACACGGCGGGCGCCCAGGCCGAACAGTGACAGGCTTTCACGCCCGTTGTTACAGCCCAACTGCACCACGTCTTTACCGGCAACGCCGACGTCTTGCAGCAACGCCGTGATCGTTGGATCCAGGCACGAAAAGTCCGCCCGGGCGACCGACTCCAGCAGCGTCTTCCAAGTGGCGGTGTCTTTGTGCAGCCTGGCGGAGGCGTCCCAGGCGTCCTTGTTACGAGCAATCGCCTGTTGGGCTGAGGGCATCTCCATTTGCGTCTCCAGATCGTCATGACAGCGGGCTTCGGAAAATAAGCCAATTGCCCATCAGATAAAACCCTTTCGGGCGACGAAACTTCTATTTGAGCCCGTAGGTCTTTAGCCCAATGAGTGTCCATCCCCTGAACACCCTTAGCGAAGACAGCGCCGTGGCCAATCACTCCGACCTGCGTAATACCCTGTCCCTGGACGGCCTGAATTTCTTTCTGGCCGATGTACGTGACGGGCTCGGGCCCTACCTGGCGATTTACTTGCTGGCAGTGCACAAATGGGAGCCCGCCAACATCGGCGTGGTCATGACCCTGGCGGGTATCGCGGCCTTGATCACTCAGGGCCCGGCGGGCGCACTGATCGACCGCACGCGCAGCAAGCGCGCAGTGATCGCAGTGGCCGCCATCCTTGTCACCGTCAGTTGCCTGCTGCTGCCGTTTGTCAGCGCGTTCAGCTGGGTGGCATTGACTCAGGCGGCCAGTGCCGTAGCCGCCTCCGTATTCGCGCCGGCGATTTCGGCAATTTCCTTGGGGATTACCGGGCCGCGTGCCTTCACCCGCCGCACCGGGCGCAATGAAACCTTCAACCACGCCGGCAACGCCGTGGCGGCCTTGCTGGCGGGTGGCCTGGCTTATTGGTTCGGCCCGGTGGTGGTGTTTTACTTGATGGCCTTTATGGCCGTGGCCAGTGTCGTGGCGGTCAGTTGTGTCTCGGCGTCGGCGATTGACCACGAAGTCGCCCGGGGCTTTGATCCCGCGCACAGCAGCGATCATGAGCAACCCTCCGGCGTGAAGGTGCTGCTGAGCAATCGCCCGCTGCTGCTGTTCGCCATCTGCTGCGCGCTGTTTCACCTGGCGAACGCCGCGATGCTGCCGCTGGTCAGCCAGAAACTCTCGCAGATCAACCTGCAAATGGCCACGCCGCTGACCTCGGCCTGCATCGTCGCCGCGCAGCTGGTCATGGTGCCGATGGCCTGGCTGGTGGGCATTAAAGCTGACGTGTGGGGGCGTAAACCGTTGTTGCTGGCCGGCTTCCTGATTTTGCCGCTACGTGGCGTGCTGTATACCCTGTCCAGCGACCCGTATTGGCTGGTGGGCGTGCAGATGCTCGACGGCATCGGCGCAGGGATTTTCGGCGCGCTGTTCCCGGTGATCGTCAAGGACCTGACCCAGGGCACGGGTCGGTTCAACGTCAGCCTTGGCGCGCTGTCCACGGTGTTTGGCCTGGGCGCGGCACTGAGCAGCAGCCTGGCCGGTTTCGTGGTGCAACAGGCCGGCTACAACGCGGCCTTCCTGACGCTGGCGGGCGTTGCGGCCGCCGCCCTGGCTTTGTTATGGCTGGCAATGCCGGAGACATTGACGAAACCATCGCTCGCGCGCATTACAACTGTCGCCTGACATATGCGACAATGCGCGCCAAATTCCAACACACATCCAAAATTTTCTGCTCAGCGACCGGGTTTCGCGCCTTGATGTCGCTGTTGACGCATGCCTGAAGGCTCCTGCCGCCACGCTCGCAACCCATTGATAGGTAAAGTAATTGATCTCCACAGCTAACATCACCATGCAGTTCGGCGCCAAGCCGCTCTTCGAGAATGTCTCGGTCAAATTCGGCGCCGGCAACCGTTATGGTTTGATCGGTGCCAACGGTTGCGGCAAGTCGACCTTCATGAAAATCCTTGGTGGCGACCTGGATCCGTCCGGCGGCCAGGTCATGCTCGAGCCGAACGTACGCCTGGGTAAACTGCGCCAGGACCAGTTCGCCTACGAAGAATTCACCGTGCTCGACACCGTGATCATGGGTCACGAAGAGCTGTGGAAGGTCAAGGCTGAGCGCGACCGCATCTACTCGCTGCCGGAAATGAGCGAAGACGACGGCATGGCCGTGGCCGAGCTGGAAACCGAATTCGCCGAAATGGACGGCTACACCGCCGAATCCCGCGCCGGCGAGCTGCTGCTGGGCCTGGGCATTCCATTGGAGCAACACTTCGGCCCGATGAGCGAAGTGTCGCCAGGCTGGAAACTGCGCGTATTGCTGGCCCAGGCGCTGTTCTCCGACCCTGAAGTGCTGTTGCTCGACGAACCGACCAACCACTTGGACATCAACACCATCCGCTGGCTGGAAAACATCCTGACCCAGCGCTCCAGCCTGATGATCATCATCTCTCACGACCGTCACTTCCTGAACAGCGTGTGCACCCACATGGCTGACCTGGACTACGGCGAGCTGCGCCTGTTCCCGGGCAACTACGACGAGTACATGACCGTGGCGACCCAGTCCCGCGAGCAACTGCTGTCGGACAACGCCAAGAAGAAAGCCCAGATTTCCGAGCTGCAATCGTTCGTCAGCCGCTTCTCGGCCAACGCCTCGAAAGCCAAGCAGGCCACTTCCCGTGCCAAGGCGATCGACAAGATCCAGCTGGCCGAGGTCAAGCCTTCGAGCCGCGTGAGCCCGTTCATCCGTTTCGATCAGAACAAGAAGCTGCACCGCCAGGCGGTAATGGTCGAAAAAATGGCCAAGGGTTTCGACGGCAAGCCGCTGTTCAAAGACTTCAGCTTCCAGGTTGAAGCGGGCGAGCGTGTTGCGATCATCGGCCCGAACGGTATCGGCAAGACCACCCTGCTGCGCACCCTGGTCAATGAATTGACCCCGGACGCCGGCAGCATCAAGTGGACCGACGCCGCCGAGCTGGGCTACTACGCTCAGGATCACGCGCACGACTTCGAAGACGACGTCACCCTGTTCGACTGGATGGGTCAGTGGACGCAGGGCGAACAAATGATTCGCGGCACTTTGGGCCGCATGCTGTTCTCCAACGACGAGATTCTCAAGTCGGTCAAGGTGATTTCCGGTGGTGAGCAAGGCCGCATGTTGTTCGGCAAGCTGATCCTGCAAAAGCCGAACGTGCTGATCATGGACGAACCGACCAACCACTTGGACATGGAATCCATCGAAGCGCTGAACCTGGCGCTGGAAAACTACCCGGGCACGCTGATCTTCGTCAGCCACGACCGTGAGTTCGTATCGTCCCTGGCCACCCGCATCATCGAGCTGAGCGCCAACGGCGTGATCGACTTCAGCGGCACCTACGACGACTACCTGCGCAGCCAAGGCGTGGTGTTCTAAGTAACGTCACTGTAGTGAGCTGGCTTGCCCTGTGAGCTGGCTTGTTGTGGCGAGCAGGCTTGCCCTGCGTTGGGCTGCGAAGCGGCCCTAAAATCAAACACCGCGTTCTGCCTGGCAGAACGCGGTGTTTTTTATTGGGGCTGCTGCGCAGCCCAACGCAGGGCAAGCCTGCTCGCCACAAGCAGCCCGCTCACCACAATAAACCCAGCCATCAAACAAACTAGTTAGCCTGCTTCCTTTTCCCCCACGCCCTTGCCATCATGCCGTCACCGCCCGCCCGCGAACGAGTGACCATGCCTGCCACCGCCCCCAGTTCACTGTCGATCACCCTGCAGATCGTCTCCATCGTCTTCTACACCTTCATCGCCTTTATCTGCATCGGCCTGCCGATCGCGGTGATCCCGGGTTATGTGCATGAAAACCTGGGTTTTAGCGCGGTGGTGGCCGGGGTCACCATCGGTTCGCAGTACCTGGCCACCCTGCTCAGCCGGCCGATGGCTGGACGCATGTCCGACAATGTCGGCACCAAGCGGGCGATTGTGCTGGGCCTGGCCGGTATTCTGGTCAGCGGTGTGCTGACGTTTTTTGCGACGCTGGTCGAGAGCCTGCCCGCGCTGAGCCTGGGCATCCTGATCGTCGGCCGGCTGTTGCTTGGCGTGGCTCAAGGGCTGATAGGCGTGGGCACCATCAGCTGGTGCATGGGCGCGGTGGGCGTTGAACACACGGCGCGCTCGATTTCGTGGAATGGCATTGCCTCCTACGGCGCCATTGCGATTGGCGCGCCGCTGGGGGTGGTGATGGTGGCGGATTACGGCTACACCAGCCTTGGCATCGCTTTGACGGTGCTGGCGGCGCTGGGTCTGGTGCTGATCCGCAATAAGCCTTCGGTCCCCGTGGTACGCGGCGAACGACTGCCCTTTTGGGCGGTGTTCGGGCGCATTGCGCCATTCGGCACCAGCCTGTGCCTGGCGTCGATTGGCTACGGCACGCTGACCACCTTTATTACCCTGTATTACCTCAATCGCGGCTGGGCCGGGGCAGCGTATTGCCTGACGGTATTTGGCGCGTGTTTTATCCTGTCGCGCCTGGTGTTTATCTCCGCCATCAGCCGTTTTGGCGGGTTTAGTGCAGCGATTGCCTGCATGACCATCGAAACCCTGGGCCTTACGCTGCTGTGGCTGGCGCCCTCAACCGGGGTTGCGTTGATCGGTGCCGGGCTGACGGGTTTTGGCTTGTCGCTGGTGTACCCGGCGTTGGGCGTCGAAGCCATCAAGCAGGTGCCCAATAGCAGCCGTGGCGCCGGCTTGAGTGCTTATGCGGTGTTTTTTGATCTGGCCCTGGCGATTGCCGGGCCATTGATGGGCGCCGTGGCCCTGAACCTCGGCTACGGCTGGATCTTCTTTTGCGCCGCGCTGTTATCGGTCACGGCGCTGGGGCTGACCGTGTTGCTCAAGCGCCGCGCTTACTGATCGGCGGTCTGCATACCGGCGCGGGTCGCTTGGCCCAGCGTGTGGGAGAAGAAGCGCCCCGCTTCTGAAATCAGGTCGCGGTGGATGCCTTCGCGGTCGACGCCATCGGCATCCGTGCAGATCGCCGGCATCGCCACCAATTGGTCGCTGTCACACGGCGCCATGAACACGAAATGCCCGGCGCCCGCCAACAGTTTGAAATCCGGCGGCTCCGGCAGTTTGCGCGCCAGGGCAGCGGCGTTCTTGTCCACCGCCACCAGTTTGTCGCCGTCGCCGCTGTAGAGCAGCACGGGCACATGCACATCCGCCAGGGTATGGCGGCCAAACATCAGGCTCAACGGCGCCATCAGCATCAAGGCATGAATGCGCGGGTCGGCCTGTGGCTGCAAGTCGTCGCGATCCACCACCAGTTCGCCTTTGGTGGTGCACGCGTCGCGGTCCTCCGGGCGCTCCTGGCAATAACGGCGCAGGCGGTCGAAGTCCGGCTTGGCGCCGGCCAGGATCAACGCCGTTTCGCCGCCGGCGGAGTAACCGATCACGCCCACCTGATCGACGTTGACGAACGGCGACAGCATCGGGTCGCTGAGGGTGGCGGTGATCGCTTCGGAGATCTGAATAGGCCGGCCATACAGGTTGCTCACGGTGCCCAGGCGGCTGTGATCCTTGTAGTTGTCGCCGGGGTGCAATACGGCCACCACCACAAAGCCCTTGCGCGCCAAAGACGTGGCCAGGTCGTGCAGGGCCAGTGGCGTACCGGTGTTGCCGTGGGACAGCATCAGCATCGGGAAGCGGCCGATGGCGACCTTGGAGTCTTCGGTGGCGGCGACGTGATAGGCGCCCAACGCAGTGCTGTGTTCATCGTCGGTCGACGGATAAAACGCGATGGCCTTCATCGGCTGCTGGTCCAGCGGGTCGAGAAAGGTCATGCGATGGAAGCCCACACTCCAATGCGGGTGCGGCGCTGGGGCGGCGTGCACTGAAATCAGGCCACCGAGCAGGGAGAGAACCAAAACAGCACAAAGACGCATCATGGGGATGTCCACCTTTGCTGCGCGACCACGTCAACACCCGCGGCAGATCTATATGAAAAGTCCATGGTTCAAGGCGCTCACGGCGGGTGATAAACCCATGCGTGCATAACCTGGGCCAAAGTAGTGACAGCGGGTAAACGAAAAAACTCCGTACTCCGGTCGTTTTGAGGCGATCAGAATACAGAGTTTAGGCGCCCGACTTCAGATTGGAACCGAGCAGACGCGAAATTTACACAAGCCTTACGCGGCGGCGAACAATTGTTCGTTGATCATGGCGTTGGCGTCGCTCAGGGCTTTGCTGCGCACTTCTTCACCGTAGGCCAGGCCTTGGGCGCGGACGAACTCGATGTCGGTGATGCCAAGGAAGCCAAACACCAGCTTCAAATAGTCTTCGTGGCCGACGTTGCTTGCCTGACCGGCGTGCAGACCGCCCGCAGTCGAGACGATGATCAGCTTCTTGCCACCGCACAGGCCTTCAGGGCCGGCTTCGGTGTAACGGAAGGTCTGGCCGGCGACGGCGATGCGGTCGATCCAGGCCTTGAGCTGGGAAGGCACCGAGAAGTTGTACATCGGCGCACCGATCACCACCGCGTCGGCGGCGATGAATTCAGCCAGCGACGACGCGCTCAGTTCAGCCTCGTGCTGTTGTACCGCGTCGCGCAATTCAGCCGCAGTGCCCAGGGCGGCCAGGGTCAGGCCCGAAAAGTGGCTGATGCCTTCGCTTGCCAGGTCACGGTAAGTCACTTCCACACCCGGCTCAGCCGCTTGCCAGGCCTTGACCACACCAGCGCTGAGCTGACGCGAAGCCGAGTTGTCGCCGAGGATGCTGGAATCGATATGCAACAGTTTCATGCGGGATCTCCAAGTGAGGATCGCGGCTAGGCGATCGAATGAGGTTGATCCTACACATGAACCCAATAAACGATTAGCCAGCTTAAATGCGATTGTTCGTCCTGCCAGCAGGACAATCCTTTCACCGCCAACATTCAATCCAACAAGGTTCTTGCCTGAAGCGCTGACGCACTGGATTTCGCCCGCGCTTCGCTTCATTCTCGCCGGCAGATCCGACAGCCACCGGCCACGCCATGCACCCACCCTCTCCCGTCCTGACCAAGAGCCTGACCCTGATCCTCGCCATCTGCTGCGGGTTTTCGGTCGCCACGATTTACTACAACCAGGCCATGCTGCCGCTGATCGCCAATACCTTTGCGGTGTCCACCGCGCACGTCGGGCAGATCGCGATGCTCACGCAACTGGGCTATGCCTGCGGCCTGCTGCTGTTCGTACCGCTGGGCGACCGGATCAGCCGACGCACCCTGATCCTGGTCGTGCTGTGCCTGAACTTCATCAGCCTGCTGGCCTCGGCCACGGCGCCGTCTTATACCTGGCTGCTGGTGGCGAGCGGGCTGCTGGGGCTGTCGGGGATCAGCGCGCAGGTGATCATTCCCGCCGCTTCCGACCTCAGTACCCTCGAACAGAAAGGCGCGGTGCTGGGCCTGATGGTCAGCGGCTTGTCGGCCGGTGGCTTGCTGGCCAGGACGGTCAGCGGCGTGGTCAGCGGCTGGCTGGGCTGGCGCGGCATGTTTGCGGTGGCCGCGGCGCTGGATGTGCTGCTGTTTATGGCAATCCTGACGCGCATGCCAGTGTCGATCTCCACCAGCAAACTCGCGTATGGCGCCTTGCTCAAATCCCTCTGGGGCCTGGCCAGGCAATACCCGACCCTGCGCCAATCGGCGCTCAAGGGCGCCCTGGTATTCGGTGCATTGAATGTGTTCTGGGGCTCGATGGCCGCCTTGCTGGCCTTGCCGCCGTATGGCTTTACGAGTGCCCAGGCAGGCCTTGTGGGGCTGTCGGCCATCGTCGGCATCCTCTGCGCCTCGACCATTGGCCAGCAAACCCGGCGCCATGGGCGCTTGCTCGAACGCGCCGGCATCACCACGGTGCTGGTGGCGTTTATCCTGATCTACAGCCTTGGGCTGAGCGGTTGGTGGTGGCCCATCCTGATCGCGGCAACCTTCCTTGACCTGGGTAACCGGACCAACCAACTGGCCAACCAGACCCGCGTATTGGCGCTGGAACCCTCAGCCACCAGCCGCCTGAACACCGTGTTCATGGTGGTCTATTTTATCGGCGGCGCCCTGGGCTCGGCGGCGGGCGCTTTCGCCTCGCAGCACTACGGCTGGCAGGGGCAAGCCCTCACCGGCGCGGCCTTTGCCGGGCTGGCCTTGCTGATGACCCTGTTCAGTGGGACGACACATAAATCGACGCCGACGTAGGCGCCGGCAGTGCATAGGTGCGCTTCATCCACTGGATCTCTGCCTGCGGCGTGCGCCCGAAAAAGCGTTTGAACTCACGGCTGAACTGCGAGGCGCTTTCATAGCCGACCCTGGCACACGCCGTGGCGGCGGTGATGTCGTTGCGCAACATCAATAAGCGCGCCTGGTGCAGGCGCGTGGACTTGAGGTATTGCATCGGTGAGGTGTCCGTGACCGTGCGAAAGTGCGCGTGAAAACTCGGCACACTCATCCTGGCTTCCGCCGCCAGGGTCTCCACGTCCAGGTGCTGGTGGTAGCAGCCGTGAATCTTGCGGATCGCCCGCGCGACCTTGCCGAACTGGCCCTGCTGGTTGAGCGCGGCGCGCATCGAGCCGCCCTGCGCGCCCGTGAGGATGCGGTAGTAGATTTCGCGCACCAGCGACGGGCCGAGGAGCTGCGCGTCCATCGGCACACGCATCACTTCGAGAAAACGCAGCAACGACTCGCTGAGCGGCTCATCCATGGGCGATGAATACATGCCGCGGGGCTTGGCCTCAACCAGGTCAGGGAAGTCATCCAGCGCCACCATCCATTGGGCGGCGAGGGTAAAATCCAGCCGCAGGTACACCGCCAGCATGGGCTCTTCTTCACTGGCCTCGGTTTCCATGGTGAACGGCACAGGCACCGAGACCACCAGGTAATGCTGCGCGTCATACAGGTAAATGTCTTCCCCCAGAAAGCCGCGCTTGCACCCCTGGCAGACAATCACAATGCCGGGATCGTAGAGCACCGGAACCCGATGCAAGGGCCGGTTGGAACGCAAAAAGCGCACGTCATCCAACGCGGTCAGGTTATAGCCTTCGACAGGCGCCAGGGCGCTCATCAGCTCGATGATTCGTTGAGTGCGGCCCATGGTGCAAGGCTCCTGGCGAAAACCGCACGTTACTGCGCAATCGTCGCCGTGGCTATGCACTCATAGGAATAGGCAATCAGCAGATTGGTTTGGATATTCGCTCAAGCCGCCCGTTTCCGTAGCCTGAAACAACACGTTCAGCCCTCGGAGATGCCCTCATGCTTATCGTCTACAACCCCGCTACCGGTGAAGAAATCGGCCGCGTTGCCAAGAACACCTCGGCTGAGGTCAAAGCGGCGGTCGAGCGCACCTGCGCGGCCTTCCCGGAATGGTCTTCCAAGCTCGCCAAGGAGCGCAGCGAGATCCTGCGCCGCTGGCACGACGCCGTTAAGGCCGACAAGGAAGCCTTCGCCGAACTGCTGTGCCGCGAAAACGGCAAGTGCCTCACCGAAGCCCGTGGCGAAATCGACTACGGCCTGGGTTTTATCGAGTGGTACGCCGAAGAAGCCAAGCGCGTGTATGGCGACACCCTGCCCACCCACGACCGCAACGCCAACGTGGTGGTGACCAAGGAAGCGGTCGGCCCTGTTGCGGCGATCACCCCGTGGAACTTCCCGTTCATGATGATCACGCGCAAAGTCGCCACCGCCTTGGCGGCGGGTTGCACCATGGTCATCAAGCCTGCCGAAGACACGCCGCTTACCGCCTTCAAGCTGCTGGAATACGCGCGCAAGGCCGGTATCGAACCCGGCGTGCTGGAAGTGGTGGTCGGCGATCCCAAGGAGATCGGCCTGATCTTCACCGCCGACCCGCGCATTCGCAAAATCACCTTTACCGGCTCCACCGCTGTCGGCAAATTGCTTGCGGCGCAATGCGCGGCCACCCTCAAGAAAATGACCCTGGAACTGGGCGGCAACGCGCCGTTTATCGTGTTCCAGGACGCCAACCTGGATGAGGCCGTCAAGGGCCTGGTCAGCGCCAAACTGCGCAACAGCGGCCAGGTGTGTATCTCGCCAAACCGGATTTTTGTGCAGCACAGCATCTTCGAGGACTTCGTCCAACGGGTGCAGGCGGCCGTTGCCAAAATCGATGTCGATCAAGGCCTGCGCGAAGACTTTGTGGTCGGGCCGCTGGTCAATCAACTGGGTTTTGACAAAGTCGTGCGCCTGGTGGAAGACGCCAAAGCTGCCGGCGCCAACGTGCTGATGGGCGGCAAGCCCCACGCCAGGGGCGGGTTGTTCTACGAACCCACCGTGGTGACCGGTTTGCGCGACGACTCACCGCTGGCCACCCAGGAAATTTTCGGGCCGGTGTTCGCCATCTACTCATTCAAGGATGAAGAGGAAGTCATCGCGCGCGCCAACCAGACCGAGTTTGGCCTGGTGGCGTATGCCTACACCAGCGCGCTGGGGCGTTCGTTGCGGCTGTCGCGCCAGCTGGAGGCGGGAATGGTCATCCTCAATTCGGGTTCGGTCGGCACCGCGTCGGTTCCCTTTGGCGGCATCAAGCAATCCGGCTATGGCCGTGAGGGCAGCTACTACGGAATCGAAGAGTACGTGCATGTGAAATATGTGCTGATGGCGGGCGCGCAGTTCTAAGCGCTTAATCACGTCCAACGCGAGCAGCCACACGGCGCTCGCTTTTTTTGTAGTGGATTTGCCCTCTCCAGACGCGGATAGTTCGTCCCACTGACAGGACAATAGGTTGACCATGCAAGACCTCAACGACCTCTACTATTTCGCCAAAGTCGTCGAGGCCGGCGGCTTTGCGGCGGCCGGCCGGCTACTGGGGATTCCCAAGTCACGGCTGTCACGGCGTATTGCCGAGCTGGAAGAACGCCTCGGCGCGCGCCTGTTGCAGCGCACCACCCGCCAATTGACCCTCACTGCGGTCGGCGAGCGTTATTTGCGCCATTGCCAGGCCATGCTGCTGGAAGCGGAAATGGCCGACGAGGCCGTGGCCAGTATGTCCAGCGAACCGCGCGGGCGCCTACGGGTAAGCTGCCCGGTGGGCATGGCCCAGCACATGATGCCGGGCATGGTTGCCGGTTTTCTCGCCGCCCACCCGCTGGTACAGCTGGAGATGACGCTGGTGAACCGCCGTGTCGACCTGGTGGCTGAGGGCATCGACGTGGCCCTGCGCGTGCGCGAGTCGGGCGATGAAGACCCGCTGCTGGTGACCAAGCGCCTGCGCCAGGCCCAGACCCTGCTGGTGGCCAGCCCTGAATTCATCCAGGGTCGGCACATCGACAGCCTCGAAGACCTCAAGCAACTGCCGGTACTCGGCGCCCTGGAGGCCGACCGCCTGGTCCACCTGCGCCTGATCGACCCGCAAGGCAATGCCCAGGACCTCGCGCTGGAAGCCCGCCTGGGCATCGACGACTTCATCGTGCGCAAGGCCTGTGCCCTTAAGGGCCTGGGCTTCACGGTCTTGCCGATGATGTACTGCGAAGAGGAATTGGCCAGCGGCCAATTGGTGCAGCTGCTGCCGCATTGGTCGTCACCGGGCGGCTGGTTGCAGGCGGTGTACCCGCATCGCCGTGGCGTACTGCCGGCCATTCGTGCCTGGATCGACTACCTGGAAGAAGCCTTCAAGGACTGCGGAGACCGCTTGCTATGAAAATGACTGAAGCACACGTCGCCGCCTTCTGTCTGAGCCTGCCCGGCGCGCGGGAAGACTACAAATGGGGCGGCGTGCGGGTGTTCTCGATCGCCGGCAACAAGATGTTCGCCGTGCAGAACCTGCGGGGCGAATCGCTGGCGTTCAAGGTCGACAAGGACCTGTTCCTCGGCCATGTCGACCGCCCCGGCATTCATCCGGCGCCTTATCTGGCGCGGGCCCAGTGGATCATCATGAACACGCCCTACCCGCTGGGCGCCGAGGAACTGCGTGGCCTGTTGCAGCGTTCTCACCAATTGGTGGTGAGCAAACTGCCCAAGCGCACGCAGATCGGGCTGTTGCTAGAAGATTGAAAGCAGCGTGCCGCCCAGGAATAACTGGTCGAGCCAGAACACCTCGTGCAGCAACACGATGACCCAGAACAGCACCTGGTACGACACTTTGCGCGTCTTGTGCCGGAACACCTGCTGGGCGATCAACGCCCCGGGCCATCCGCCGGCCAGTTCCACGGCGTGCAAGATGTTTTCGCGAACGCGCGGGCCTGCTGTCTGAGCCTTGCGCTTGTCACCCCAGTAGAGAAAAAACGCTACCACGCTGACCACGCCATAAGCGGCCAGCGGAATCACGGTCTCACCGCGATGCCACACCAGCGCCGCCCCCAGCAGCGGCGCGGCGCACAGCAGCACAAAGAGCAGCGCCTTGAGGCGCGGATGCTGAATGTTCATGGCTTGACCGCCGACCAGTCGATCCAGCCGAACTGCCAGGTCGCCAGAATCAGCACGCCGAACGCGATGCGATACCAGGCAAAGGCCGCATAGCTGTGGCTGGCGATGAACTTGAGCAAGGCCTTGACCGCGATCATCGCAAAGATGAATGAGGTGACGAACCCGATGGCAAACACCGGCAGGTCATCGGGCTGGAACAAGTGACGGTACTTGTAGCCCGAATACAGGGCCGCGCCGACCATGGTTGGCATCGCCAGGAAAAACGAAAACTCGGTGGCGGTCTTGCGTGACAGGCCGAACAACAGGCCGCCAATGATGGTGGCGCCGGAGCGT
Organism: Pseudomonas sp. RGB; assembly: GCF_007713445.1. Classification (NCBI taxonomy): domain Bacteria; kingdom Pseudomonadati; phylum Pseudomonadota; class Gammaproteobacteria; order Pseudomonadales; family Pseudomonadaceae; genus Pseudomonas; species Pseudomonas sp. RGB. The sequence continues at coordinate 14,037 of NZ_VMSH01000004.1, read as the reverse complement.
GAGGTGCCCGGAATCATCGCCAGGCACTGCGCCAGGCCGACCTTGAGCGCGTCTTTCCAGGTGATCTGGTCCACGGTGTCAGCATGCACCGCATGGTCGCGGCGCTCAGCCCACAACATGATCACGCCACCCACGACCAGGGCGGTGGCCACGGTGATCGGGTTGAACAGGTAATGCTTGATCAGGTCGGCAAAAATCACCCCCAGCACGATGGCCGGCACCACCGCGATGATCAGGTTAGCCGTGAAACGCCGGGCACTGGGCTGGGTCGGCAAGCCGATGACCACGTCGAGGATCTTGCGCCGAAACTCCCAGACCACCGCCAGGATCGCGCCCAATTGAATAATGATGTTGAACGCATCAAAGCGTTCGCCGCCGAAGCCGATCAAGTCGGCGACGATGATCTGGTGCCCGGTGCTGGATATGGGCAGGAACTCTGTCAGCCCCTCCACCACGCCAAGAATCAATGCCTGTATGGCGGTCCAAAAATCCATGTATCCCCCAAAGGTCATGCCTGTCGGCATGCCTTGACTGTCTTTTTAATAGTTCACTGACGACAAGCGCACTCAAGTTCCGCTGCTGATTTTCAACATCGCCCTGCAAAAATTTCGTGAAAAATCAGGGAGTACTCAGGTTTTTCAATTACAGGCCGAAAGCCTATCAGACAAGCCGGAAATGTCGATGCGGCGCCCACAATTATAAAAAGCATGGAGTGACAGGACGATGAACAGTTTGCGCAGCATGTCGATCAGCCGCCGCCTCTGGCTGATCCTGATAGTCGCCGTGTTGATGCTGCTGACGTTGGGGCTGTTGATGCTCAAGCAGATCCACGGCGACCTTTACCAGGCCAAACGCCAGCAGACCCAGCACGTGGTGCAGACCGCCAGCGGGGTGCTGGCCTATTACCAGAACCTTGAGAAAACCGGCGTGCTCAGCCGTGAAGCCGCGCAGCAACAGGCCCTGAGCGCGGTGCGTGGCCTGCGCTACGACCACGACGATTACTTCTGGATCAACGACCTGACGCCCGTGATGATCATGCACGCGGCCAACCCCAAGCTGGATGGCCAGAACCTCTCGGCGATCCGCGACCCGGACGGCTTTGCGGTGTTCAACGAATTCGTGACCCTGGCCAAGGCCAAGGGCGCTGGCATCGTCAACTATCGCTGGCCCAAACCCGGCGCCGAAGCGCCCGTGGAAAAAACCTCGTACATCCAGCTGTTCGAACCCTGGGGCTGGATTATCGGCTCCGGCGTGTACGTGGATGATGTGCAGGCCGAGTTCACAGGCCAGGTGTGGAAGGCCTCGCTGATTGGCCTGGGCATCGCCCTGCTGATGGCCGTGTTGGTCACCCTGATTGCGCGCAGCATCGTGACGCCGTTGCAGGCGGCGGTAAACGCCATGGCCAATATCGCCAGTGGCGAAAGCGACCTGACGCGCAGCCTCGACACCCACGGGCGCGACGAAGTCACCCAGCTGTCTCGGCACTTCAACAGCTTTACCGCCAAGCTGCGCCAGGTGGTCGGCCAGCTGCAGGTGTGCGCCAATGCGTTGGGCCAGTCGTCCACGGAACTGGGCAACAACGCCAGCCAGGCGCATGACCGCAGCCAGCAGCAGTCGCAGCAGATGGAATTGGTGGCGACGGCGATCAATGAAGTGACTTATGGCGTGCAGGACGTGGCAAAAAACGCCGAACATGCGGCCAGTGAGATGCGCGATGCCCAGGCCCAGGCGCAGCAGGGCCAGGTGAATATCGACGGTAGCTTGCAGCAGATCGACCAGCTCTCCGGCACCATCAGCCAGGCCGTGGAGGTGATTCGCACCTTGTCCAGCGAGAGCACGCAGATTGGTGGTGTGCTGGAAGTGATCCGCTCCATCGCTGACCAGACCAACCTGCTGGCACTTAACGCGGCCATTGAGGCCGCGCGTGCCGGGGAACAGGGCCGTGGGTTTGCGGTGGTCGCCGATGAAGTGCGCTTGCTGGCTCAGCGTACGCAAAAATCCACTGCTGAAATCCAAGTGATGATTGAGCGTCTGCAGGGTCACTCGGAAGCGGCGGTCAAGGTGATCAGTGACAGCCATAGCGCTTCGCAGCTGACGATTGAACAGGCTGGGCAGGCCGGTGCCAGTCTTACCGCCATTGGCCAGGCGTTGCGTAACCTCAACGGGCTGAATGCCTCGATTGCCAGCGCGACCTTGCAACAGGCGCATGTGGTGGAGGATATCAATCAGAACGTCACGCAGGCGGCCGGGTTGTCGCACAGCACTGCGCTGGCGGCGGAGCAATCCAGCGTGGCGAGTGCGCATTTGCGTGGGTTGAGTGAGGAGTTGGACGGGTTGCTGCGGCAGTTCAAGGTTTAGCTTTTTTTGGGGGGGGTTAGAGCGGGGTGTACATATCCGTTGTTTGGGTGATGGCGGCTTTTGGTTCCGCCCTTACGGCGGGTCACTTTTGAAAAGCGCAAAAGTAACCAAAACGCTCTTGCCCCACCACTCGGCACCTCGCCTAGGCTCGGTGTGCCCTCACGCAGGCATTACTCCGCGGGCCGCCGCGACGGGCCGTCCCTGCCCCGTCGCGGCTAAACCGGCGTCCTGCCGGTTTACCCGCTCCGTACTACCTGCGTTCGGCCAGCGTGGTTTAACGGGGCGCCTAAGATCAAAATCAAAAGCAAAGCACGGCGGCCTAGTAGCCGACCTGAGTGGTTAGATCAAAAGCGGAAGCGAGGCGGCCTGACAGCCGACCTGGTCCTTGAAGCTGAATCCATTCAAATGTGGGAGCTGGCTTGCCTGCGATGGCATCAACCCGGTGTACCTGCTGGACCGAGGTGTCTGCATCGCAGGCAAGCCAGCTCCCACAGAAAAGCCAAGCAGTGCGGGACTGGCGGCTGAACTCGGTCAACTTGTGGGAGCGGGCTTGCTCGCGAAGGCGGTGGGTCAGTCAGCTCATGTGTCACTGACACACCGCCTTCGCGAGCAAGCCCGCTCCCACAGTTGGTTCTCGGTGCATCAGGTTGAAGGGGTGTTACTCAGCTTTTACCTCTGCCACTCACGCCATGCTCTGCCTTTAACGCTGATCTCACACGCCCCGTTACACCACGCCAGCCGTCATGACCGCAGCGATGTGTATGTCTCCACATCCACGTTTAAACATTCCTCACCTCTGGTTACAATTGCCGCCCTCTCCCACTCTCCCAAGGAACCGCCATGTCCGGGCTTGAATTGTTCGCCGCCGCCCTGGGGGTGATCGCTGTCTGGCTGACGGTCAAACAAAACCCATGGTGCTGGCCCATCGGGCTGGTCATGGTGTTGCTCTACACCTGGGTGTTCTTCGACGTAAAACTCTATTCCGACATGCTCCTGCAAGTGGTCTACGCCGCCCTGCAACTTTACGGCTGGTGGCAATGGACCCGCGCCGGCGAGGTCAAGCAAGGCCGCCAGGTCAGCAGCCTCGGCGCACCCGCGATCATGAGCAGCCTGGCCGTCGGCGCCGTCTTCAGCTTGCTGCTCGGCGCGGCCATGGCCCACTGGACCGACGCCGCCCAGCCGTGGCTGGACGCCGCTCTCACCGGTTTCAGCCTGGTGGCGCAAATGTGGATGGCGCAAAAACGCGTGCAATGCTGGCCGCTGTGGATCGCCGTGGACGTGATCTTCGTCGGCCTGTTCCTCTACAAAGGCCTGTACCTCACCGCCGCGCTTTACGCCCTGTTCACCGCGATCGCCGTGCAAGGCTGGCGTGAATGGCGCAGCGATCCGGCGTTGCACGCATGAAAGTGGTGGTACTGGCAGGCCCCGAATCCAGCGGTAAAAGCTGGCTGGCGGCTGAACTGCATGCACACTTTGGCGGGCTGATGGTTGGCGAATACGTGCGGTATTTCATCGACCATCATCAGCGCGACACCACCCTGGCGGACATTCCGGCGATTGCCCGCGGCCAACTGGCCTGGGAAGACGCGGCCCGCGCCGAACAGCCCAACTTGCTGGTGCTCGATACTCACCTGTTGACCAACAAACTGTGGAGCCAGACGCTGTTCGGCGACTACCCCGCCTGGCTGGACGACGAACTCCTGGCCCGGCATTACGACCTGCACCTGTTGTTGTCCCCCGAGGACGTGGAATGGACCGCCGACGGCCAGCGCTGCCAACCGGAACTGGCTGATCGTCGGGCGTTTTTCCAGGCCAGCCTGGCGTGGATCGAACAGCACCAGCAGCCCGCCGTAATCATTGGCGGCCATTGGCAAGCGCGGCGCGCCAAGGCATTTGAAGCGGTGGCGCAGCTGCTGGCGTAAGGCCCAGTCCTGAGTACCGACCATCGGGTCAACGCAGTCCATTTCCTTCGGCGCCAGTCAATCTTCTAAAGGAGATTGGCCTATGAACATGCGCATTGTTGCCCGCCTGATTAACTTGCCGGAAAACCGTGGCGTTCGCGTCACCGCGGCAAAGCATCCTGTCCTGCTGGTGCGTGTCGGCGACCGGGTGCGCGCCTTCCAGGCCGAGTGCCCGCACGCCGGCGCACCGCTGGAGGAAGGTGTGATCTGTAACGGGCGGATCATTTGCCCCTGGCACAAAGCCGCGTTTGCCGTGGACAGCGGCGCCGTGATCGAACCTCCGGCGCTGGTCGGGCTCAAGCAATACCCGGTGCAGGTGCACGATGGTGTGGTCAGTGTTGGCGACGAGCCCATGGCAGCCGACGCCGCGCCGGCGCGGGATGAACAACGCTGTTTTGCGGTCATCGGCGCTGGCGCGGCAGGCACTGCCGCCGTGGCGACGTTGCACCAGCAAGGCTTCAGCGGACGATTGCTGTGGATCGACCGTGAACAGGCTCCCGCCTACGACCGCACCGCCCTGAGCAAATTCGTGATCGCAGGCCAGATGACGCCCGAAGACACGCCGCCACTGCTGGATAAGCAGCCCATCGGCATTCACGGCGAAGTTCAGCGCCTGGACGCCAACGCCAAGCGCATCGAACTCGCCGACGGTCGTCACTTTGACTATGACGCGGCACTGGTCGCCACCGGGGGCGAAGCGCAACCGCTGGACATCCCCGGCGCGGTATTGAGCCAAGTGTTTGTGCTGCGCAGCCGCGAGGATGCGGCGCGTATCGACGAAGCAGCGCAGTCGGCAGCGTGCGCGGTGATTGTCGGCGACAGCTTTATCGGCCTGGAAGCCGCGTCCGCCTTGCGCCAACGTGGCCTGGTGGTGCAGGTGGTCAGCCGCCATGACATTCCTCTCGCTGCGCAATTGGGCAAGCGCATCGGTGCGGCCATTCGCCAATTGCACGAAGACAATGGCGTGATCTTCCACTGCAACACCGAGCCCGAACGCTTCGACGGTCACGGCGCAGTGAGTACCGTGCTGCTTAAAAACGGCAAGCGCCTGGCGGCAGACCTGGTCGTGATCGGCGTTGGCGTCACACCCGCCACCGGCTTTATCCACGGCGTCGACAAAGCCGAGGACCAGTCGCTGAACGCAGACACTCATTTACAGGTGGCGCCCGGGTTATGGGCGGCCGGCGACAACGTGACCTTTGAATGGCGTCAGCAGCCAACACGCATCGAGCACTGGCGCGTGGCCCAGCAGCTGGCCGTGCTGGCCGCGCGCAATATGCTCGGCGATACGCAGGTCTACGCCGACGCGCCCTTCTTCTGGACCTACCACTTCGGCAAAACCTTTGAAGTGCTCGGCCACCCGCAGCACTGGAATCGCCTGCACGTGGAGGGTGAGGTGAATCGTCACGACTTCATTGCCTTGCTGTGCCGGGATGATCAAGTGGAAGCCGTGATTGCCTGCGAACATCAGCAGGCCATGGCGCGCCTGTCACAACGCATGCAGCACCCCTTGGGCAAAGCCGAGGCCTTGGCCATTATTCGCGCCGGTTAGCGCTTTTTGCGGGTGCTCAATTGAATCCACGTCGGCGCATGGTCGCTGGCGTGCGGCTCGTTGCGTACCCAGGCGTCCACGCCGGCGTCTTTGAGGTAAGGCTTGAGCGCGGGATTGAGCAGCAGGTGATCGATACGCAGCCCGGAGTTGGTCTGCCAGTGCTGACGGAAGTAATCCCAGAAGGTGTAGACGCGCTCTTCGGGGTATAGATGGCGCAGCGAATCGGTCCAACCCTGCTCCAGCAGGCGCTGATAACACGCGCGGCTTTCAGGTTGCAGCAAAGCGTCCTTGAGCCAGGAGCGCGGGTTGTAGATGTCGATGTCGGTGGGCACCACGTTGAAATCCCCGGCCAGCAGCACCGGATGTTCGCTGGCTTGCAGCGCCTGGGCATAGGCGATCAGCCGTTCGAACCAGGCCAGCTTGTAGTCGAATTTAGGCCCTGGCTGCGGGTTGCCATTGGGCAGATACAGGCAGCCAACCAACACGCCATGCACCGCAGCCTCCAGGTAACGGCTTTGCGTGTCGCTGTCATCGCCCGGCAAACCGCGCCGGCTCTCCAGCGGCTGGGCATCGCGCGCCAATATTGCTACGCCGTTCCACGAGGCCTGGCCCAGGCAAATCGCACCGTAGCCGGCCGCTTCGAAGTCGGTATAGGGAAACAGGCTTTCCGGCGCCTTGAGCTCTTGCAGGCAGACGATATCCGGCTGCTCGCGCTCAAGCCATTGCAGCAGGTTGGGCAGACGGGCACGGATGCCGTTGATATTGAAGGTGGCGATTTTCAGCGCTTTCATCAGTCCGGTCCTTTCAGGGCTCTTGGGATAGAGCCTGAAAGCCGCGCGGATGTTCAATCCAAACCACGCTCCAGGTTGGCATTCACGCGCAGCAATAACGCCAGCAGCGTCGCCTCTTCTTCAGCGCTGAAGCCCTGCAGCGCCTGCGCCGTGCCCTGCACCATCACGGCGTAGGCGGCAGGCATGCGTTCACGCACCGCATCGGTCAGGGCGATCAGCATCTGCTCCAGACGCCTGACTGCTCGGCAGCAGTGCAGGCCTATGAAAACCACATGTTCGAGCGTGTGATGCCGGCCGCCAGAGACAGCGCCGAAGGCGCCGCCACCCAGTTATCCCATGACAGCCTGGCGCTGTCCCACCTGCATCACCACCTCACGCCTCAGTAGCCCAGGGACAGGCCGGTATTGCGGCGCGGGTCGTTGGCCCCGTAGAAACGGTTGTTGCCCACCGGCTTGCCACCCAGGGACGGCGCGCCCACCAGGATTGCGGCCAGGTGGTTGGCATCCTGAGGCCCGGCAAACTTGTGGCCCCAACTCTCGAGGATTTTCTGCGTGTCGAGGCTCACCGCGAAGGTCTCCAGGTTGGTGGTCTCAGGCATCCACTGTTGATGGAAACGCGGCGCATCGACGGCTTCCTGGATGTTCATCTTGTAGTCGATGACATTCAGGATGGTCAGCAAGGTCGCGGTGATAATCCGGCTGCCGCCTGGCGTACCGACCACCATCACGGCCTTGCCGTCCTTGGTCACGATGGTCGGGCTCATCGACGACAGCGGCGCCTTGCCAGGTGCGATGGCGTTGGCTTCGCCCTGGACCAGGCCGTACATGTTCGGCACGCCGACCTTGACGGTGAAGTCGTCCATTTCATCGTTGAGGATCACCCCGGTCTTGCTCGCCATCACACCGGCACCGAACCAGTCGTTGAGGGTGTAGGTCACCGACACCGCGTTGCCCCACTTGTCGACGATGGAATAGTGCGTGGTGTTGTTGCCTTCATGCGGCGACACGCCCGGCTTGATCGCCTGGGAATCCCCGGCCTTCTGCGGTTCGATGGCAGCGCGCAGCTTGGCGGCGTAGTCCTTGTCCAGCAGGTGGGCAATCGGGTTCTTCACGAAGTCCGGGTCGCCTAGGTAGCTGTTACGGTCCACGTAGGCGTGGCGCATCGCTTCGATCTGGTAGTGGAGGCCTTGGGCCGAGTGATAGCCAAGGTCGGCCATCGGGTAGCCTTCGAGAATGTTCATGATCTGGCAGATCACCACGCCGCCCGAGCTCGGTGGCGGTGCCGAGACCACGTGGTAGCCACGGTAATCGCACTCGATGGGCGCCAGTTCGCGGGTCTTGTACTTGTCGAGGTCGGCCTGGGTGATGATGCCCTTGCCGGCCTGGCTGGAATCCACCAGGGCCTTGGCGACCCAACCTTTATAGAAGCCGTCGGTGCCCTTGGCGGAGATTTCCTTGAGGGTCCTGGCCAGGTCTTTCTGCACCAGTTTCTGGCCGACCTGCAGCGGTTGGCCGTTGTGCAGGAAGATCCCGCGCAGGTCTTTGTCTTTCTCGAACTCGCCGGTGGCGGTGTGCAGCAAGTCGACATCGCCCTGCTCCAGTTCGAAGCCGTTTTCCGCCAGCTTGATCGCCGGGGCAATCACTTGGGCGCGCTTTAGAGTGCCGTACTTGCTCAGCGCAGTTTCCATGCCGGACACGGTGCCAGGCACGCCGACCGCCAAGTGGCCCTTGGCGCTGAGGCCTTCGACGACCTTGCCGTCTTTGTCCAGGTACATGTCGGCGGTGGCCGCCAGGGGGGCTTTTTCGCGGAAGTCGAGGAAGGTCTTGCGCCCATCCGCCAGTTGCACGGTCATGAAGCCGCCGCCACCGAGGTTACCCGCCGCCGGGTACACCACCGCCAGCGCATAGCCCACGGCCACGGCCGCATCGACTGCGTTGCCGCCAGCCTTGAGCACATCCACCCCTACATGAGTGGCCAAATGCTGGGCGGTGACTACCATGCCGTTTTCACCGCCCACCGGGGCCTGGGAAGCGGCGTGCACACCGCTGACCGTCAGCACCAGAGCGGTGGCGATTAAGGTGCGGCTGAAGGGTTGGTATTTCATCCATGGCTACTCTAGTTATTGGGACGCACCAAAATAGCCCGACTCGGATCCAATCCCCAGTGCAATGGCGTTTTTATTACAGAACTTGTCGGTCACAGAACGGCTGCAAAAAAGCCCATGCTATATTTCGCGCCCAGACTGGCTGCAAGGCGCGTTGAGATGGTGATCAAGAAGACCGGTATTCGGGCTCAGCAGGCCGACCAGACACGCGCGCGCATCTTGCAGGCGGCGGTCAAGGTGTTCACACGCGACGGTTATTCCGGCGGGCGTGTCGACACCATTTCCAAGGAGGCCGACTCCAACGACCGCATGCTTTATTACTATTTCGGCAGCAAAGAACACCTGTTCATCTGCGTGCTGGAACACATCTACGAGCAGTTCAACCAGGCCGAAAGCAAACTCAAGCTCAACCTGGAGGCGCCCGTGCAGGCGCTGCAGGACCTGGTGGCGTTTATCTGGAATTACTACGTCAAGCACCCCGAGTTTGTCGCGATCCTGAGCATCGAGAACCTGCACCAGGGCAAGCATGCCCAGCAGTCCGGCGAAATGCGGCGGCTGTCGGGCGAAGCGGTAGGCGTGTTGCGCCCGATCATTGAAGCGGGCCAGGCAAAGGGCGTGTTTCGCCAGGACATCGACCTCAAGCACGTGTACTTGATGATCGCTTCGCTGTGCTACTTCTATAACTCCAACCGCCATACCCTTAGTTCGTTTCTGGGTGAAGACCTGGCGGATAAGGGGCAGCAGCAGGATTGGCTGGGGTTTATCACTGATTTGGTGCTGAGGGGCGTCTCCCCAAGCTCACTGTAGAAACCGGCTCTAATCCCTTTGGGAGCTGGCTTGCCTGCGATGGCGATGTGTCAGGTAGTATTTTCGGTGCAGACCCACCGCTATCGCAGGCAAGCCAGCTCCCACATTTGATCTGCACCGGCTTTGGAATATCAGTGGGTGCCCGGGTTGGCCCGCAGGTGCGCGACCTTCTGTTCCAGCCCGGTCCACTGTTCTGCATTCGGCGCAAATTGCCCACGCAAATAGGCGACCAAATCCGCCACCTGCGTATTCGACAAACTGTCCTTGAACCCCGGCATGTACCCCAGATCCTGGGTCGCCGGGTTGCTGATCCCTTGCAGAATCACCTTGATCAAATTGTCCGGCTGATCACTGTGCACATTGGTATTGGTCGCCAATGATGGGCTGACCCCAAACAGTTTCGGCCCCAGGCCGTCGGCGTGACAGGCCTTGCACGAGCCTTCGAATACGCGTCGGCCATTTGGATTGGGCACCGTCGCTGCCGCCACGGTTTGCGCCTCAGCCGTCGCCTCGCCATTAAGCGACGCCAGGTACACCGCCATCGCGCGGATATCCGCCTTGGGCAACTTCGCCAGTTCACTCACCACCGGCCCCATCGGGCCCGCCGCCACGCCATGGGCGTCGGAATAGCCGGTGCTGAGGTAGGTGAACAATTGATCTTCGGTCCATGGCGTCGGTGCTTTGGACACACCGTTCAGTGCCGGCGCCTCCCAGCCATCGACGCTGCCGCCGGCCAGGAAGGCCTTGCCGCCCTTCTCGGCCCCCATCAGGTTGCGCGGCGAATGGCACGCCGCACAGTGCCCCAGACCATTGACCAGATAATTGCCGCGATTCCACTGCTCGCCGCGCTCCGGTTGCAGCGTGATTTCACCGCGCCGTAGATTCAGCGCATTCCACCCCGCCATCAGCGGCCGGATGTTGAACGGAAAGCGCATGGCATTCGTCGTCGGCGCCTGGCTCACTGGCGCTTGCGACATCAGGTAGGCATACAGCGCCTGCATGTCCGCCTCATTGATATTGCGAAACGCCGTATAGGGAAACGCCGGGTACAAATTGCGCCCGTCACGGCCAATGCCCTCACGCATCGCCCGCTCGAATGCCGGGTACGACCAGGCACCGATGCCGGTGTTCACATCCGGAGTGATATTGCTGCTGTACAGGGTGCCGAAGGGCGTTTCCATCGCCAACCCACCGGCATTGGTCGCGCCGCCCGGCGCCGTATGGCACACCGCGCAATCGCCCACCGCCGCCAGCAAACGCCCGCGCTCCAGGGTGGCCTCGGACCACGTGCCGGCGCTGGGCGGGGCGATCGGTGCGATCGCGCCGTGAAACGGCCAAGCCGTGGCCATCACGGCGCCCAGCGTCGCAAACAGCGCGCCGAACCACCATTTTTTGCGTTTCTGTGGCGACGTGGCAGGCTCGCCGAGGGTGCCGGCATTCAGCGCTGCCAACACCCGCTCGGGGGTGATCGGCAACTCACGAAAACGAATCCCGGTGGCGTCATAGATCGCATTGGCAATCGCCGCCGCGCTGGGCACCGAGGCCGACTCACCGGCGCCCATCGGCGGCTGGTCCTGGCGCGGCATCATCAGCACGTCGATCTGCGGCACTTCAGGGAAGGTCAGGATCGGGTATCCGCCCCACTCCTTGCTGGCCACCGTCGATTCCTCAAAGGTCACCCGCTCCTTCAACACGCGGCTGGTGGACTGGATCACATTGCCGTGGATCTGATGCTGCACACCCGCCGGGTTGATCATCATCCCCGAGTCATGGCCGATCACCACCCGCGTCACCGACACGTCGCCGGTGTGCTTGTCGATGGCCACATCCGCTACCCAGGCGGCCCACGCCGCGCCAAAGCCGGGGAATTTACTGTGGATGTAGCGCGCGTACGCAAAGCCACGGCCCCGCAACAGATGGTCTTCATTGGCGGTTTGCATGGGCGCGGTGCGCGGTGACCAGTTGGCGCGTTCGGCGGTGGATTTGACCAGGTCGATGGCGCGCTCGTCCTTGAGGTAGCGCAGGCGGTACTCCACCGGATCGACGCCGGCGGCAAATGCCAGCTCGTCAATATAGGATTCGTGGGCAAAGGTATTGGGCAATGCCGACACGCCGCGCATCCACGAGGCGCGCACGATGGGCGCCATGTCGTTGATAGTCACCCGCATGTTGTCGATGTCATACGGCGGGATCGAGGTGCGGTCGCCCATTTCGAACATCGCCGCCACGGGCTCGACGCGGCCGGTCAGCAACAGCGCCAGGGTCGGCGCGCCATTGGAGGGGTAGCTGGTTTCAAAATCGTACGCGGCAATGCTGCCGTCGGCGTTGAGGCCGCCGTCCACGTCCATCAACTGCGCCGTGCCCTTGGGCTCCCACAGGTGTTCCTGTTCGCGGGTCAGTTGCACGCGCACCGGCTTGCCCACCGCGCGCGACAACAGCAACGCATCGGCGCAGACGTCATCCGCGCAATTGCGCCCGTAACAGCCGGCGGCTTCCATACGGATCACGTCGATCAGCGTTTCATCGCATTCGAGCAACCACGCCAGATCGGCGCGCAGCAGGTGCGGGTTCTGGCTGCCCGACCACACGCGACTGCCCGCGGCCTGATAGTCGGCCACGGCGCAGGACGGGCCGATTGAGCCGTGCATTTGATAGGGCCACAGGTAACTGCGCTGCATCCGCTGGCTGGCGCCCGCCAGGGCTGCATCGACATCGCCCTGATCGAGCACCGTGCGGCGTACCCGCGGGTTGTCACGGATCGCCTGCTCGACATCGCTCATGTCCGGCAAGGCCTTATTCCAGGGCTTCCACTGCACCTGCAACTCATGGGCGGCCTTGATCGCCTGCTCTTCGCGCAACGCGACCACGCCCACAAAATCGCGGATCACCACCACCGCAACAATGCCGGGGATATGTGCGATGGACGCCTCATCCACACTCAGCAGGCTATTGCCGACAAAATCCCCGCAGTCCAGACCGGCATACGGCGGGCGCACGACGCGGCCGTGCAGCATGCCCGGCACGCGCATGTCGTGCACGTAGGTCAGCTCGCCCGTGGCCTTGCCGGGAATATCCACACGCGCGGCGCCCTTGCCCACCAAGCGGTAATTCTCGATGGCTTTCAAGGGCGCATCGCCGCTGATGCGTAACTGGTCATGCTGGCCGCTGACCAACTCGCCGTAAGTGGTGGCGCGCCCGTCTGCCGCCTGGATGACGCCCGCTTCGACCTTGAGGCTGGCGGTGCTCACGCCCCAGCGCCCCGCCGCCCGCGCCAGCAAAAAACGTCGTGCTTCGGCGGCAGCGTTGCGCAGCGGGATCGCCGAAATCTGCAAGGTCGCGCTGGCAATCGTCGCGCCCTGGTTCGGCACGCGCTCGGTGTCGCCCAGCACCATGGTGACCTGGTCCATCGTCAGGTCGAGTTCTTCGGCGACGATCTGCGCCAGCGAGGTGCGAATGCCGGTGCCCAGGTCCACATGGCCGTTGAACGCATAAACCAGGCCGTCATCGTTGACCGCGATAAACAGCCCCAGCTCTTTGGGTTTCACGGTCGGCGTGCCGCCCTTGGCCACCGGGCCGGAGGGCGGCAGCACATCATCGACGATCAACAAGACGCCCGTCTTGGCCAGCCACTGGTCACGGGAAAGGGGGCTATCGGTCATGGTCGGCCATCCACGGTCAAGAGGTGAGCAGCACGCAATACGGCGCGCAGGATTTCGATATGGGTGCCGCAGCGGCAGAGGTTGCCCGAGAGCTCGTTGCGGATCTGGGCTTCGCTGGGGTTGGGATTGCGGTCGAGCAAGGCCTTGGCCGTCATGATCATGCCGTTGAGGCAGTAGCCGCATTGCGCGGCTTGCTCGTCGATAAACGCTTGCTGCACCGGGTGCGGCGCCTGGCGTGTGCCGAGGCCTTCGAGGGTGACGATCTCACGCCCTGCCGCGCCCGCCAGCGGGAACACACATGAGCGTGCCGCAACACCGTCGATGATCACCGTGCAGGCGCCGCACTCGCCCAGGCCGCAGCCGTACTTGGGGCCGTTGAGTGCCAGGTCATTGCGCAGCACCAGCAACAGCGGCGTGTCCGCCATGGCGCTGACTTCGCGGATGTGGCCATTGACCTCAAGGGCAACCGTGATGGAGGGACTGATCATTCGCTTCGCCTGTGTCAGTTGGTGAAGTGGCTACTACACGAAACAGTCAAAAAAAAGCATCGCGGACCTGGGGTCTCGCGACACACTTGAATCGTGAAGTGGCTACTACATCAACACCAAGCAAAAACGATGCCAAGGGGTTGGGCTTATCCTGACTTACGCAGGTTTGTGATGGTTGTGGCGAGCGGGCTTGCCCCGCGTTGGGGCGCGAAGCGGCCCCTCGTCCAGGCGATGGGGTTATTCAGGTAAAGCTCATGGCGGGTTTGGGGGCTGCTTCGCAGCCCAACGCGGGGCAAGCCCGCTCGCCACAACAAGCC
>NZ_VMSH01000041.1:0-967 GCF_007713445.1 Pseudomonas sp. RGB | reverse complement strand
GTGTAACGCTGTAGAATTCGCCTCCCGCTAACGAGAGATCGGAAGCGCAAGTGGTTGAAGTTGTTGAAGAAATCTTCGAAAACTTCTGAAAATAATCACTTGACAGCAAATGAGGCTGCTGTAGAATGCGCGCCTCGGTTGAGACGAAAGATCTTAACCAACCGCTCTTTAACAACTGAATCAAGCAATTCGTGTGGGTGCTTGTGGAGTCAGACTGATAGTCAACAAGATTATCAGCATCACAAGTTACTCCGCGAGAAATCAAAGATGTAACCAACGATTGCTGAGCCAAGTTTAGGGTTTCTTAAAAACCCAAAGATGTTTGAACTGAAGAGTTTGATCATGGCTCAGATTGAACGCTGGCGGCAGGCCTAACACATGCAAGTCGAGCGGTAGAGAGAAGCTTGCTTCTCTTGAGAGCGGCGGACGGGTGAGTAATGCCTAGGAATCTGCCTGGTAGTGGGGGATAACGTTCGGAAACGGACGCTAATACCGCATACGTCCTACGGGAGAAAGCAGGGGACCTTCGGGCCTTGCGCTATCAGATGAGCCTAGGTCGGATTAGCTAGTTGGTGAGGTAATGGCTCACCAAGGCGACGATCCGTAACTGGTCTGAGAGGATGATCAGTCACACTGGAACTGAGACACGGTCCAGACTCCTACGGGAGGCAGCAGTGGGGAATATTGGACAATGGGCGAAAGCCTGATCCAGCCATGCCGCGTGTGTGAAGAAGGTCTTCGGATTGTAAAGCACTTTAAGTTGGGAGGAAGGGCATTAACCTAATACGTTAGTGTTTTGACGTTACCGACAGAATAAGCACCGGCTAACTCTGTGCCAGCAGCCGCGGTAATACAGAGGGTGCAAGCGTTAATCGGAATTACTGGGCGTAAAGCGCGCGTAGGTGGTTTGTTAAGTTGGATGTGAAATCCCCGGGCTCAACCTGGGAACTGCATTCAAAACTGACTG
>NZ_VMSH01000040.1:0-1102 GCF_007713445.1 Pseudomonas sp. RGB | reverse complement strand
TGTACGGACCGGACACATGGTTGACGGGTGTGCGGGGACATGGTGGACACTTTTGGCGAGCCAACTTCGCCGGAAAGCCATCATGCCCTGGGACACGAGAGATACCATGAGCCTGAAAGAAGAGTTCATTGCCTTAGCACGGCAACCCGGCAGCAATAAACGAGAGCTGTGTCGACGGTTCGGCATCAGCCCGCAAACGGCCTATAAGTGGTTGAAACGCTATGAAATGCATGGGCAGTCTGGGCTGCAAGAGAAATCCCGAAAACCTGCGACTAGCCCAAAGCTAACCGCGCCAGCTTTGGAGGCGCAGGTCATAGCGCTTAGGCAAGCACATCCCGCTTGGGGCGGACGCACAATCAGCAGCCTTTTGAAAAAGCAGATTGCTCCTAGCACCGTCACCAATGTTTTGCACCGATGCGGGCTGATTCAGCTTGTTCAGAAGGAACAAGAAGCAAAGCTGAGATTTGAACACGATGCACCTAACGATCTTTGGCAGATGGATTTCAAAGGGCACTTCCCGACACAAGAAGGCCGATGCCATCCCCTGACGTTGTTGGACGATCACTCACGATTCAATTTGGCGATTCAAGCTTGTGATAACGAGCGTGGAATCACGGTGAAGGAAAAGATGATCGAGGTATTTCAGCGCTTTGGGTTACCGGCTCGCATCAACGTTGACAATGGACCGCCATGGGGCTCGCCACGCAACCCTGGAGAAATCACAGAACTAAGTATCTGGTTGATTCGCTTGGGGATCAGGATCAGCTTCAGTCGTCCTTACCACCCTCAAACCAATGGAAAGATTGAGCGTTTTCATCGTTCACTCAAAGCGGAGGTGCTTGATGGGCGTCAATTCTCCACGATCAAGGATGCTCAAACAGCGTTTGATCAATGGCGTGAGGTCTATAACTTAAAACGCCCTCACCAAGCACTGGATTACAAGGTGCCTATGGACCGGTACCGAGCAAGCCCCTGGGCTTATCCGCAGCAGCTATCGGAATTTGAATATGGGCCGGATGATGTGCTGGCCAAGGTTTATCACAGCCGATTTCGCTTTCAGAAACGTTATTTCAGCATCGCCAAGGGGCTGGTTGGGCAGCAC
>NZ_VMSH01000039.1:0-1326 GCF_007713445.1 Pseudomonas sp. RGB | reverse complement strand
ACCCAGCACCAGCGACTACCACCATCACCGACTCGATCGACACCACCACCGTCACGCTGACGGCGGACCCATCGGTCGTTGAAGGCGGCAATATTACTTACACCGCTACGCTGACTAACCCGGCGCAAACTGCGGTGACTGTGACGCTTTCTAATGGTCAGACGATCGTCATTGAGGCCGGTAAATCTGCCGGCTCGGTGGTGTTTGAAACTCCGGCAAACGACGTCTACAACAACGGCTCGACCGTCAATACGACGATCACCAACGCCACCGGCGGTAACTTCGAAAATCTGGCAACCAATCCTGCGCCAGCGACCACCGCGATTACCGATTCGATCGATACCACCACCGTCACGCTGACGGCAGATCCATCCGTCGTTGAAGGCGGCAACATTACTTACACCGCCACGCTGACCAACCCTGCGCAAACCGCTGTGACGGTCACGCTGAGCAACGGTCAGACGATCAACATCGAAGCAGGCAAGTCCAGCGGCACTGTAGTGTTTGAGACTCCAGCTAACGACGTTTACAACAATGGTTCGACCGTCAACACGACGATCACCAACGCCACCGGTGGCAACTTCGAGAATCTGGCGACCAACCCTGCGCCAGCCACCACCACCATCACCGACTCGATTGACACCACTACCGTCACTCTGACTGCCGATAACTCGGTTGTTGAGGGCGGCAATATCACTTACACCGCTACGCTGACTAACCCGGCGCAAACTCCGGTCACCGTGACGCTGAGCAATGGCCAGACCATCGTCATCGAAGCCGGTAAATCTGCAGGCTCGGTGGTGTTTGAAACCCCGGCTAACGATGTTTACAACAATGGTTCGACCGTCAACACGACGATCACCAATGCCACCGGTGGCAACTTCGAGAATCTGGCGACCAACCCTACGCCAGCGACCACCACGATTACCGATTCGATCGACACTACCACCGTCACTCTGACTGCCGATAACTCCGTCGTTGAAGGCGGCAACATCACTTACACCGCTACGTTGACTAACCCGGCCCAAACTCCGGTTACCTTGACGTTGAGCAATGGCCAGACCATCGTTATCGAAGCGGGTAAATCTGCGGGCTCGGTGGTGTTTGAAACTCCGGCCAACGACGTCTACAACAACGGCTCGACCGTCAATACGACGATCACCAACGCCACCGGCGGTAACTTCGAAAATCTGGCAACCAATCCTGCGCCAGCGACCACCACGATTACTGATTCGATCGACACCACCACCGTCACTCTGACTGCCGATAACTCGGTCGTTGAAGGCGGCAACATCACCTACACCGCCACGCTGACCAACCCAGCGC